>JANNEN010000442.1:0-3769 GCA_031378715.1 Emticicia sp.
CAACAGATATTCAAATTCAGCCACGTGAAGGCTGGTTAGAGATAAAAAAGATTTATCGTTTTTTTGGAGTTCAGTATAGTTCATTTTGCAAAGGTCGCACACGCACACGTTAGTATAAACTTTTTTAACTAATTTTCTTTAGTATTGGAATAGTGCATTTTAAAAAAAAAATACTGCTAAATAACACAAAATTTTGTTATTAAATAAGCCTTTTATTTCAGTAAATTTTTCATTTTTTCTAAAAGCTCTTTGGTTGTTTTCATCGTTTGTATGGTAGGCTTTATATCGGCATCTTGAAAAATATTATGCACTGCCGCTAATCCTGCTTGAGTTTTCTTTAAATCTGTTTCTTTTGCATCAAAGGCTTTCACACCTTCTTCGGTCATTCGGATTCTTTGGCGTAAATTTTTCATTTTGTCTAATTCAGTCTGAATTTTGATTCGGCCTTCATAAGCGGCTACCGATAAATCATGCTGGGTTTTCAAATCTATTGTGGAAGTTTTTACTCGGGGATCCATTTTTACGGTGAAGTTTTGGGTGTAAGTTTTGCCATTAACTGATAGTTTTGCCACATAATTTCCTGCCAAAACCCAAGGCGAAGTGGCATCGGGGGCAGTATTTTGATAAACTGCCGAAATCGGGTAATTTGGCGGAAGGTTGAGTGGTGCATAGTGCAAATCCCACAAAAAACGGTGCGAACCCGACTCGGCTGATAGAATTTGTTGCGGACGAATCCAATATAATGGAATATTCAAATCGGGGATTTTGTAAGGTTTATCCTCACTTGAAAATTTGCGAATTGATTTTCCCAACGCATCGAAAATTTCGAGTGTAACGGGCGAATTTGCTTTTTCTTTCAAGAAATAATTTATAATCGCCCCATCGGGTGGGTTCTGCCCTTGTGGTTCTTCTTGTGTAATTGGTGTGTCGGTATAGGTGCTAAATCGTACCCGATAAGTGTTTTGGGGTTTGTATAAAATCGCCTCATTTTTGGCCATATCACTCGAAATTTGGCGTAATGGCGTAATATCATCTAAAATCCAAAAACTGCGTCCGTGCGTTCCAATGACAATATCATCATCTTTAATGACCAAATCTCTGATGCTTGTGGCGGGCATATTTAGGCGAAGTGTTTGCCAATTTTCGCCATCATCGAACGATACATAAACGGCATTTTCCGAACCAGCAAAAAGTAATCCTTGCTTGCTTGGGTCTTCTCTGATGGTGTTTATTGGCTCGTTCGGTAAGCCTTTTACGATTTCTTGCCAAGTTTTTCCGCCGTCTTTTGTGCGGAAGATGTGCGGTTTTTGGTCATCTAATCTGATTCTGTTTATGGCCACATAAGCTACGTTTATATCAAAATGCCCAGCATCAATTTGTGAAACCTTCGACCAATGACCAAAATCAAAACTTTTTGTCCAATTCAATCCGCCGTTTTTGGTTACGTGCATCAAGCCATCGTCAGTACCTGCCCAAATCGTATTGATATTTATTGGTGAAGGTGCAAGTGCATAAATTACGCCACGACGGGGCATCTTTTTCATAAGTTCGGTTGCGTAAACGCCTACATTTACAGGGATTTCATTGTATGTTTCTCGGGTCAAATCGGGTGAAATTTCTTGCCAAGAATCTCCACCGTTTTGGGTTTTAAACAAAATATTTCCTGCAAAATAAAGCGTTTTTTTATCAACGGGCGAAAACATCACGGGGGCTGTTCGCACAAAACGATATTTGCCCGAACGGACTGCTTCGGGGGCAATATTTTGGGTTTGCCCTGTGCGTTTATCGTATTTTGTGATTTTTCCACCGTATATAATATTTGGGTCGAGCGGGTCGGCGGCAATATACCCGTATTCCTCAACACCTACTGGGTGCCAATCTCGAACCGTTATAATGCCGTCATTACCACGGGAGGTAATGCCCACCGAGCCACTTTCTTGCTGCCCGCCATAGACGTTGTATGGAAAATCATTGTCGGTACTAACGTGGTAAAACTGTGCTGTTGGTTGGTTGTACCATGACGAAAAAGTTTTACCACCATTGACCGTAATGATTGCACCTTGATCGGCCGCCAAAAGCATAATGTCTGGGTTATTTGGGTTTATCCAAAGTCGGTGGTAGTCATCTCCGCCTGGGGCTCCACGAAAAGCGTTCCAGGTTTTGCCACCGTCTTCTGATTTCCAAGTGTCCACATCAGCACTAAACACAATGTCAGGATTTGTTGGGTGAACTTTAATTTCGGCAAAATCGCTTCCACGACCCCACAAACGCACATCTTGGCTGATTCGTATCCAAGATTCGCCAGCGTCATCGGTGCGGAAAATACCGCCTTCTTTCTCAGAATCAACGGTAGCATATATTCTTGCAGGATTACTGGGCGAAATCCCGAAGCCAATGCGACCTAAACCCTGCTCGAATGTTGGTAAGCCGTTGGTGAGTTTACGCCAAGTTGTGCCGCCATCGGTTGATTTAAAAAGCCCAGATTCGGGGCCTTGCCAAGCACCGTTTTCCCACGGGCCTTGGCGTGCCGCCCACATATCGGCATAGATAATATTTGAGTTTTTTGGGTCAATCGTTACCTGAATTGCCCCCGTATTTTCATCTTTATACAATACTTGCTCCCAAGTTTTGCCACCGTTTTTTGTCCGATAAACACCTCTTTCGGCATTCGGGCCGTAGGGGTGCCCCAAGACTGCGGCAAAAACGATGTTTTCATTGTTGGGGTCAATCGCAAGTCCGCCGATTTGCTGTCCGTCCGACAGTCCCGTATTTGTCCAAGTTTTGCCCTCATCGCTTGATTTGTAAATCCCATTTCCAACCGACAAATCTGGACGTTGGATTCCCTCGCCTGAGGCTACATAAATCACATTTGGGTTTGAAGGGGCAACGGCAACATCGCCCACTGAACCCGTTGGCTGGTCGTCAAAAATCGGTTTCCATGTATGTCCGTAATCATCGGTTTTCCAGACGCCACCATTGTTTACGCCAATATAAAAAACGTTTGGTTTTTGTGGAACGCCAACAGCACCAACCGTTCTGCCGCCACGGTGCGGGCCAATCATTCGCCATTGCATAGCGTTATAGAGTTTCGGGTCAAAACTTTGGGCAGAAGCGTAAAGGCTTAGTAATGAGGTGATTAGGAGTAGAAGTTTGGTTTTCATCTTAGAATCTTAGTTGTAAATTCAGTTTAAAATATAGTTCTCCGTCTTTTTCTAAGTATAGTTTTCCGAAGCGGTGTCTTGTTGTTGACGGGGTGTCTAATTTAATATTTTCAAACAAATAATTTTTCAAGTTATCTAATTCAATAATATGAAAGCCTACACAATCCCCGTTACTTTTCATTACGATAGTTCCGTTTGCTTCGTAAGAGCCGTTCCATTTTGTGCCTGCAAAAAAACCCAATAAAATATCAATCAAGAGTTTTTTAATTTTACTTGTTAATAATAATCTTTGGTCTTCGTCTTTTGAATTACCCAACAGTTTATTAGTGATTTCTATCAAAGATGATGTTCGTTCCTTGTAGAAAATTAGCAAAATTTGACCAATTATTTTAGGCATTTCACTATCTACCATTTTCAAATTGAAGTCCATTATGTCCCTTTCAGCACCAATATACTCAAAAGTTCCACCTAATTCTTCAATTCTATGCAATCTATCTTTAAGTTTTGTTGCGGTAACTATGGCATTTACCTCGTCAATGTAAGAGTTGTTTATGCCATTTATTTTAAAAATAAAGTTGGTGTTTCCCGAAGCATTCAGCAAAGAAGGT
>JANNEN010000447.1:0-2094 GCA_031378715.1 Emticicia sp.
CCCAAAAACATTCACATCATTGATGTAGTAATATTTATTGGCGGACTTAACATATTTGACAATTGCCGTTCGGTCGTTGAGGTAACTCGTAAAGTATATATCATCGTTTTGGTTCACTACACTGTAGTTGATATTGCTATCAATACTTTTAGGAAAAAAGTCAATAATCGGTTTTTTGGGGCTTTTTGAAGAGAATATTTTTATTTTATCATCATTATCCCGAGCCAAGCAGTAGATATTTTCTTTATTATCCGCCCAAAAACTGTTGGGTGAACCTCTCCAAAAAGTGGGTATATCGCTAACGCCACTAGTGCTTAACTTGAATACAAAACGGCTGTTATCCGATGTACCAATGATAAAAAAATCGTTTCCTACAGGATTAATACTGAACGAACTAAACTTGGGGCTATCTATCAAGTATTTTAAAACTAACTGTCCGTTTGAAAAGTAAGCTATTTCGACTTGGGCATTATTATTTTTCTTCAAAAAAAACCAAGGATTACCAACTTTATCATTGACAATATCAACCGAAACATTTTCTTTTAGCACCGAAAATACCCCATTTTTCCAAAGTACCAATTTTTCAAGGTACACAATAATAATCTCCCCGTTGCCCACCACACAGATTTTTTGAAAATTATCATCAGGATTTATTTTGATAAAAAGATATTTTCTTGTTGAAACTTCATACAAACGAAGCGAATCTCTCGTTGTGCCGAGCGAAATATATAAATCTTGTTTGCCCAATAAATACACATCACTTCCAGAAAATTTATTTTGGGGAATAATAACGATACTATCGTTAATGAAATAATGTCGGTCGGGCGAGTAAGTACCTTTTTCAGTAATTAAAATTGGTACTTTGTTGTTTCTAAAATCTTGGATTAACTCAAATTGCCCGTAACCCCTTACGTAAGCCAGATTCTTTTTACCAACGACAAATCTGTTAAAATCGGGCAAAATAGTAGTATAAACATAGTTTTTGGGATAAGTCAAAAAAAACGTTGCAGACAGTGTTTTAAGATTCAGAATCCTCAAAAGGTTTTTATTTCCTGCCAAAATCAAGCTATCGTTTAGCTGCTTTACTTCTTCAAATACTTCTATCGTTGTTGTATCTTTTCGTAGCTTTGAAATGATATAAAAACTCTTGATGGCTGATTTTAGATGAAATAAATACGATGAATCAGTTTTTTGAATCAAGTTCAATTCGGGATACCAAAAATTGATATTTCTTGGAAAAATCGTCAAAATAGTGTATTTTTTTAGTCTTTTATCTTCAAAACTGATATTTGTTCCGTAATAGGTATATGCCTGAATTTTTAAATTTCTATCTTCCCATTTGGAAAGTATGAACTCATAATTATAGCCTGGTGTAAAGTAGTTTTTGAGAAATGTAATTTTATCATTGTCAAAGTAATAAAGATTTCGTGTTGGGTATAAATCTGATAAATACTCTTCAATGAACAAGCTATCATTTCGAGAAAAGAGGCCAATTGGACGTTTGAAACTTTGTACGCTATCCATACGGTTTCTACGCTCATCGAATTTCCAAATTTTATTTGTGGTATAGAGATACAAGGCGTTTTTGCCAAAAATAGGGTAAAAAATTATATTTCGCTCTACTAAATAGGGGTTTAAAGGTTTCTTTATTCCGTTATAATTGAGGCTATCTTTGTTGATAGCCGCCCAGTTTTTATCATTGGCAGTAAGAAAAATTGGTTTTCTAAAAATGTCTAATAGAATTATTTCGTTGTTTTTTAATTCATACAATGTGTTTTCATCAAAAAATAAGAGCCTGTTTTTATCATGATAAATTTTGGGAGTAGGATTAACATTATTGCTACTAAAAGGCTTATAAAGTGCGAAATGAATCTTGATATTGGTACCTCGGGAAGTGCAGATATAATGATTTTCTAAGGAATCTTTCAAGACGATCGTACCGTTACCGTTTTTATCAACAAAGTGTGATTCAATCGTTTGTGCCGAAACCGAATCGTAAAGCATTATCTTGGCGGTCTGTTTTAGTGTTATGTCAAGACAATAAACCCCCGTCTGATTTTGAAACCAAACATAGTTTTTGTCGTTATCTGACTT
>JANNEN010000198.1:0-2504 GCA_031378715.1 Emticicia sp.
TGAAAGCATAAATGCAAAAATTCAACTTGCAAAAAAAAGAGCGAGAGGGTTCAGAAATATCAAAAATCTTATCAACATGATTTACTTCATTGCTGGTAAACTCAAATTCAATTACCCACGCTATTCAACATAGACCCAAAAATAACCTAACTAATTGATTATCAAACAATCAAGCAAAAACAAAATCACTCATAGTTTAGCAATCAAAACTCATAATTCATAATTCATCGTTACCTTTGCATTTTAATCAGAAATCGACTCCATGACAATAATAGATGGCAAACTTATTTCGGCACAAGTAAAACAAGAACTCAAAGCCGAAGTAGAAAAACAAAAAGCAACGGGCGGAAAAATACCGCACTTGGCGGCAATTTTGGTCGGAGATAACGGTGCAAGCGAAACCTACGTAGCGAGCAAAATTAGGTCGTGCGAAGAAATCGGGTTCAAATCAACCCTCATCAGGCGTGATGTGACCTCAACCGAAGCCGAAGTTTTGGAAATAATTGCCCAACTCAACGCCGACGATGATATTGATGGATTCATAGTGCAGCTTCCCCTACCCGCCCAAATCAATGTAGATAAAATCATTGAGGCAATCGACCCCCGCAAAGATGTTGATGGATTCCACCCGATTAATATTGGCCGCATGGCAAAGGGACTCCCCGCCTACATTTCGGCTACGCCTTATGGAGTTTTGGAACTCATAAAAAGATACAAAATCGAAACCGCTGGCAAGCATTGCGTAGTAGTTGGACGAAGCCAAATCGTCGGGCTTCCGATGAGTATTTTGATGCAACGCAACACCTATCCTGGTAATTGCACGGTTTCGTTGGTGCATAGCCGAACCAAAAATTTAGCCGAAATTACTCGCCAAGCTGATATTTTGATTGCGGCTTTGGGCAAGCCAGAGTTCATTACAGCCGATATGGTAAAAGACGGTGCAGTAGTGATTGACGTAGGCTTAACGAGGGTAATTGATGCAAGCAAAAAAAGTGGTTTTGCTCTTAAAGGAGATGTAAAATTTGATGAAGTTGCCCCAAAAACGAGTTTTATTACACCCGTCCCAGGCGGTGTTGGACTAATGACCGTTGCCGCGTTGATGTACAATACGCTACTTTCGGCACGCCGAGAAATATACTGATAGTCAATGAGTTATCCTAAATTTATGCGAAATCGCCTTGCCATGCGGCAAAAGTAACTCAACAAAATAAGTGCCATCTTTGAGTTTTTCAACGTCAAATTCGTGTGGTGCATTTGTATTAAGCAGTTGCATTTGAAGCACTCTTCCGTGAGCATCTTTCAAAAATATTTTGGTATTCAATTCGATCATTATAGTTTTATGAATTTGATAGTACAAATTGCCTGCCATCTTAGAGTAAAGACGTACGTTTGACCAAAATATGTTGCATGGGTTTAATTATTTTGCAAAAAACTTATTTAGCGGTAATCGAACAGGGGGTGATAGCTGATAGACGGCAGTTTATAGCAATATAATTAATGAACACTAATTCGTGGCTATCCACTGCATCATTAGCCCCGTGAGGTAGCCGCAGTACGTACCAACGGCATTACCCAAAATAGCCAAAAGAACGCCAATCGGTGCCAAAGAAGGATTGAAAGCCGCCGCCACCACCGAGGCCGATGCTACGCCACCGACATTAGCTTGCGAACCAACGGCCGTAAAGAAAAATGGTGCTTTGACTATGTATGAAGCAATAATCGTAAAAATTGCGTGAATACAAATCCAAATCAAGCCAACCAAAAATAGCATCGGATTTCGGAAAGCCTCAAAAATGTGCAGTTGCATACCGATTGTGGCGATAAGAAAATAGAGAAATAATGTCCCGATTTTAGTTGCTCCGAAGGTTTCGAGCGTGCGTACTTTTGTATTTGAAAGCAAAAAGCCCGACAACGAAGCAATCGAAACTATCCAAAATGATTTTGAAGTCAAACTGTACGCTTTCAAATTTGGGTGATTCGTTTCGATGAAAGGCACAATAACATCGGCCAGTAAATGAGCCGCCCCCGTGATACTAAAACCCACTGCCAGAAGTAAAAATAGTTCTTGAAAAGTAGGATTTTTTTGTTTGCTGCCCTCAATCGCTACTCGCTCCTGAATCGCCTTAATAATACTGGCATCAGCCCGCATCTTTTTGTCGATTAAGGCTGCCTTACCGACGAAATATAGCAAAAGTCCCAGCCAAAGTTCAGCAAAAAGGACATCAATGACACTCGTTTGAGCAAAAACCGTAGGCGAAGGTTCAAATATTTCTTTAAGTGCCAATTGATTAGCCGTACCGCCCGTCCAACTGCCTGCAACGGTGGCTAATCCACGCCAAATTTCTTCACCATCTTTGCCCAAAAATGTTGGATCAATCGTCTTTCCTAACCAAAAAGCCAAAGGACCACCGAGCATTACGCCCACCGCTCCTGCAAAGAACACAAACAAAGCCTTGCCACCAAGTTGCCTAAGTGCTTGAATATCAATACTTAACGTAAAAAAA
>JANNEN010000199.1:0-5660 GCA_031378715.1 Emticicia sp.
ACTTTGTCAGAATTTTGCCACCGAGCGTCGGTCGCCCCTCCTTGAAAAAAGGAGGGGAAATCCCAAAAAGTGCGTAACATCAGTTAAAATAATAAGTTATGAGCGGCGTTCCGTTTTCGCCAGAAATAATAAGTTTAAACAAGTTAAAAAAAAGGATATTTAACAAAAGAAAATTTAAAATAGATATGTTTTGCCACAATGATATTAATCTGTTAAGTATTCATTACTTCGCAATGATTTTTATATAAATTATAAACAAAGATTAGATATTAAAGTTATTTAACTATAAATTTGACTTTGAACTTATTTTTTAATTTAATCACTTTATTGTTCTTATGAAACACTCGTACCATTTACGGGCTTTGATGCTTCTAATGTTCTTTACAAGTACATTAGCATTTGCCCAAAAAAAAATCACTGGGAAGGTAATTGATGCCGAAACTGGCAGCGGTTTGCCTGGTGCTACTATTCAGGTCAAAGGGACAACCAAGGGTACAGCAACCGATGCCAGCGGTGCTTACAGCGTGGAGATTCCTGCAAGTTCAAGCACGATTGTCGTCTCTTCGATTGGTTTTTTAGCAATCGAGGTCGTCGTCGGTAATCGTTCGGTAATTGATGTAACTTTGCAATCTGATACAAAAGCCCTGAGCGAAGTTGTCGTAACGGGTTATGGCTCGCAAGCAAAGCGTGACATCACGGGTGCCGTTGCTACGGTAAATATGAAAGACGTTTTGGCAGTACCCGCCACTAACTTAGCTCAGGCTATTCAAGGACGTGTTGCGGGAGTAAATGTCAGCAACGAAAACTCGCCAGGTGGCGGTACAATGGTGCGTATCCGTGGTTTCGGAACTATCAACGACAACTCACCTTTGTATGTAATTGATGGAACGCCGACCAAAGGCAATTTGAATACCTTGAACCTTAACGATATCGAAACGATGCAGGTTTTGAAAGATGCTTCGGCGGCTTCAATTTATGGTTCACGTGCAGGAAATGGTGTCGTAATCATCACCACAAAGAAAGGTAAAGGTGGAAAACCGAAATTTACGTATGATACCTACTATGGTTGCCAGCGAGCAATCAAGTTTTTGGATTTGACAAATACGCAACAATATGCCGACTTGCTTTGGGAGTCAAGAATAAATGCCGAAAATCCAGCCTTATTGGTAGATGGAAAAATCTCGGACGTTAGCAAAATTTCTTACCCAAACATACCTTTGTTTGGTGGAAAAATAGCTAATCCAATTATTCCTGATTATATCTTCCCAGTTGGTGGAAAAACAGGTGCAGTTGATGAAAGTACTTACTCACAAGTACCAAAAAACTTGATAACCAAAGCCAACAAAGAAGGTACTGATTGGTTTGATGCGATTTTCAGTACTGCCCCAATCGTAAATCACCAAATTGGTGTTTCGGGAGCAACTGAAGCGGCAAGATACGCAATGTCGGTCAATTATTTTGATCAAAAAGGTATCATGGACTACACCAGCTACAAGCGTATTTCGCTCAGAGCAAACACTGATTATACTGTAAATAAGCGAGTAAGAATCGGTCAAAATATGCAAGTGGCTTATGGTCAAAGAGTTGGTCAGCCAAATGGTAATCAGTCAGAAAACAACCCAATTTCTTATGCTTATCGTGTGCCGCCAATTACGCCGCTTTATGACATCAAAGGAAATTTTGCGGGTTCGCCAACAGTATTAGATAACTCACCGAGTCCATTGGCGGCATTAATTCGTAACAAAGATAACGCAACCCGTGAGCTTAGGATTTTTGGCAATGCTTATGCGGAAGTAGATATTTTGCCAGGATTGACCGCCAAAACTAACTACGGTATTGATTACAATACTTTTAACCTCCGTAACTATACCTTTAATAACATCGAAGCTCCCGAGCCAGCGGGTACAAATACCCTTACGACAAGTAATAGTTATGATTTTGCTTGGACTTGGTATAATACCCTTTCGTACAACAAACAATTCGGCGATAATCACCGAGTTAATGTACTGGTGGGAACTGAGGCAATTAAAAGCTATTTTGAAGGATTTACTGGACAAAGAGCAGGCTTTGCTGTTGATGATCAAAGTAACCGATATTTAAGTGCGGGTCGGGCGGGTATCAATAATACAGGCGATGGTACTGAGTGGAGTTTGGCTTCTGAGTTTGCCAAAGTAAACTATTCTTATGCTAATAAGTATTTGGCCGACTTTACTGTACGTAGAGATCGTTCGAGTCGTTTTGCTAATGAGTTTAGATCAGCAGTTTTTCCAGCCGCCAGTTTTGGTTGGGTACTTAGCCAAGAATCATTTATGAAAGATTTGTCATGGCTATCATTTGCTAAACTTAGATTTGGTATCGGTCAAACGGGTAATCAAGAAATTGGTAATTATAATGCCTTTTCGACCTTTGCAACTTCACCAGAATCATCTTTTTATGACCTACCAGGTGGAAGAACTTCATCATCGCCAGGTTATGAATTAGGACAATTTGGAAATGCTAACGCCAAATGGGAAACGACAACTTCTTCAAATCTGGGTTTAGATGCTAATTTCTTGAACAATAAATTAGAAGTAAACCTCGATTTTTATAACCGTATCACAACCGATATGTTGTTTCCAGTAGAGGTTCAATTTACTCAAGGTGTTGCTACAAATCCATTTCAGAATATTGGAGAAATGCAAAACAAAGGATTTGAGTTGGGCATGACCTACAATGACAAAAAGGGAGATTTTACTTACTCAATCGGTGGTAATATTTCAGCCTATAAAAATACAGTTGTAAAAACCAACGGTGATCCAGCTACGCAGTATTTTGGATTTACTACCCGTTTAGCTCCAATGAGTGTTACGCAGCAAGGCTATCCTTTGGGTTCGTTCTTTGGTTATCAACTTAATGGAATCATTCAAACAGATAAAGAAGGTGCTGAATATGCCGAGCAGTTTGGCGGTGGTCAAATGAACAAAGCAGGTGCATTTAAGTTTGTAGATGTAAACCAAGATGGCGTAAGCAACAAAGGTAAAATAAATGCCGCTGACCGTACTATTATCGGAAATCCGCACCCAGATTTTTCTTATGGTGTAAATCTTACGTTAGGTTATAAAGCCTTCAGATTAGATGTATTTGGGCAAGGTGTACAGGGTAACGATTTATTTAACTACGTAAAATATTGGACTGATTTCCCTACTTTTGGTGGAAATAGAAGTATCACAATGTTTGAAAAATCATGGAGACCAGGTAAAACTGACGCAGTTCTACCGATTCCTCGCTCAAACGATGTAATTAGCTCAAATCCATCAACGTACTATGTAGAAGATGGTTCATATTTTAGATTGAAAAACGTTCAATTGAGCTATGCAGTTCCTGCCGTTATTTTGAAGAAATTGGGCTTAGGTACAGCTACAGTTTATGTACAAGGTATAAACTTGGCTACGCTCACTAAGTATTCTGGTTTAGATCCAGAGGTAAATCTAAGAAACTTCAATGCTGGTTCTGATCGTCAAATTGGGGTAGATGAGGGTTCGTATCCTGCTTATCGTTCGGTAAATGTTGGTTTAAATTTAAGTTTCTAAAATAAAATTTTATCAAGAAAATGAAAAAAATAAAAGTTTTAATCGCAATCGCACTCTTTGGAAGCGTGTTGTCTTGCAAGGATAGTTTCTTAGATGTACAGCCCTTGGGCGTACTTTCTGAAAGTAACCTAACCAATAAAGTTGGGGTTGATTTGGTACTTACGGGTGCATATTCAATGATGGACGGTGTACAAACCAACGTTGGCTCGGCATTTGCCGATTGGCAAGGTGCAGCCGACAACTGGGTATATGGTTCGGTAGCTTCTGATGATGCTTACAAGGGTTCAAACGCTGGTGACCAACCCGAGATTTCGGTAATTGAAGCCTATAATCATACTTCAGATTTGGTGCATTTTAGAGGAAAATGGAGAGCTGTTTATGATGGTGTTGCCCGCACAAACGACGTAATCTTATTGACAGCCAAAGCAACTGACATGACTGAAAGCGAACGGAAGTTAGTCATTGCCCAAGCCCGTACGCTCCGTGGACACTACCATTTTGAAGCCCGTAAAATGTTTGGTAAAGTGCCATACATTGACGACAAAACTTACAATCCATCTGATGCTAACAGTACAAAAATTCCGAATACGGAGGAAATTTGGTCAAAAATTGAAGATGATTTGAAGTTTGGTTACGAAAACTTACCCGCAAGATGGGCGGGCATTCCTGGACGTACGACCAAATGGGCGGCTGGTGCATTATTAGCAAAAGCACTGCTTTTTCAAGGAAAATACGCTCCTGCAAAAGTAATCTTGGAAGATATTGTAGCCAATGGTGGATACCGATTAATGGCTAAATATGGTGATAATTACCGTACAAGCACTAATAATAACTCAGAGTCAATCTTTGAAGTACAGTTTTCGGTTAATGATGGTGCTGCAATTTCAAATAATGGAAACCGTGGGGGTACGCTCAACTATCCATACGGCGGTGGTGCATTGACAACTTGCTGTGGATTTTTTCAGCCTTCACAAAATTTAGGCAACGCCTTCAAAACAACTCCTGCTGGTTTTCCAATTACTGACCCAGCAACTGCCGATTTGCCGATTGATAATTCGCAAGCATTTACGGGTGAGTTAGACCCACGCATCGACCATACGCTTGGTCGTGACGGTGTACCGTACCTTGATTGGAATATCCACAACCCGCTTTATATTCGTGACCGAGCTTATGCAGGTGGTTTTTCACCGAAAAAGGGTTCACCGCTAAGAGCTGAAAATGGTACATTAACTTGGTCAAATAATCCTCGTCAGAATGCTAATAATTATCGCATGATTAAACTTTCGACTGTCCTTCTTTGGTTGGCCGAATGTGAAGTAGAAGTAGGTGACTTGAATAAAGCCCGTGGATTTGTTAATCAAATCAGAACCCGTGCGGCAAATCCAGAAGGTTTTGTCAGAATGGCCGATGGAAAGCCAGCGGGTAACTACGTAATCAAAAATTACGAAACCCCTTGGACAGATAAGGTTGCGGCTCGTGAAGCTGTCAGAACTGAGATGCGTTTAGAGTTTGCCATGGAAGGACACCGTTTCTTTGACCTTGTACGTTGGGGAATTGCCGACCAAACCCTCAACAAATATCTCGAAATCGAAGCTAACAAACGCACTTATTTGAGAGGCTCGAAGTTTGTGAAAGGGAAGCACGAATATTTCCCGATTCCAAACCAAGAAATCTTGAATAGTGCCAAAGATGGTGTAAAAACTTTGACACAAAATAATGGATATTAAAAATAGTCGGCAATTTTATGGCAAACCAAATCGTTTTTGATTATTGGTTTGTCGAAAATAGTATTGTCGGATTATTGTTTTAGTGAAAAGAGTCAAAACATATTGTTTTGACTCTTTTTTTTGTTTCTTGGTTAATGATTTGTATTTTTGATAGTAGTACGTAACTATTGATACTCATCTAATTAAAGCCGCACAAAAAGTTATGGATTTTCTCTTAATCATTCTCTCTTTGCAAGATTGGTCGGTTTTCTTCGGTCGTTTTCACCCCCTTTTTGTGCATTTACCGGTTGGTTTTTTTATGTTTATTGTTATTTTTTAAATTTTTTAAAAAGCAAAAAAAATTATAGTAAGTGTTAATTTACTT
>JANNEN010000464.1:0-2683 GCA_031378715.1 Emticicia sp.
ATATTACTCCGTGACCATACCACCCAAAAAAATATCATTTGGGCTACTAACAACTACGAAGAATTCGGAAAAGCATATTTGGCAAATGCTGAAATTCTGCCCGAACTCATCACCCAAGACAATGGCAATATTATCATGCCGAGGGTGCATAAAGACAAAATTTTACAACAATCACGGTCTAAGGAAATGGCGGAGGTTTTTACGCCTTCTTGGATTTGTAACGCTCAGAATAACTTGATTGACCATGCCTGGTTTGAAGCTGACGATGTTTTCAACAAAGAAATCACCTTAGAAAATGGCTCAAAATCGTGGGAGGTTAATCACGGAAAAATTGTATTCTCCAACGGAAAAACTTGGAAAGATTATATCCGTGATACTCGCTTAGAAATGGCTTGCGGCGAAGCACCCTACATCACAAGTAGGTATGACACCACCACGGGAGATTTTATCGCCATCGAAAACCGCATCGGAATTTTGGATAGAAAACTGCGGGTTATCAACGAAAACGTGAACACCTCGGGCGATTGGCTAAGCTCCGCCCAGACGGCTTACAAAAACACTTACGCTTTTGAGTGGCAGGGCGACAGTTTGTTGCTTGCCCGTGAAGCCATGCTTGCCACTTTTATAGAATACTATACCAATAAGTTTGGCAAAGAACCATTATTAGAATCCTTAAAGTATATCGCTTATATCATTTCTTGGAATGTGTGGCAAATGGATGGACTCAAAGGCGTAATACCCAACTCTTGTAAAAGCTACGAAATATTGAATCAAGTAAATCTGTTTACCACAACAGAATCGAAAACTATTAGCTGTGAAGGTTGCGAAAAAGATAACATAAACAAGCACAACGGCATCTATTGTTTGATTAAAGATTGGGCAAACAAAGATCTGAAAACGGGCAAAACGGGCAGAAAAATCAAGTTTATAGACTTATTAAAGAACAAGGGAAAATGAAATTTACATCATCATTAAAACTCAAACTGATCTATATCTTCCGCATCAATGATGAAGCCCACCGAGGATGCTTGAAAATTGGCGAAGCCACGTCCGATAATGAAAATATTGTGGGGCTTGAACCCAACAGCAAACCCCTGAATGATGCTGCCAAAAAACGGATTGACCAATACACCCAAACGGCGGGTATTGCCTACGATTTGCTATATACCGAAGTAGCAGTTTATGCCCAAAGAGGTATTATCATGGCTTTCTCCGATGCAGAAGTACATAACGTACTCATGCGGTCGGGTATTGAAAAGAAAGTTTTTTATATTGAGAAAAAAGCCAATGAGTGGTTTATAACCGACCTCGAAACTGCCAAAAAAGCCATTGCTGCCGTGAAGCAGGGAAAAGACTCCTTGCACGCCAGCGAAATTTCGGAAAGCCAAAATCCCGTTGCTTTCCGACCCGAACAACAAGATGCCATTGAAAAAACTAAAAAACAATTCAAGAAAAGCAACGAAATGCTTTGGTTCGCCAAAATGCGTTTTGGCAAAACCCTCTCGGCTCTCCAAGTAGCCAAAGAATATCAATTTGGCCGAACCCTGATTCTGACGCACCGACCCGTGGTGAACGATGGCTGGTTTGAGGACTTTAATAAAATCTTTTATGACAGCCCCCAGTACGTTTATGGCTCCAAAACGAAAGGAAATCAGTTTGTTACCTTAGAAAAAAACCTTAAAACCAAAGCAACAAAATACGTCTATTTCGCCTCCATGCAAGACCTCCGAGGCTCTGAGCGAGTGGGTGGAGATTTTGATAAAAACGATGAAATATTTGACATTTCATGGGATTTTATCATCGTGGACGAAGCCCACGAAGGCACCCAAACCGATTTGGGCAAAAATGTACTGAAAGAACTGAAAAACCAAAACACCAAAGTCCTCCACCTTTCGGGTACGCCCTTCAACTTGTTGGATAGCTACAAAGCCGACGAAATCTATACCTGGGACTACGTGATGGAGCAGCAGGCAAAAGCCGACTGGGATAAATCGCATTTTGGCGACCCAAATCCCTACGCCGCTCTGCCCCGATTAAATATTTTTACTTATGACCTCGGCAAAATCCTGAGGGGTTTTATTGATGAAGTAGTCGCCTTTAACTTTGTTGAGTTTTTTAGGGTAAACCAAAACGGGGATTTCTTGCATCATAAATCTGTACTTTCATTCTTAAACCTCATCTGCAAACCCGACGCTGAAAGTAATTACCCCTATTCCACCAAAGAATATCAAGATAATTTCCGCCATTCGTTGTGGATGGTGCCTGGCGTGAAAGAAGCCAAGGCTTTGAGTAAATTACTCCAAACGCACCCCGTGTTTAGTCAATTTAAAATCGTGAATGTGGCGGGCGAAGGTGACGATGATGAAAAAGAAGAAGAAGCCCTTGCGAAAGTTAAGAAAGCCATCGGCGGCAATAAATCCCACGAAAATTATACCATCAC
Source organism: Emticicia sp. (assembly GCA_031378715.1). Lineage (GTDB taxonomy): Bacteria > Bacteroidota > Bacteroidia > Cytophagales > Spirosomataceae > Emticicia. Next base: position 2,441 of record JANNEN010000464.1, read on the forward strand.
GCTGTCGTGTGGGAGATTGACCACGGGCGTTTCCGTACCTGAATGGACGGCCGTTTTTATGCTGGCGGGTTCGGCTAATACTTCCGCTTCTACCTATATGCAAACCATTTTTAGAGTCCAAACGCCCGCCACCATCAACGGGAAGGTGAAAGAAGAATGTTTTGTGTTTGATTTCGCCCCCGACCGTACCTTGAAAGTAGTTGCCGAAGCCGCCAAGATGTCGGCCAAAGCGGGCAAAACTTC
>JANNEN010000481.1:0-9719 GCA_031378715.1 Emticicia sp.
AAAAAAGTGCGTAACATGAGGAGTTAATGCAGATTTACCAATTATTTGAAAAACTGACCATTTTTCAAGAAAAACTAACCAGTTGTTGGAAAGTATTTTAGGGGAACACCACGGAAGATTATTTTTACAAAAACATAAAACTGAATACCTAAAACACTTACGCTGAATGGTTACTCCCTACTTACAATTAAACCCTCCCCCACTCGCCACTCCGAGTCTGCACATTCGAGATGTGAAAGAACAATTTTATAGCCATGAAATTGTGCTGTTGGTAGCAAATATCAACTACACCATTATTTATTTGCAATGCGGGAAGGTGATTGTGAGTTCGAAAAATCTGAAAAAGTATGAGGCGATGCTTTGTGGACTTGGTTTCGTCAGGATTCATAAATCTACGATTGTGAATCCTGTTTTTTTAGATAACCGCACTCCCACCACTTTGAACGAAGTAAAAATGCTTAATGGAAAGGTGGTGCGGATGAGTAGGCGGCGGAGAAAAGACATTTTTCAAGAAAATAAGCCAGCCGATAAATCAAGCATCAATTAAATCAAGTTTCGTTTTTCAAAAATCTAATCCCCATTCAAAACATTTATGAGAAAAAATTCTTACGCTTTTAACTCAATTTTGATAATTGATTTTTTTTCTACAATTACCGTAAAGTAAATTCATTTTACTTTGTCCGATTCATTATGTGATTTACAACTTTCAAAAAACTATCTAATTTGCTTTTTAAAAAACTATCAAATATGAAGAAATTTTCCAGCTCTATTGTATTTTCCCTCTTTACAAGTATGCTTTTGGTTTTTGAGTCGTTTGCACAAAACCCATTTCCTGCTACTCAATTAACTACAAGATTTTCTACTTCTACAGGAAATCCTTTCAATACAAATAATTGCACCACTTATAGTCAAGATTTAAGAGGACAATGTACTTGGTACACGGCAGGAAGACTAATTGAATTAAAAAACGCTGGACATCTCAATACATCAACAGTGAATAGCATAATAAATTTATTATGTAGTGCGTCTGGCAGGCATGCCAAAAACTGGGAAAATATAATTTCGGGAACCTGGCATTCGACAGCAAGTTCAGCATTACCTCCACAATACAGGATTCCAGGACTGATAGTCGTATGGGATAATGACCCTTCGAATTCAAATAGTACACTTTATGGTCATGTGGGTTTTGTAGAAGAAATAAACTCAAATAAAACCCAATATAGAGTTAGTGAATATAATTGGTGTAATAGTAATTGCGTAACCTATAGTTCTACTTGGCTACCTTTCGATGGTAATGATTCAAGATTGGGAGTTTACCCCAAGTTTTATGTTGTTGGTAATATTGATACAACGCCATCATCGCCGACATTGATAAATCCTTCAAATTCACAGTCAAATGTTTCAATTCCTGTAAGTTTTGATTGGAATAGTGTTTCTGGTTCTTCTCCCGAATATAGAATACAAGTAGCCACCTCACAATATGGTTTTAATACAGGGAATATATGTAATAGTGGCTTGGTAGTTAATAAAAATGTTGGGAACGTTACAGCCTTTAACTGGTCAAGTAGTAGTGTAGATAATAATTCGGTTTGCTCTGTACCACAACCAAATACAACTTATTATTGGCGAGTAAAAGTATTTGTAAATGGTCAATCATCAGAATACTCTCCTGAAAGGAGTTTCACGACTGCATCAATTCCTGCCAGTACTCCCATTTTAATTAGTCCCAGTAATGGGCAAACTGGACTTACAAATCCTATAAATTTTACTTGGAATAATTCATCAAATGCGAATGAATATAGAATACAAATCATTGATTCACAATATTTTGCAAATTGGTTGCCAACTGATGGCTTTAATACGGCTACTAACTGCGGCAATTGTGCATACGATGAAAATATAGGTAACTCAACCTCTTTTTCTTGGACAGGTTCTCAACCTGGTCGAACATACTATTGGACAGTAAGAGCGAATGGCTCTGGTGGAGCAAGCAATTTTACAAATAATAGGACATTTTACAGTCAAGTAACCGTTAATCCTCCAAGTATTTCAGCAAGTCCAACATCAATTTGTAATGGTCAATCTTCAACTCTTTCTGCATCGAATTGTGCTGGTACGGTCAATTGGAACAATAACCTTGGTAATGGTACTTCTAAAACCGTTTACCCTACAAATTCAATAACTTATTATGCAACGTGTACCGTGAATGGCACTACTTCTGGAAATTCTAATGAGGCAACAATTACTGTTTATCAAATTCCATCTGCCCCTACACTCTCAGCAAGCCCAAGCACAATTACATCTGGACAAGGTAGTACACTTTCAGCCACAAACTGTAATGGAACAGTTAATTGGAGTAACAGCCTTGGTAGCGGTACTTCTAAAACCGTCTATCCAACAAGTTCTACTACATATATAGCTACTTGTACGGTAAATGGCTGTTTAAGCAACAGTGCAGGTGTTACCGTTAATGTAAATACAACCATTAATCCTCCAAGTATTTCAGCAAGTCCAACAACAATTTGTAATGGTCAGGCTTCAACTCTTTCGGCATCCAATTGTGCTGGTACGGTCAATTGGAACAATAGCCTTGGTAATGGTACTTCTAAAACCGTTTACCCTACAAATTCAATAACTTATTATGCAACGTGTACCGTAAATGGCACTACTTCTGGAAATTCTAATGAGGCAACAGTTACTGTTTATCAAATTCCATCTGCCCCTGTAATATCTACTGTAATCATCAATAGTGGACAAACCGCTACACTTACAGCAAATGGTTGCACTGGTACAGTGACATGGTTTGGAGCAAATACAGGCGGGAACGCAATTTACACAGGAAACCCGTTTACTACGCCGACCATCACTTCAAACTCAATATATTATGCCGATTGTACGACTAACGGTTGTACAAATGCAACTCGTGGAAGTGGAACCATAACTATCACCAATCCCTGCCCACCAACAATTACGCATAGTAATTCTGCTAACTCAGGCGTTTATACAGCATCTCAAAGTGTTAATAGCACAGTCAATGTACCAACTAACACAAGCTATTTTGCGGGGCAGTCTATTTTGTTAAGTCCAGGTTTTTCAGCAGGACCGAATGAGAACTTCATTGCCAAAATTCAAGGTTGTGCAACAGTTCCTACCAACGGCCTAATAGCCTACTACCCCTTCAATGGCAACGCAAACAACACGGTTGGCACGGCCAACAATGGAGTGGTAAGTGGTGCAGTTTTAGCTAACGACCGCTTTGGTTCAGCTAACCGTGCGTATCGGTTTAATGATGGCAACCGCATAACTGTTACGAATAATAGTGGGCTGGATTTACCCAACGCTTTTACATTTAACGTTTGGGTCAATATGCTCTCCAAAACGGGCAGAGATGGCAACGGAAATATTACTGATAACTCTGAGCAGTGTATTTTTACCAAAAACTGTGATGCAGGACATCTCAGAACTGCAATATATCCCCAAGCAAATGGTACCTTCTTATTACAAACCTTTGCCAACAACGGAGACGAAATAGCAATTCCATTTCAACTTAATCAATGGAAAATGATAAGCATAGTTTACGACGGCACTACATTAAAGCAACTTGTAAGTGGCGTTGTAGCTTCAACCAAAACCACAACGCTAAACTTGGCATTGACCAATGCCAACGATTTAGTGATTGGTAATATGGGTTGTTGGATTTATTATTTCAACGGTATATTAGATGATTTTCGAATTTACAATCGTGCATTATCTGATGCTGAGGTTTCGCAACTGTATAACGCCGAAAAACCATAGCATCTACTAACATCGAACTTTCCAGCCTACCCATTCCCCAATGCGGTAGGCTGTTTTGCTTCCATAAACCCCAAATTTCTCTAAAAAATCATTAAAATTTCCTCACACCAAAAAAACAACGTAATTTTAGGCATTGAAACCTCGGCTACGCTCGGTTACCGCAATCGGAATCGGCTTTGCTCGGTTGCCGTAATCGGCACGGTTGCCGTAAATCGTAAATCGTTATTCGTAAATAAAGATAATGCCCACTAAAAAACTATTCCTCCTTGATGCAATGGCTCTGATTTATCGAGCCCACTTTGCATTTATCAAAGCCCCTCGCCTGACCTCAACGGGCTTGAATACTTCTTGTGTTTTTGGTTTTGCCAACGTTTTATTGGAAGTTATTCAGAAAGAAAAACCTACACACATCGGCGTTTCGTTTGATTTACCAGGCGGAACTTTCCGAAACACTATGTTTACCGAATATAAAGCGAACCGTCAGGAGCAACCCGAAGATATTACGATTGCCATTCCGTATGTCAAAAAATTGGTTGCCGCAATGGATATTCCGCTCTTGATGATGCCAGGTTTTGAAGCCGATGATGTCATCGGAACGTTGGCCAAGAAAGCCGCTCTGCACGATTTTGAGGTGTTTATGATGACTCCCGACAAAGATTACGGGCAGTTGGTCGAGGAGCATATCTATATGTACAAGCCCGCAATTTTTGGCAAAGATGCCGAGAAATTAGGCGTAAAGGAAGTTTGCGAGAAGTGGGGAATCGAACGCCCCGACCAAGTAATAGATTTATTGGGGCTGATGGGCGATGCCGTTGATAATATACCAGGCGTGCCAGGGGTGGGCGAAAAAACCGCCGCCAAACTCATTGCGTCTTATGGCTCAATGGAAGGTTTGTACGAAAATGTTGATAAATTGACGGGAAAACTCGCCGAAGCCGTCAAAAATAACAAAGAACAAGCCTTTTTATCAAAGGCATTGGCACGCATTGATATCAATGTACCGATTGAATTTGATGAAGAATTTTTGAAGATTTCTAAACCAAAAACTGATGAACTTTCGGCACTTTTAGACGAATTGGAGTTTAGAACGTTGCGAAAACGCTTACTTCCCGATGAGGTGACTTCGGCAGTCGGCAGTCGGCAATCGGCAAGTGGTAGCGTTCCACCAATCAATGCCATTAAAGCAAAAAGTAGTACTCAAATGTCAATGTTCGACGCAGTTGTTGCTCCTTCTACGCAAAACTCAGTTACTTCCGATTTTGCTTATGAAGATAATACTACCGAAACAGAACAAGCCTTTTCAACTTCAACCAAAGATACGATTTACACAAAACTACACGAATATCATTTGATGGATACGCCCGAATTGCGGGCAAGTTTGATTCATTATCTATCCGCACAAGATGAATTTTGTTTTGATACCGAAACTACATCCGTCGATGCCGTTGCTGCCGAAATCGTCGGACTTTCGTTTGCTTATATAGCAGGGGAAGCATTTTACGTACCGATACCCGACAATCAAATCGAAGCCCAAAAAATCCTTGAAGAATTTAGACAAGTATTTGAAAATGAGGCGATTATGAAAATCGGACAAAACATTAAGTACGATTTAATGATACTCAAAAATTATAATATTGAGCTAAAAGGTAAACTTTTTGATACCATGTTGGCTCATTATATTCTCGAACCCGACCAACGCCACGGCATGGATTATTTGTCAAATACTTATCTTAATTATGACCCAGTTTCTATCGAAACGCTCATTGGCAAGCGGAGTGCCGCCCAAGGCAAAACACAGGGCAATATGCGAGATGTGGATTTTGAAAAAATAAAAGAATACGCCGCCGAAGATGCTGACGTTACGCTACAATTAAAGGCAGTTTTGCAACCTAAAATCGCTGCTGTTCAACAAGAAAAACTACTCGAAGAACTCGAAATTCCTTTGGTAAATGTGCTGGCGGCAATGGAAATGGAAGGAATCAGAGTAAACGAAAATGCCCTGCACGAAATGTCCGATGTGCTGGACGTTGATATAAAAGTGATCCAAAAAGATATTTTTTCGTTGGCTGGGCAAGAGTTTAATGTTGCTTCGCCAAAACAGTTGGGCGAAATTTTATTCGATAAATTAAAATTAGATAGTAAGGCAAAAAAGACCAAAACAGGACAATACGCCACGGGCGAAGATATACTTTCAAAACTCGAAAATGACCACGAAATTGTTCGTAAAATACTCGATTTTAGAGAATTAGTAAAGCTCAAAAACACTTATGTTGATGCCCTTCCTCTACTAATTTCTAAGAAAACGGGCAGGATTCATACTTCCTATAATCAAGCCGTGGCGGCTACGGGGCGTTTGAGTTCGACTAACCCAAACCTCCAAAATATCCCGATTCGCACACCCCGTGGACGAGAAATTAGAAAGGCTTTTGTACCACGCAATGAGGATTACGTCATTATGTCGGCCGATTATTCGCAGATAGAATTACGGATTATGGCGGCATTTTCGGAAGACGAAAGTATGCTCGAAGCCTTCAATCAAGGCATTGATATTCACTCAACTACCGCTTCAAAAGTGTTCAAAGTGGCACTCGCCGATGTCACTTCGGATATGCGTAGAAAGGCGAAAATGGTTAATTTTGGCATTATTTATGGCATTTCGGCCTTTGGTTTGGCACAAAGACTCAATATTCCACGGGGCGAAGCCAAAGAAATTATTGATGCGTATTGGGTAGAATTTCCTAAAATAAAAATCTTCATGGATACCACAATCAACAAAGCCCGTGAGATGAAATTTGTTGAAACGATTTTGGGAAGAAGAAGGTATTTACGGGATATAAATTCGCAAAACCAAACCGACCGAGGTTTTGCCGAACGCAACGCCATCAATGCTCCGATTCAAGGTTCGGCGGCCGATATGATAAAAGTTGCGATGATAAATATTCACAAGTTTATGAAAGACGAAAACCTTAAATCGAAAATGATACTGCAAGTGCATGACGAATTGGTTTTTGATGCCCACAAATCTGAGGTCGAGTATTTGAAACAAAAAGTAAACGAACTGATGTGCAATGCTATTCCGATGGCAGTAAAAATGGAAACGGGCATGGGCGTTGGCAATGATTGGTTGGAAGCTCATTGACAAAACATTAGCTACACAACGCTGGCAGGGTTCAAAACCCTGCCAGCGTTAAAATAAAATAAAACCTACATGAACACCGCAATTATAATCCTCGCAGCGGGAGCATCGTCCCGAATGGGAATGCCCAAACAATTATTGATGATTGATGGAAAAACGCTCATCAAACGAGTAACAGAAATGTGTTTAGACACTCCCTGCCACCCAATCGTGGTAGTTTTAGGAGCAAATCGAGGTGATATTAAAGTTGAGTTAGACAAAATGCCCATCACGATTATCGAAAATCCAAAATGGGCTGATGGCATGGCAAGTTCACTCAAAATGGGTTTGGTGGGTGCATACATGACCCAAAAAGATATTGATGCCGCCATTTTTTTGACGGTCGATATGCCCTACGTTTCAGTGGGCTTAATTAACGAAATGATTCTTGAAGCTCACCAAAACACTGATAACCAGATAGTTGCGTGTAAATATGGAGGAAATTTAGGGATTCCTGTACTTTTCAAACGTTCGCTTTTCAATGATTTACTCGAACTGAAAGGTGATGAAGGAGCAAAAAAAATAGTCAGACAAAACAAAGATAAAACCATCGAAATTGATTTCCCAAAAGGGAAAATTGACTTGGATACCACTGATGAATATTGGGATTTTATCGAAAACCATAACCAAAACTAATGAAAGCCCTCGGATACTATATTTCACTTCCGCTTGTATATTTAATTTCAATGCTACCGTTTCCGATTTTATATTTGTTTTCAGATTTTATGTATCTGGTAACTTATTACATCGTTGGCTACCGAAAAAATGTCATTCGCCAAAATTTAAAAAACAGTTTCCCCGAAAAATCACGGGCTGAACTAATCAAAATCGAAAAGCAATTTTATCATTATATCGTAGATTTTTTCTTGGAAACCCTTAAATGTATTACGATTTCGGAGAAAACATTGAAAGAAAAAGTAACTATTGAAAATCGGGAAATACTGGAAGATTTATACAAAAAAAACAAAAATGTACTCGTCACGATGGGGCATTATGGCAATCATGAATTTGTCAATTTAGCTCTGCCGTTTATTATTCCACACAAACCGAAGGCAGTTTATCGCCCATTGACGAATGAGTATTTTGATGCTTTATTTTATAAATTCCGCACCAAATTTGGCGGAACAATGACCTCAATGGCCGATGCCATGCGTGAAGTGTCAAAACCAGAAGACCGTCCGTTTGCTTTTTTTCTGGTGAATGACCAATCTCCCCCGCCTGAACGCTCCTATTGGACAACTTTTTTGAACCAAGAAACTGCCTTCTTTACTGGTGTGGAACGTTTCGCTCGACAATTCGATATGCCCGTAGTATATGTTTGTGCCGACCGAGTAGCCCGAGGAAAATATAATGTAAAAGTCGAGTTGGTCACTGACGTACCAAACGAAACCACACAAGGAGAAATCTTAGAAATCCACGCCCGCAAATTAGAACGTGATATCGTAGCCGACCCCTCGGTGTGGTTTTGGTCGCATAAACGTTGGAAATTTACTAAAATCAATGGCGAGATTGTAGAAAACGTTTACGCAAAATGAAAAAAACTAAATTTCTTATTTTACGCTTTTCATCAATCGGTGATATTGTACTGACCACACCCGTCGTTCGTTGCATCAAATTGCAGTTTCCCGATGCCGAAGTTCATTTTGCTACCAAAAAACAATTCAAGGTTTTGGTCGAAAACAATCCGTACATTGACAAGTACTTTTTACTCGAAAACTCATTAAAAAATTTTGTAAAATCCTTACAATCAGAGCATTATGATTATATAATTGACTTACATAATAATTTGAGAACCTCAATTATCAAATTAAAGTTAGGAAAAAAATCATTCAGTTTTGATAAACTTAACTTCAAAAAATGGATTTTGGTCAATCTGAAAATCAATCAAATGCCCGACATTCATATCGTGGATAGATATTTGAAAACGGTCGAAAGTCTGGGTGTAAAAAATGACAATGCGGGGCTTGATTACGTTATTCCTGCCCAAGATTTTGTTCAGATAAATGAAAACTTCGTAGCGTATGCTATTGGTGGTCAGCACTTTACAAAAAAACTACCAACAAATAAAATTATAGAAATTTGCAAAAATCTCAATTCAAAAATATTTCTCTTAGGCGGAAAAGAAGATTTTGAAACGGGCGAAATTATTCAAAAGGCAGTTGGTGAAAACGTAATAAACGCTTGCGGCTCCTATAATCTGAATCAATCGGCTTCGATTTTGCAACAAGCCGACTACGTGATTTCACACGATACTGGCTTGATGCACATTGCGGCGGCCCTGAAAAAAAGCATCATTTCGATTTGGGGAAATACTGTTCCCGAATTTGGAATGTATCCTTATCTAACTGATTATGCGGAACGCCGCCCGCAAATAGTTGAAAACAAAAATATTTCATGTCGCCCTTGTTCAAAAATTGGTTATGCTAAATGTCCAAAAGGGCATTTTAAGTGCATGGAAGAGCTTGATATTGATGAGATTGGCTATTTTCCAACTTGATAAATACTCATCAAAAATGCCTTACTGATGCGATGTTTTATTTGTATTTTGCTTTTTTATTCAAAATTGGGTTGAGAAATACTTGAACTTTAAAATATTTTTATTAGTTTTAATGAAAAAAAATTAATATGACTATAATGGAAGAAATACAAGAGGAAGTATTAAAAATCCCTCACAAAGACCGTAAAGAGGTGCTGGCATTTACCAAATTTGTTGCTAATCAAAAAAGACCTTCGATGAGCGATTTGCCAC
>JANNEN010000204.1:0-2021 GCA_031378715.1 Emticicia sp.
CCGTCAGCCGTTACAAAGTGTCGCAGATTTTTGGCATCATCGTACGCCAAATTAGACTCCGTGGCATCAGGATTGATGATTTTGGTCACTAATCCATTTTGGTATTCGTACTGAACTTTGCGTCCCATCGGATCCTGACGAGCCACCAAATTCAAGCGGTTGTCGTACTGCCAAGCCCAAGTTCCACCCACGGCATCGGTAGCCCCAACTGGCAAAAACTCATCATTGAATTTAACAAAAATAGCTGAATTATCACCAGATTTTACACTGGTAGTATTGCCGTCTTCATCATACTGGTACGAGGTTTTATTACCCAGGGAATCAACGGTTTCCACAATTTCACTGTAATCATTGTAAACGTTCGTCACGATTCCACCACGAGAATCAATCGTTTTCACGACTAAACCGTCTTCGTTGCCATAGTAGGTAGTTTCATGTCCCAGAGAATTGGTAACAACCGTACGTTTTTCGTCTGGGAAGTACGCCAATTTATGGTCATAAATTCCCTTATCTCCCCAAGTTCTCACACAAACAGCGTCCTCACCAATACCGCCCGCATATTCAAAATAGAAACTCAAACCATCCTTGAAAGTCTCTTTGACTATCAAATGGTTTTGGTATTCAAAAGTAGCTTTTTGATCTAAGGCATCGGTCACCGCCACAAGGTCTCCGAATTCGTCGTATTGGTAATTAACCAAAACGGTATTTTTTCCAACCTTGTCTTGGTGTGGTCCGACAATTTTCAGAATACGCCCTGCACTATCGTTTTGGATTTGGATTTTTCTACCCGTACTATCAATAATTTGCTCTAAATGTCCCAAAGAATTATAAGAGAACTCTAATTTGAATTCATTGAAATCCTCGATAGAAGACAACTTCATTTCCCCGTCCGATGCCGCAACCTGAAAACGGTGGAACAAATTATTAGCCGTTCTGATACCGTAACCGTCTTTGTCATGCACAAAATACATTCTTTCGCTACGGTCAAAACTCATTTCACCCTCAGGAACGTAAGGCAACATGATTACCCGTCCGTCTCCACTTCTGAAAAACACAACATCTTCAATCACAAAAACTGCCATGTCGTAAGAATGTTGCCAGCCGTAGCCCAAAGCTCCGTCGAAAGTTGAGTATGAATACCAGTTTCTATTCCAGACAATCGGGATTGGACCCGAAACCGTAAAATCAAGGGCTTCTGTGTACATTGACCCCCTGAGGACATCAACGGGGTGACCCGTGAATTTACATTTAACTTTATCAAAAAGTTTTTTAGCGGGTACTGACAACTTCTTGGCGAGCGTTTTTGAGGCGGTAATCGCTTTTTGGGCTAATCCTATTCCCTTTTTTGCAACATTAACCACCGCTCCCACTGGCACAAATTTGGCAACTTTACGAGCAACTTTTGCTGCGGTAGCCCCCCAACCTGCCACTGGAATCATGGCGGCGACACTCAAGGCAGCGTCCGTTTTGTTGCCTTCGGCTAAATAAAACAGAGCGTTTGCTCCATCGGCAATTTCACCCACCACGGGGATTAAACCAACCACATCCAAAATACCGTGGGCAATATCACTAAATAAACCTGGCTCTTTTTTCTTGGGTTCAACAATTGTTCCTTTCTCAAACTCGGTACCTTCTTTACTGGCGATACCCCTGCTGACAGTGGTAGCTTTTGCCCCTGCTCCTTTGCTTGTACCGTGGACAAACCAGTTATTATCGTGTTCGACACCGCCGATATTCACTCTTTCGGGGGAGATTTTGATGGTCGTCTTCATGTTAGAATCGGACATTGTACCGTCAAAACGCTCCATGAATTCGATACAATAGGCATTATAGAAATTGACGGTTTTCATCACAGAATCTTGATTTTGATTCATGTACGTGATGCTCCCATCTAATTGCTTGACGGGGTTAGCCGCCCAATCTGCAATCATATCTCCATCAGAAGGAGTATCAAATTCTACGGTAATTGTTCCTCCACGGGTCATGGAAGCAGGACGACTACGGGCGTCAACTGACTGGTT
>JANNEN010000003.1:0-2845 GCA_031378715.1 Emticicia sp.
GTGGCAAAGAACGGCTGAACTTCGAAGTGACGCTCGGCACCCGCCCCGCGCCGCCGCGCGGAGAATTTCAAAATCGCCTGGGGGGGGAATTGTCGAACCGAGTCGCCGGGTACGCGGTCGTTTTGCAACACGATGCCGTCAGTACGATTATCCCGGGTGCATCTCGCCCCGAGCAAGTTTTAGAAAACCTAAAAGGAAGCAATTACTTCTCTTTTTCGCCCCGACAAATGAATGAAATTAAGGCCGTTTATGAGAAATACATCAAACAATCAGTGCATCAACTTTGGTAAAATAATTCAACCTCAATATAGAACAAAATGAAAACAAACGCCATTTTACTCTGTTTATTTTTAGGATTTACGCAAGAAATTTTCGCCCAACCAAGCAGTAAGAATATTTATACCTATCCATTTGGCGTGCAGGCTTATACATTCCGTAAGCATTTTCCGACTGACGTTGCGGGAACGTTAGACAAAATCCAAAAAATGGGCATTACCGAAATCGAAACGAGTGGTGCGAAAGGCGTAACTGACGAAGAATACAAAAAAATGTGTGATACCCGTGGTATTTCCATTCCGTCAACGGGTGCAGGTTTTGAACAATTAGAAAAACTTTCGCAAGATATTGTCACAAAAGCAAGGATTTTCGGAGCGGGCTACGTCATGTGTGCCTGGATTCCGCACAAAGGCGATAATTTTACTTTTGAAGATGCCCAAAAATCCGTTACTGTTTTTAATAATGCAGGGAAGTTTTTGAAAGAAAACGGCTTAACTTTCTGCTACCACCCCCACGGATTTGAGTTTAGACCCTACGAAAACGGTACGCTCCTTGACTACATTATCAAAAACACAAAGCCCGAATACGTATCATTTGAAATGGACGTGCTGTGGATAATGCACGGCGGGGGAAATCCCGTAAAACTCCTAAAAACCTACGGCAATCGCTGGAAATTGATGCACGTAAAAGACCTCAAAAAAGGCGTTATCGGAGATTTTTCGGGACACACCCCCGCCGAAAATGACGTAGTGCTTGGCACAGGTCAAGCCGACTGGAAAAACATTTTTAAGCAAGCCAAGAAAATCGGCATCAAGCACTACTTCATCGAAGACGAAAGCGAGCACGAACTCGAAAACGTGCCTTTAAGTATTGAATATTTGAAGGGTTTGAAGTAGAACAATTTTCTAAATTGTTCACTTGCTCCAATGAACAACACAACATTTCGCAAAAAAGCATAACTTTGCATCAAAAAAAAACATTGAATAATAACTTTACATTTATTGACTTATTTGCGGGCATTGGTGGTTTTCATTTGGCGATGCACCGACTTGGTGGCGAGTGTGTTTTTGCTTCCGAAATTGACGAATTTGCGAGATTAACTTATGAAGCAAATCATAAGAAAATTAACCCAAAATTGTTTGAAAATAATCTTTTTAATAAAGATATTAGGACAATTACGCCTAAAAATCTGCCTGATTTTGATATTTTATGTGCTGGATTTCCCTGCCAGCCTTTTAGCCAAGCAGGACAGAAACGAGGTTTTGAGGATAACCATAATTCAGAGAGAGGAAATCTGTTTTTTAATATTGCCGAAATTTTAGAAGCAAAAAAACCAAAAGCATTTTTTTTAGAAAATGTTCGTGGACTTGTAACGCATGATAACGGAAATACTTTCAAAATTATTCGCAATATTCTTGAAGATGAGTTAGGTTATTCGTTTTATTTTAAAGTTGTTCACGCTTCTGATTATGGACTTCCACAACTAAGACCAAGAGCGTTTATGGTTGGTTTTAGAGATGAAGGTTTTATGAAAAGTTTTACTTTTCCACCTTCAATTCCTTTAAAATTTAACATGAGCGATGTTTGGGGCGGAAAATGCACAAGAGAAATTGGTTTTACGATTAGAATTGGCGGACGTGGTTCTGACATTACAGACCGTAGAAATTGGGATAATTACGAAGTAGATGGACAATTAAATAGACTGTCATACATTGAAGCACGAAAAATGCAAGGATTTCCAGACGATTTTATTTTCCCTGTAAGTCCCGCACAAGCGATTAAACAGTTAGGCAATAGCGTTGCTGTTAATGCAATAGAAGCAGTATCAAAAAATATCTTGACACACTTAAATAATTTAACCCCAAAAACAGAAACCTTGAAAACAACGAAAAACAAAGGTGAATGGACTGAATTACTTGTTTTGATAAAATTAATTTTAGAAAAACAACTTTTTTTATCTGACTCTAAACTCAACAAGAATAATAATTACTTAAAGGTAAATAAGGTTACAACACTTAACTCGAAAATAGAATATTTGCTAACAAGCCTATCAACAATCGTAATCAAAAACAAAGAAAATAAGATTGTAAAAGAGATAAATATTTCAAATATTATTAACCAAGAAATGATTGTCCTATTGATTAACAAAATCAAAGGTAGCTCACAAACATTTGATGTCCATGAATTTAGAATTGTGCAAGACTTTTTGGGTATTGAAGCTGTAAAAGGTGGAAATAGCAATCAAAAAGCTGATATTTTATTAGACATTGAAAACAACTTTATTCAAAAAGAGAACGAAGGTTTTGGCATAAAATCATATTTAGGAAGTAAACCTTCTTTGCTGAATGCTTCGGGAAACACCAACTTTATTTTTAAAATCAATGGCATAAACAAATCTTACATTGACGAGGTAAATGCCATTGATACCGCAACAAAACTTATATATATATTGCTTTGTATTGAATATTTTGTTGTAACTTTTGATTATATTGGTGCTGAAAGGGACATATTGGACTTCTATTTGATAATGGTAGATAGTGAAATGCCTAAAATATTTGGTCAAATTTTG
>JANNEN010000049.1:0-2666 GCA_031378715.1 Emticicia sp.
CATAATCGTGGCGGGGTTGGAGTTGACGAGGATCACCCGGTAGCCTTCTTCGCGCAGGGATTTGCAGGCTTGTGCGCCGGAATAATCAAACTCGCAGGCCTGACCGATAACGATAGGACCCGCACCGATGATCATGATGGATTTGATGTCGGTTCTTCTTGGCATATCAGCCCCCATCAGCGCAAAACTTCCGGGGTTATAGCGATGGGGGGCGGGGCCGCAAGGGTGGAATGGAGGTTTCTACAAACGAAAACGGGCGGGCGCTGGTGATGCGCCCGTGTACGATATGGGTGGTCAGAATTTATTCGGTGTTGCCGCCATAATCGGCGACCTTGTCACGCCAAACCGAATGCGGGTGGATACCTTCGATGGAACGGCCGGGTTGCAACGAAAATTCAATCCATACAGAGGGGCCGTCGATGCGGACATAGTCATTTTCTGCATCAATCGTAGCAGTGCCGGAAAAGCCGATATAGGTTTCCGAAATCTCTGCTGCGTATTTTGCCATTATGGCATCCGCCCCTGTTGCGTTGACGTCGCGCACATAGGTTTCCATTGCCGCCAGTGCCAGAGCTTGCACCGCCGGGCTGGCAGCAGCCAGCTTTAACCCTTCGGCGGTGGCTGGGATGGCGTCATCTTTCTGCGGGCCTGCGACGATGTCGGTAAAACTGGCCGACAGTTTGGCGGCGGCCAGCTCTTCGGGCGTCAACGCGGCAAACAGTGCGGCAAATGCGGCCTGTTCTTGCAGCATGGGCGCATTTTCGCGGCCATTTTGGGTGAAGGGCACGAACGGCTCCACGCCGCGGAACGACGGCGTCGCGCCGATCAGAATACCGTCTTTGTAGGTATTGGTCATCGCGAAATGGTGGCCGCCAAAATATAGCTGCCATGTGCCCGTCGCGGCGGGCGTGCCCAAGAACGCGATATGGTAGTTGGAGGAAGAAAATCCGGCGCTGTCGGCGGTGTTGGCAGCCAGATAGTCGTCAGCATTCAGCACCTGTTCCAACTCGTCGGAGCCTTCGTTGCTGGTCAGGCTGGCGGCATCCAACAAGATTGCCTTGATGTAGGCGCGCTGTTCGGGGGTGAAATCACCCAAGGTTGGGCCTATCCGGTCGGGGTAACCGACAGGGGGAAAGTTGCTCCACTTCTTGGCGTCAGCCAGGGTGTAGGGGCGTTCGAATTCGGCCAGCAGGGCGGGGGCTAGTTTAACCTTCAGTTCATCCGCAAGGCAGACAATACGGGCGTGTGACGGATCGGCCCCGCAGGTGGCTGACACATCGGCAGCAACGGTAGCGCCAAAATCAATGTTGGTATTTGCGTAGCTTGACAGATCTGCTGCGCCGCCCGCCAACTGGGTGTATCCGTAATATCCGGCACCTGCCAAAACGGCAGCAAGTGCGGTGGCGGTCCAAAGCGTTTTTGTGGTCAATTTCAATGTCCCTTTTTCAGTGGGCCTGTCATTGAGCCCGCTTTGTCCGTGTTAAACGCGGGTTCTTTGGATTTCCGTCGCAAAAAGATGTGTAATGTGCGCCGCTAAATGGTGATGCCCAAACGCGGGGCGAGCCAGATCACCACAAGATAAAGCAGAACGGTCACCACGCACCCTATGCCAAGTGATGCCCAAAATCCAAATCCCGAACGCAGCAATGCGGGGATGATCAGAAACATCGGCAGCGAAGGCGCAACATACCAGAGGGTCGCCTGCGCGTGATTGGCAAGGCGAACCGGATCATGCGTGTCCCGCCAAAGCCAAATCATCGCCAGCACTGACACCAGCGGTAAAGACGCGATCAGCGCACCGATGCCAGCGTGGCGGCGGGCAACTTCGGACGCCAGCGCAATCAGGATGCCGGAAATCGCCGCTTTGATCAGAAGGTAGGTCATTGTCAGCCTGCAAAACAAAAGGCAGCCAGAAGGTCTGACTGCCTTTCATCTTTAGCATTACTGGTGAACAGCGCGTTAACCTTTTTCGCCAACTGCCTTTTCAGCCGCCGCAATTACGGCCTTGCGGGCGGTGATGCGGTCACCTGTGGGTGGGCCTTGGAAGCGGCGGTTTTCGGAGACAAACCAAAGCACCATCGCCAGGGCGATAAAGCCCAGCACCACATAAAGCACACGCTCGTTCGGTGGCGCGATAGCGATGAACAAGATCACTGCCATCCCGACAACCGAAAGCACCGTAACCAGTTTGTAGGTGCCGCCAGACATCGCCCAAGGGCCGGGGTTTGGCCATTTGGCGGTGCCATAGGCAAACAGTCCCGCCACCAAAGGCACCGTGAAGCTGAGGAACAGGAACACCAGTGTCGAGTTCACAACGATCACATAGATCGACGTACCATCAAGTTTGATCGACAGCGCCAACACCACGTAAAGGATGCACAGCACAGTCGCCGTCCAGATCGCATTTACAGGGGTGCGGTATTTCGGTGAAACGCTTGCCAGTGCTTTTGACCCGACAGGCATGCCATCATCGCGGGAGAAGGCGAACAGCATCCGGCTGGCCGACGTGACGGTGGCCAAGCCGCACAAGAACTGTGCAATCAGGATACCAAGGTAAAGGACGGTCTTCAGACCCGCAGGCATGATTGCATCCATTGTGGCATAGAACATGGTCCAGCCCTGGCCAGCCGCTACTGCCAGATCAGGAATGGCCAAGGTGATGGCGC
>JANNEN010000139.1:0-15367 GCA_031378715.1 Emticicia sp.
AATTCTAATGAACCTTGAATTTTTCCTCTCATAAAGCTAAAATCTAAACCGATATTGGCCGTTGCCGAAGTTTCCCATTTCAAATCAGGATTTCCGATAGTATTTGGTCGGTAGCCAAACGCCGCTGTTGTTCCAAAGGCATAAACAGTACGACCCAACAAACCCTGCGTTTGGTAAGGTGCAACCCCTTGGTTTCCTACTTTACCCCAACCTGCTCTTAGTTTCAATAAATCAACCCACGAAACTTGCTTCATAAATGCTTCGTTGCTGATATTCCAACCAACGGCAATTCCTGGAAAATTACCATATTTTGTGTTCTCACCAAATCGGCTCGAACCATCACGACGCATCGTTGCGGTCAATAGATATTTGTCGTTATAGTCATAGTTTATACGAGCCATGTACGAGTTGATTGTCCACTGGCTTAAAAAACTACCCACGCCCAGCACAGAGCCAGCATTACCTAAGTTATAAAACTCTTGCGACTCGGCTGGTACACCTTGCACGTCAGTTGAATACCTTTCAAAATTATCTCTCTGAATTGATTGTAAGAGAGTTGCACCGAAATTATGCTTTGCGGCAAAAGTTTTGTTATACGTCAAAACGTTTTCGAGCGTGTAGTTAAACCCAAGACTATTTGCAGTTGATGCCTGTGGGTCACCACCTTTACGAGCATTGGTTGCTGCACCGATAAAACGGCCAAATCTCGAAATTGTAAAATCTGGGCCAAAGTTTATTCTATACTTCAAGCCGTCCATGATTTTAAACTCGGTGTAAAGACTATTAAAAATCCTGTACTTTTTGGTATTGTCTATCTGAGCCCCAGGCACGATTTCGGCTAATGGGTTTGTTAATAAAGCATCGTTGGTTGGTGAGAAAATCACGTTTCCGTTATCATCAAACGGGCGACCCAAGGGATTTTGCTGAATCGTAAAACTATACGGATTTAAGTTTTCGCCATTTCTGATGCTGTACATCATGTATGATGAAAGTCCAACTTTCAACCAATTATTTACGTTGTGGTCAATGTTTGCTCGCAGCGACATACGTGTAAAATCCAAACCTTCGGATATACCTTTGTCTTGAAAGTATCCACCCGAAATATAAAACTGGGTTTTATCGTTTCCGCCCTGAATCCCGAGCGAATGGTTTTGCATGATACCGTTTTTCAAGATTAAATCTTGGTAGTTGGTATTTCTGCCCGCTGCAAGTCCTGCCGCAACGGCTGGGTCGCCACCCAAAACAGCTAATTTTGCATCGGCAGCGGCATCTGTTACGCCCGTCGCAACGGGGTTTCCTGCGGCATCTTTGTAGTTATTCGTTGCACGGAATGCTTCACGTATATACTCAGCAAACTCAGGTCCACTAAACAACTGAATTTTATCTAATGGTGTCGAAACACCACCGTAAGTATCAAACGTTACGGTTGTTTTACCTTTTACGGCTCCTCTTTTAGTTGAAACCAAAACCACACCGTTGGCACCCCTTGCACCATAAATGGCAGTTGCGGTGGCATCTTTCAAGATTTCCATTGATGCAATATCACTCGGATTTAGGTCTTCGTAACCCGCCGAAAGCGGTATTCCATCAACTACATAAAGCGGGTCGTTTCCTGCGTTGAATGAGCGACGACCACGAATCAAAATCTTTGGAACACTTCCAGGCTTTGAACCCGACTGTGATACATCGACCCCTGCCACACGCCCTTGCATGGCTTGCCCCAAACTCGTAATTGGCATTTCGCTGATTTGCTTGGCACTTACCTGCGAAATCGCCCCAGTGGTTTG
This sequence comes from Emticicia sp., assembly GCA_031378715.1. GTDB lineage: Bacteria > Bacteroidota > Bacteroidia > Cytophagales > Spirosomataceae > Emticicia. Next base: position 1,788 of record JANNEN010000139.1, read on the forward strand.
GCTTTTCTTTTGAGAACCATATCCAACCACAACTACCTCGCCCAAGGCGGCAGCATCTTCTTCCATGCTTACTTTGATGGTACTCTGGCTGCCTACTTTAATTTCCTGTGCTTTGTAGCCAATGTAGCTGAATACCAAGGTTGCATTGTTGGCGGCTTGCACCGAAAAGTTTCCACCAGCATCGGTAATTGCTCCCTGCGTTGTGCCTTTTACCGACACACTTACGCCTGGCAGCGGACTGTTGCCAGCATCGGATACTTTACCCGAAACGGCTCGGGTTTGGCCATTGGATACTTGCCAGCTCAACAGAACTGCCAAACCCAACACCATTCTTTGTAGTAATTGTTTCATACTCGTTTAATAAAGGTTAAGATGAAAAACTTTAAATTATAAATGATTTAGGAATAGAAATTAAATAAGGTGAGCGTTTTAGGACGGTTCGCCGTTGCGATGGTAATTTTTTTGTTAGGTAATTTCATTTTTTAAGCAAATAGCGGTGTTCTATTCAAGTAAAAAACGAGATTTCATAACGGAAAAAGTATCGTATCAAATGCTCACTTTATTCAATTTCTATTCCTTACCTAAGAAAAAGTAAATTTTTCATTAGAATAATAACAAAAATAATAGTTTATCGTGGCTTTTACCACTCAAATCCTACCAATTTCTAATGTTTTTTTGACAAATAATATAATTTTATATCAATTCAATACCGTTTATGTATTAATTTAGCTGTTATATTACAAGTCAAATTGCCTTTTAGATAGTTATACTGGTAAAATGAATCAAAAGATTAAACAGAAACCAAACCAATGAAGCCCCAGTTACTGAAAATATCAAATCCGCCTGATGCATCATTCAATCTGTTTGTGCAAAACTCACCCTATTTTCCAATGCCGTGGCACTACCACCCAGAGTACGAAATTGTGTTGGTGCTGGAAAGTACAGGCAAACGATTTGTGGGGAGCAGTATCACTGATTTTAAAGAGGGTGATTTGTGCATGATTGGCTCATTCCTACCGCATTATTACCGCAACGACGAGGTGTTTTATGCGAAAGATTCGGGCATAAAAGCCAAGTCGTTGGTGATCCATTTTCTGGAAGATTTTTTGGGTGAAAAATTCATGCAACTCCCTGAAAGTCAAGGTATTAAGGCTCTCTTGGAACGCTCGAAGCGAGGACTGAGCTTTGGCGAAAAAACGGCAAAAAAGGTTTTACCAAAATTTCAAACCCTCCCAAATCTTTCGGGTATGGAACGCCTGCTGGGCATGATCGAATTACTGACGATTCTGGCCGAAAGTGACGACAAACAAGACCTCACAACGAACCCGATTTCGATTCGAAATGAGGTGGACTCGGCCCGCATGAATAAGGTTTTTGAGTACGTGATGCTTAAATACCAAGATGAAATTAATCTCAGAGATGTAGCCGACTTGGCCAATATGAGTGAGTCGGCATTTAGTAGGTATTTCAAGAAACGCACCCGACGGACGTTTACGCAGTTTTTGGCCGAAATCCGCATCGAACACGCCTGTAAGCTGCTCATGGTTGATAAACAAAGCGTGGCCGAAATTTCATTTGAAAGCGGTTTTAATAATCTTTCAAATTTTAATCGACAATTCAAGGCAATCAAGAAAATCACGCCCTTGACCTACCGAACCAAGTTTTTAGAGTAGTTTGGGCATGACGGAATAGGTTAGAAATGAATTAAAAACAACGTATCTTGTAGGCAACTAACCATTTTGAAGAAGCTTTTTTTTTACTTTACTTTTGTGTAAAGAATGAAACTAATTCCGCTATATTTACTTATTATTCAACCTCGACTTAAAAAAAAACAATGAAACAAATTCTTTGCCTATTGCTTTTTGCGTCCTCAATTACTACTTATGCCCAGCAAGGCACGCTCAAAGAAAGCATAAAAATCAAGAGTACCACCCTCGGAAAAGATATTGAATACAGCATTTATCTCCCCGCCGACTACGACAAAACAAACCGCCAGTATCCTGTGTTATATCTGCTGCACGGCTACACCGACGACGAAACAGGCTGGACGCAGTTCGGACAAACGCCCGAAATTGCCGACAAGGTTATCAACAGTGGCGAAGCTCCCGCAATGATTATCGTCATGCCTGATGCGGGCGTGAGTTGGTATATGAATAGTTTCGATGGCAAAACCAAGTTTGAAGATTTTTTCATTAAGGAATTTATTCCTTATATAGAGTCAAATTACCGAGTTCGTGCAAAAAAAGAGTTTAGAGCCGTGGCGGGGCTTTCGATGGGCGGGCTTGGTACGCTACTTTATGCTACGAAGCACCCTGATATGTTTGCCGCCGCCGCTCCGCTCAGTGCCGCCGTCTGGAACGATGATGAAGTAGTGAGCCAAAACACTGATAATGAGCGTTGGAACTACGTTTTTGGTGATTTATACGGAAAAGATTTGAAAGGAAAAGCTCGTTTGACAGATCATTACTATAAAAATTCTCCGCTAAAAATCGTAGAAACAGCCAACGCTGATGATTTGAAAAAAGTAAAATTCTACATTGATTGTGGTGATGATGATTTCTTGATAAAAGGAAACATGGCACTGCACGCCATGATGATTGATAAGAAAATTCCGCACGAGTTCAGAGTTCGTGAGGGCGGGCATACATGGGAATATTGGCGGACAGCCCTCCCCGAAGTACTGAAATTTGTAGGTAATAGTTTCCGTAGATAAACCAATTTTAAATGATAGAATGAGTGAATGATAGAATAAAATCACATCACATAAACTAATTTTAAAATTCATTCACTCATTCTATCATTCTATCATTCAAAATTAAAAAACATGAACCGTAGAGAAGCAATTCACCGAGCCACACTCTTACTTGGGGGGGTAATGGCAGCACCGCTCATGGCGGGTGCAATGGGACAAGTAACTAACTTTGGCGAAAGTCTAAAAATCAGTGCTACCCAAGAAGCAATGCTTGCCGAAGTGGCCGATATCATCATTCCGACCACAACCAGCCCAGGGGCAAAAGCAGCGGGTGTTGAGAAGTTTATTGTGCGGGTCATGCGTGATTGCTACGAAAAACCCGACCAAGAAAAATTTTATGCAGGATTGGCCAAACTTGATGCCGATAGCCAAACAAAATTTGGCAAAGGCTTCGTAGCACTTGATATTTCACAGAAAAACGAAATGGTCAAACAAACCACCACCGAGAATAAAGCGTTTTTCATGACCATGAAAGGAATGACCGTAACGGGCTATTTTATCTCCGAAATCGGAGCAACGCAAGCCTTAGAATACGTACCGATTCCTGGGCGATTTGAAGGCTGTACCACCATGCAAGCGGGGCAAAAGGCTTGGGCATAATTCAATTTGAAAGCGGTACACCGCAGCGTTTTGGAGATTTGAATCCAGCATCTCTAAATCATCAAATTGTCAAATCATCACATTTTCAAATCAAATACAATGGCAAACTTAAACATAGATTTAATCAAAGATCAAACCTTCGATGCCATCGTGATTGGCTCAGGAATCTCGGGCGGCTGGGCATCTAAAGAGCTGACAGAGAAGGGTTTACGAGTACTGATGCTCGAAAAAGGGCGACAACTTGACCACGTGACGGGCTACGAAAATGCCATGAAAAACCCTTGGGAGTCACAGTATAATGGTCGCTTGACGACGGAGCAAAAAGCAAGCCACCCGAAGTTGGGGCGTGACTATCCGTACAACGAAATGACCGAAAAATATTGGATGAACGACTCCGACTCGCTCTACAAAGAAGAAAAACGTTTTGACTGGTATCGACCCAATATCGTTGGTGGAAAATCAATCATGTGGGGGCGGCAGTCGTACCGTTTGAGCGATATTGATTTTGAAGCAAACCTCAAAGATGGCATCGCCGTTGATTGGCCGATTCGCTACAAAGATATTGCTCCGTGGTACTCGTACGTAGAAAAATTTGCGGGAATTTCGGGCGAAAAACTCGGTTTACCCCAACTCCCCGATAGTGAGTTTTTGCCCCCAATGGAAATGTATTGCGTAGAGAAAGAAGTCCGTAAACGCATCGAAAAGAATTTCCCAGGGCGAGTAATGACCATCGGACGAGTAGCCAACCTGTCGGAAGCCCGCAAGGAGCAGTTGGGCGTTGGACGAGCGGGTTGTCAATATCGCAACAAATGCTCGTTGGGCTGCCCGTTCGGAGCATATTTCAGTACACAATCTTGCACTTTGCCGCCCGCCGCCAAAACAGGTCGCCTTACGCTTCGCCCCGACTCGGTGGTGAAAGAAATTTTATACGACGAAAGCAAGAAAAAAGCTACGGGCGTACGCATCATTGACACCCAAACAATGGACGTACGAGAGTTTTATGCAAAAATAATCTTTGTTTGTGGCAGCACACTGGGTTCTACAACCTTGATGCTCAACTCGACATCAAATCGTTTTCCGAATGGATTTGGTAATGATTCGGGGCAATTAGGACACAACTTGATGGATCATCATTTCCGCACGGGGGCCTCGGGCGACTGGGAGGGCGACTTGGACAAATACTATTATGGTCGTCGTGCTAACGGTATTTATGTGCCACGCTACCGAAATATCGGCACCGATAAGCGGGACTATCTCCGTGGCTTTGGCTACCAAGGCGGGGGCGGCCGTCAAGGCTGGCAAAGAAATGTGGCCGAGTTGAGTTTCGGGGCAGATTTTAAAGAAGAACTCACCAAACCTGGCAACTGGACAATGGGACTTGGTGGCTTTGGCGAAACATTACCTTACTACGAAAACAGGGTATATCTCCACAAAACCGAAAAAGACAAATGGGGGCTACCATTGGCGGTTTTTGGTGCCGAATTAAAAGAAAACGAGAAAAAAATGCGGGTCGATATGCAAAACGATGCTATCGAAATGCTCGAAAAATCGGGCGTGAAAAACGTAAAAGGCAATGACCGTGGCTCATATCTCGGCATGGCGATTCACGAGATGGGAACTGCCCGTATGGGGCGTGACCCGAAAACGTCGGTGTTAAATGGCAACAACCAAGTACATGACGTAAAAAACGTTTTCGTGACCGACGGCTCGTTTATGACCTCGGCCTCGTGCGTCAATCCGTCGCTTACGTACATGGCCATGACCGCCCGTGCCGCCGACTTTGCAGTAAGCGAATTGAAGAAAAAGAACTTATAATTTTTGCTTTTCAAGGAAGACTTCACTCAAAGAGAAGTCTTCCTTTTTGTTTTTGGACATCTTAAATTTGAATGAACATTCAACCCATAAAAGCATGAAAACCTTAAATATCATAATATTCTTCATTTTTTTAGGCTTTTCAACTCTTCTCCAAGCCCAACAGGTTCTTCCGATTCAGGAATTAAACATAAAACTTGGTCGGGGAATCAACATGGGGAATATGCTCGAAGCACCCACCGAAACCGAATGGGGCAACCCCTTTAGAGATGATTATTTCGAGAAAATCGCCCAATTAGGTTTTACTCATATTCGACTTCCAGTTCGCTGGGACGTGGCGGCGAGGGCTTCTCAAACCGAGCCATTTACCATAAATCCAACGTTTTTGGCACGGGTAAAATACATTGTCGATAAGGCCTACGCCAGCAAACTGTATGTGGTTATGAATATGCACCACCACGAAGAACTTTTTGCAAATCCCGAGAAAGTAAAACCCCGATTTTTGAGCCAGTGGGAGCAAATAGCGGTTTTTTTCAAGAATTATGACCAAAAACTGCTATTTGAAGTAATGAACGAGCCGCACGACGGCCTTACGCCCGAGCTTTGGAATACTTATTTTGCCGATGCTTTGAAAGTCATTAGAAAAACCAATCCGACACGAGCGGTACTGATGGGGACGGCCAACTACGGCGGACTCGGAAGCGTGCCGAGCCTTAAAATTCCCGATGATAAAAATATTATTCTGACGGTACATTATTATAACCCATTTAGTTTTACGCACCAAGGAGCCGATTGGGTAGGCACTGATGCCCAAAAATGGCTCGGTACACTTTGGGAAGATTTGGCTTCGGAACGCAACCAAATTATTGCAGAGTTTGAGTTTTTGAGCAACTTTGCTAAACAAAAAAATACTCCCGTTCACGTGGGTGAATTTGGAGCATACAGCAAAGCCGACATCGAAAGCCGTGCCAGATGGACCACGTTTTTGGGACGTTGGTTTGAGGAGCAAGGTTTCAGTTGGGCTTATTGGGAGTTTAGTGCGGGTTTTGGTGTTTATAACCCAACTACGCAACAATATTCCACTAAATTAGTAGATGCTTTGCTCAAAAACACCATGTCGAGTGCCAAATCGTTGCCCTCAAAGGTGATTTATCAAAGTGAATTTAGCTCGAACGATGGCTGGGTGCTTGGCGTGCAACCGACTTCCACGGCAAGTATTGCCCGAAATACTGGTAGCTTAAACATTGACATAAAATCAGCCTCCAAAGATGCGTGGCACGTGCAGCTTACGAAAACAAATATTGCCTTGATCAACAAAAAACGGTATTTGGTCAGTATCAAGGCAAAAGCCGATCGGGAAGTGACAACAACCAACTACATCGGTCGAAATGCCACCCCTTACAATAGTTATTCGGGGTATAGTACGCTGACTTTTGGCACAAAAGAGAAAGAGTTTTCTTATATTTTCACCATGAATGACCCTACCGATTTGGCGGCACGAATGGCTTTTGATTTGGGTACTACGGTTGCGAATATAACCATTGCCTCGGTCAGAATCGAAGAAATAATTGAGGCCCTAACGCCCCCAGTTGTGGTAGTTCCGTTGGCGGTTGAAGAGGTTTTGGGGGGTAATATTTACCCCAATCCCACCGAAGATTCAGTCACGATTTCGGCGTTGGGAGGGGTAGAAAGAATTGAATTAATTGACCAAAAAGGAAATTTGCTTTTCAAGAAAGAGTTGTTGAATGAAACGAGCATGAATATTTCACTAAAAAGCTATCCATCAGGGTTTTATCTATTAAAATTAACTAAAAAAGACGGTATAATTACCAGAAAAATAATCAAAAATTGAGACATTTTAGCATCAACTTTTTTAAAATAACAAGCTACTTTTCGTTTCTCGGATTGGCGTTTACGTTGAGTTGTAACCACCAATCGGAAGGCGAAGTATTAGCCAAAACTCACTGTGGTTCGTGCCACGTTTTTCCCGAGCCGAGTTTACTCGACAAAGCCACTTGGAGCAATAATATCTTGCCCGTAATGGCCAAGCAATTGGGGCTACAAATAGTCGATGGTGAGGCGTATCTTGATATTCAAAGAAAGGAAAACGGTCAATTTGAAAGTGTGTCAAGTATTATGCCCGAGGATTGGAAAAAAATTGTAGCTTATTATGAGAAAAAAGCTCCCGAGAAACTTCCCAACCAAGACCGTGAGCCTGTTTCGGCAATCAGCGATTTGTTTTCGGTGAAATCCGTTTCGATTCCACAGAGTAGTTTTCCGTCAGTAACGTATATAAAAATTGATACCGCAAATCAGCAAATTTATGCCGCCAGCGATGCCTTGTTGAGTGTTTTTGACAAAACAAGTACGCTTATTTCTGCTCAAAAAATAAACCAAACGATTGTCGATATTGACTTCGGAAGGTCACTCGCAAAGACAGGCAATAGACATGGTTACTTTACGAATATCGGTATCCTAAACCCCAATGATTTGACGAAAGGTACGTTACATAGTTTTGATTTTTCAAGCAAAAGAAGTTTTAAACCCACGGGAACGATTCTGGAAAACCTTCCCCGACCCGTCCAAAGTATTTCCGTTGATTTGGACAAAGACGGACTCACCGACCAACTCGTTTGCGGTTACGGCAACGAAAAAGGGGCTTTATTTTGGAACAAAAATTTAGGAAACAAATCTTATCAGAAAAAACTCATCAGAGAAGCCCCTGGGGCAATCAAGGCTTACATTGATGATGCAAACAAAGATGGTTTGCCCGATATTTGGGTGCTTTTTGCCCAAGGTCAAGAAGGTGTTTTTTTGTTTACAAACACAGGAAAAGATGCAGAAGGAGAAATTGCGTTTGAAACGAAAGAAATCCTGCGTTTTCCGCCCGTGTATGGTTCATGTTTTTTTGAATTAGTCGATTTGAACAACGACGGCTATCAGGATATTCTCTACACCAGTGGCGACAATGCCGATTATAGTACGCATTTGCTCAAAAATTTTCACGGCGTTTATGGCTACCTCAACGATGGTATTACCAACGGTTCGGTGAAATTCACACAAGCATTTTTCTACCCGATTCATGGTTGTTTCAAGGCACTTGCAAAAGATTTTGACCAAGACGGAGATTTGGACATTGCCACGATTTCGTATTTTCCCGATAATAAAAACCAACCGAATGAAGGCTTCGTTTATCTCGAAAACCAAGGAAAATTTAGCTTCAAAGCCTCCTCAATCAAAGAAGTAAAAGCAGGAAATTGGCTCGTAATGGACGCTGCCGACCTCGACGGGGACGGTGACGATGACATTGTACTGGGCAATTTCGACCGCAAAAAACGTGGACAAACCAACGAATCAAAGCGAGATACGGCAATGCTGGTTTTGATGAATCGGGTTCGATGAGTTATTGAGTCGCAATTTTACAGCCCAAAACGTAACTTGCATACATCAATAATGCTCTAATTTAGTCCCCTCTTTTCGTATTGTTGTTAGACTGAATCTGAATCACTAATATTGACTGTAAGGAACGAAAATTAAATATTTCTTTTTTGAAGTACAATCCCAAAAACTGTTGAATCCTAAAAACCTATTAAAATGCGTTTTGTCACATCGCCTGTTCCAGTAGCTCCGCCAAGTCATAAACCCGCACGTCATGCTCTCGCTCTTTGTTTTTCACACCGTCCGACATCATCACCATACAAAACGGACACGCAACGGCAATCGTTTTCGCTCCCGTGGCAAGGGCATCTTCGATTCGCTCAATATTAACTTCTTTTGTGCCTTTTTCTGCATCTTTAAACATCTGTCCACCGCCCGCACCGCAGCAAAGTCCGTTGGTTTTGCAACGTTTCATTTCTACCAACTCGGCATCTAAGTTCTCTAATAACTGGCGGGGAGCTTCATAAATATCATTCGCACGCCCCAAATAACACGAATCGTGGTAAGTAATTTTCTGCCCCTTGAAACTTCCACCACCTTCAATTTTTATGCGACCTTCATTAATTAGTTGCTGTAAATATGTCGAATGATGAATCACTTCGTAGCTGCCGCCAAGCTCTGGATATTCATTTTTGAGCGTATTAAAGCAATGGGGGCAAGCAGTTACGATTTTCTTTACGCCATAGCCATTTAGTACCTGAATATTCTGCTGGGCAAGCATCTGGAAAGTAAATTCGTTGCCTGACCTACGAGCTGGGTCGCCCGTACAAGCCTCTTCGGTGCCAAGAACGGCAAATTTTACTCCGATTTTATTCAAAATCTTCACAAACGAAATCGTAACTTTCTTGTAGCGGTCGTCAAACGAACCTGCACAACCTACCCAAAAAAGCACTTCGGGCGTTTGCCCATTGGCTGCCATTTCTGCCATTGTCGGCACTTTATATTCGATAGTTTCAGTCATTGTTTTGAAATTAGTCGGCAGTCAATAGACGATGGACGATAGTTAAAAAGTCTTTTAAATTTCTTTCTTAACAAAAATAGTATGCTTGCATAACATTTACAAGCGAGTGGGTGAAAATTATTTGAAGAATGATATTTCTGTCCTTCATTATCCAAAACTAAAATTTAGTACCTTTGGATATTATTTACTCATTCTTATGTACTTTTTAAGTTTCCTCCCCTTTTTTCGAGCCGCAATGGAATTGGGGAGGTGGCAAAATTCTGACGTAGTCGAATTTTGACGGAGGCGACCGACGCTTCGGGGTTTTTCAGCGAAGAATTTATTTTTTAGGACTTCAGCTATCCGTGTTTCACCCCTCCGTCCGACTTCGTCAGGACACCTCCCCAATTCCATTGCGGCTCGAAAAAAGTGGAGGAAATTAGACAGTGCATAACATGAGTTGCTTAGAATGTTTTTGATGGTGATTTTTAAACATTCTTAATTCTACATTAGACATTCTACATTACAAATGGATAATCTTTTTTCTGTCGAAACAACCTATTTTGCCGATGTGATTTTGCCCGTGCCGATTCCACGAATGTTTAGCTATCGTGTGCCTCGGCAGATGGTTGAAGACATAAAAATTGGGGCGAGAGTCATTGTGCAATTTGGCAAAAACCGAGTGGTTACTGCCGTCGTTGGTCGTATTCATAACACGCCTCCCGAAAAATATCAGGCAAAATATATTCTCGAACTACTTGATAATGAGCCACTTATCACCAAACAGCAGCTTTGGCTGTTCGATTGGATTGCCGATTATTATATGTGTTGCGTGGGCGAAGTGATGAACGTTGCCGTGCCGTCGGGTTTGAAAGTTACGAGTCAATCAAGGATTCAGATTAATCCAGATTTTGACCACCCCGAACTTTTGGAACAAAGCGAAGTTGATTTTCTTGAAATCTTGAAAAATCATGCTTCTTTGACTTATGATGATGCCATAAAATTTGTGGGCGAAACCAATATCAATTCAATGATAAAATCACTGATTGGCAAGCACGCAATCATTATGTATGAGGAAGTTAAGGAAAAATATAAGCCAAAAATTGCCAAGAAAATTCGCCTAAAAAGGGTTTATGAAGGAAGCGAGGAAGTAGCGAATTTAATTGATTCGCTGAGTAAATCTGCCAAACAGCAAACGATTGTGCTGGAATATTTGAAAAATATTCCGATGAATCAACTGCGAGAACGCAACCAATTAGGCGTTGATAAATCGTTTTTTACGCAAGGCGAAACCTCCGATTCTTCGCTCAATACGCTGATAGAAAGGGGGGTTTTCGAGCAGTTTGAAATCGTTGTTTCTCGCTTCGGTGATGAGATGCCAACTGAACCGCAGAAAATTTCTTTGACCGATGCTCAACAGCAAGCAAGCAACGAAATTTTGACGCATTTTCAAGAAAAAGACGTGGTTTTACTGCACGGAATCACGGGAAGTGGCAAAACTGAGATTTATATTGAGTTGATTCAGCAAGTGCTGGAAGGTGGTTCGCAGGTGCTATTTTTATTGCCAGAAATTGCCCTGACGACCCAAATTGTGGTCAGAATGAAGCGAGTTTTTGGCGATAAAATGGGCGTTTATCACTCCAAATTTTCGGACAATGAGCGAGTAGAAGTTTGGCGAGGCGTGCTTGAAGGGCGTTATCAATTTGTGGTAGGTGTTCGCTCTGCCGTCTTTTTGCCAATGGATAATTTGGGTTTGGTCATTATTGATGAAGAACACGAAAGTTCGTACAAACAATACGACCCCGCCCCCCGCTACCACGCCCGTGATGTGGGCATTATGTTGGGTTTGAAACAAGGAGCAAAAATCTTGTTGGGTTCAGCAACGCCCTCGCTCGAAAGTTATTACCAAGCCACCACAGGAAAATATGGCTTGGTTACGCTCTCGCAACGCTACGGAAATGCCCAGTTGCCCGACATTCATTTGATTGATTTGAAAGCCGAACGCAAGGCAAAAACCATGAAAAATGATTTTTCGGGGACTTTATGCCAGCATATTGAGCAAAATTTAGCGATTGGTGATCAAACGATTATCTTCCGAAATCGTCGGGGATATTCGCCTTACATGAATTGCCAAGAATGTAATTGGATTGGCGAATGTGAGCAATGTGCCGTGAGTTTGACTTATCATTTGGACTCAAAAGAGTTGCGTTGCCACTATTGCGGACACAAAGAGGAGATTCCGAAGGCTTGCCCAGTTTGTGGTTCGGGGCGAGTGAAAACGGTTGGTTTTGGCACAGAAAAATTGGAAGATGACCTCCGAATTATGTACCCAACGGCTCGTGTGCAACGCATGGATTTGGACACGACTCGCACCAAAAATGCCTACCAGACTATTCTTGGGGAGTTTGAGCAAGGAAATACTGATATTTTGGTAGGTACGCAGATGATTAGCAAAGGGCTGGATTTTGACCGAGTGAGCTTGGTCGGAATCTTTGATGCCGATCGTATGATTCACTTTCCAGATTTTAGGGCGGCGGAGCGTGCTTTTCAGATGCTCACCCAAGTAAGCGGACGTGCAGGAAGGCGTGAGAAAAAAGGTTTGGTGTTGATTCAAACTGGCAATACGACACAGAATATTTTGCATAAAGTGGTCAATAACGACTATGCGGGCTATTATGCTGACGAAATTAAGGAGCGAGAGAGTTATTTTTATCCGCCTTTTACTCGTGTAATCTCGATAACGGTAAAGCACGAAGAGCAAGAAAAAGCCGAAAAAGCGGCTCATTGGTTGGCCGATAAATTGCTCGAAAAACTTGGCAAAGCCCGTGTGCTTGGCCCAGAAAAAGGCATGATTGAGCGAGTACGAAATAAGTTTTTGTTTGATATTTTAATAAAACTCGAAAAAGACAAACTCAACATAAAGGCTGCAAAGGTGTTTTTACAAGAAAAAATTGACGAAGTAATGCTCGTGCGAGAATTTAGAGGAATGTATGTGGTGGTTGATGTTGATGCGGTGTAGGGGTTTGCCGTTGACATTTTAAAAACGGCTGACACCCAGGTTGAACTAAAATTCAGGCTAACGAGAGTGTTTTTATCGTTTATATAAATTGTTAAATATCTATTTTTTTGTTGTTGTCTTTTTTACTTACATCAAGAACTCCTTTTTCATTACCTTCACCTACGTGATTACCATTTTTATCAAAAACTTCATGGTGGATATTTGTACTATGAAATTTATCCTCATACCAATAATAATCAGTTAATTTTTCTAAATAAATAACACTATCTTTGTTGTTACGACTCGTTTTTACAAATCTTTCACTGTTTTCGTAGATATTCTTGTTTTTATTGAAATCAAGAATTTCTTCGAGTTGTTGTTTGTTGCTACAATTATTTAACGTTATTTGGGTAGTTTCATTTTTAGTAATTTCAAATTGTGTCAAATTTGAGTAAATAGAATCATCAAAACTAATTAAGATTCGATTTATACTTTCATTTTGAATTTTTCTTTCACTTATCTCAGCTAATGAAGTATTAGAAACATTTTTATTGCTGATATTGCAAAAATATTCGTCATCAACACTATGTTTTTGAGTTTCTCTCCAATCTTTTGGGTTAAGTTTATTGTTAAAAAAGCGGTAGAATGCTTCTTTGAAGTCTTTCCTCGAAATTTGACTAATACTTTCACTTAAAGTATGCTCGTTCCATGCTTTTACTACATAAATAGCTGTTTTGTCTGCCAAAATGGATACTTTTTCTTCCTGAATAAAATTACAAATGCTTAAAAAGTTTTTCAAGTTATGTATGAATATTTCCTCAGATTTATACTGTCCATGTAGGGATAGTTCATTTACGTAAAATTCCATTTCAAAAACCAAAAATTATTTTAAAATCATTATTTGCTTGGTCAAAAAAACCATCTGGCCAGTTTTCTATCCCACCTTTTGTATCAATATCAATTTGTTCAAAATACTTGTCTTTCAAGTTTCCAAAATAAAGTACACAAACTTCTTTATTTGAAATTTTTTGTTGATTAAT
>JANNEN010000155.1:0-5853 GCA_031378715.1 Emticicia sp.
GAAGGGGGAGTTGGTTTAATCGTCAGTGGGGATATTGGCAATGGCGAGAATAACAATAGGGACGTTGCACTGCAACGTCTTTTTTTTATAAAGATATTGCATAATTCCATAATTATTAAATTTCAAAACCAAACGTAAAAATCTTTCATTCCAAATGTTAAGATTTCACACCCCCTCATTTGTATTTTTCCTTGTTTAGCTTTCTCAATATTTCAAAATCAAGTAAATTTGTATTACAAAAAAAACGCTGGACAATCTGATTTAGATTACCCAGCGTGATAAATTTACTTTTGAATCTGTTGCAGCATTTCTGCTGTTGGTTCGTAGTTCATGGTAAATACTTCTATCTTTTGTTCACCTGCTTTTTTGGAGGCAGATTTGTGCATCTGAAACTCTATCTGATACCAACCATTTTTAGTGGCGTACTGGGATAAAATTTCACTTGGGTAGGTGGTAAGTAAAAACTTCCCACTAAGGTTTTCGACTGTTTGTAACAAACCCTCGAAATCTTCAAGTGTGTAACCTCCGTAGTGTCCCATGTGGGCATTGTAATAGGGCGGGTCAATAAAATGAAAGGTTTCGGGAGTATCGGAGTTTACGAGTACACGAAGTGCATCTCGGCAAAATATTTGCGTGTTCTCTAACCGCTTGATGTAACGATCATCAAACATTTGCTTTTTGTTGCCAAAAGTGGTGGCCACATTTCGACTACGGCTAAAACCCCAAGTATTGTTGAGTATGTGAAGAAATGTTTGGTGCGACAGCACAAACAATGCCCACGCCCTAAGTATTGAGTTTTGCTCAGTTTCATCTTTACTGAAATACAACGCTCTGGCTTGCTTATATTGCTCCTCAGAGTAGAGCGTTACATCAATTTCTGCTTTCAACTTTACAAAATTGCGTTTAGCTACTTTGTAAAAATTAACAACCTGTTTATTGATGTCATTGATGATTTCAACCCTCACTGGGGCTTTTGCAAAGAAGACAGACCCTCCGCCAAAAAACGCCTCCGAATAAACCGTGTGTTCGGGAATTAAAGGTAAAATTCTCGGTAGCAACTGTTGCTTACCACCATAATAGCTTATTATGGTTTTTAACTCATTTTGATTCATTTTTATGTTAATTATGTACTGTTTAAACTACTTTTAAAATCCTTGTATTCCTGCAACTCTCAATAACCTTTGTACTTCATCAATCCTTGCATTTACGTTAGCTATCGCAAATCCCTTGGCTGCAAGGTCAAACTCATGAGTATTAATTTCAACCTGTTGCTGATTGTACTTAGTGTACAAATCAGTAGTCCTGTTGTAAACAGCATCTACTGATGCCTTTACCACATTTTGCTGACCAAATGCGTACCCGCCGAGCATAAACTCAATCTGATTTACTACACCAGCCACAACGGTTGAATAAGCATACACGCCAGTTATTCTATTCCAAACCGTTTCGTTTGACCCCCCAGGTCTTCCTATGGTATAATGAGCATCATCGGCACGTGCGAGTGCAGTAGCCGCTTCATTGCGTGCAGTGTTAGCTGTTGATTGTGCAGTGTTAATTCTTTCATTGTGGCTATCTAATACGTTAGCAACTGAACGTGTGCCTGTTAAATCCTGAAGCCTCCCGAGCAAATCATCAAATGTATTTTTAATCACTCGGTAGCCCGTCAAGCCATCAAGTAAACTTTCAGCATCGCCTAATCTTGCGTGATGATTATCCAATGTATTTTTAACCACTCTTTCACCCGACAAATCACGAAGAATCGAAAATAAATCATTAAATGAATTTTGAACCTGCGACTCATTGTTCGGAACGCCCAACATCTTGAACTCTAAATTACCAATACGCCCGCCATGATTATCAAATGTATTCCTCACAACCCGCTCCCCGTCCATGTCCCTGAGTAATGAATAGAACTGACTAATGTGAGCATTGAGTCCGCCTGTATATTCTTGAAAATTCTGAAAAGCTGCAAATACTTCCCCGAGTGTATTAATAATATTATCCCCATCACTGTTTGCCAACAGCTGACTCCACATCTCGTTTATGCGGGTTGCAATCAAGCTATTTACATCGGTATACAGATTTGGAAGTTTAGCAAGCCGAGTCCAAAACTGTATCGCTTGATACGTTCGCAGAGCCGTCATAAAGCGAGTGTGGTCTTCACCAGCCTCAACATCAGTAACCGTTGCCTTTGAAATTGAAATCAAGAATGCGAGGTCTTCGTCTTTGTGATAAAACGAGGCAAGCAAATCAAAGAAATCCTGCTGCACAGGTTTCTTTTGTGTTTCAAACTTTTGCTCTAATGCCTCGACTGTTTTCTTTGCTCCCCTTGCCATTTTTTGCTATACATTTAAAACTATTTCGTACGTTTTCCCAGCCAACTTAAACCGTTCAACAAACTGTTTTATTTCTTCAATTTTAAGCCTCGAAACACTCGGTGGAATCAAAATTGCAAAATCCTGATTTGAGCTATCGGTGATATAAATATACCCCGCTGGAAGCCCCGCAATACGGTTGCAATTATTTTCCAATACCGCCACTTGTCCCGTCGCTGTTGCGGCTGTTTTCGCCCGCTCCCGATAAGCAGCAAAAGCCACAAAAAGCGTCCCGATGGGCTTCATTATTGTACGCACCAAAGAAACGCTCTTTGGCTTCCTGCGGTGCAAAGGAATGAGTTGGCGAACGTAGGCTTCGAGGTGTAAATCGTACATGATTAAAAAAACAATAAGAGTAAAATCAAACCAATAATCAAACCGATTATCTGAAAAATTGGCGGCTCTGAGTTGCGATTACGACACATAATTTATGATTGAATTTTGGTCTAAAATCAAGTGTCCCGAAGCTGGGGCATAGAGCCTGCCAAACTCCGTAAATGAGCCGCCATTCAAGTACCAAGACTGCTGCACAACCGTATCTTTAATCTCGTCTAAAAGTTGCAGTCTATCGGTCAGTTGCGTCCAATAGAATGTACCGTCAAAAGGCAACTCCCGCAAGTATTGAACGATGGCATTTTTAACTGGAAAGTCTGTCGGCGAACCAATGCGACTACCGTCAGGATTAAGCATCAAACGATTAATTTGAATCTCAATTTTGAGTCTAATCGTATCCGCTCCGAGCGTGACCGTTTCGATCGTTACGCCCGCAAATTTTATCTTTTTGATGTACTCTTTTAGAGCATCGTGTTCATCAATACTAAGCGGCACGAGTGTATTAACTGGCCCCGATTTAACGGCCTTAATTACTATCTTCGCTCGGCTGTTTCCTCCGAGCGTTTCAGTAGCCGATGCTTGCTTAATTAGCCGCTTGGTAGCATCAAAATTAGCATAGAAAACCTTATTACTTTCAACATGCAAAAGGTCACCGTACTGAAACTCTTTTACCCGATTAACGTACCATTGTAGCGTCCCAATTTGCTGGCTCTGAATAGCATAATCGGTTTCGGCTTTAAACTTATCCAAGCCCAATTCGTATGTCCGAACCAAGAACGCAAACATATTTTTAATCAGCTTCCAAAACGAGTCCGCCGAGTTGCTGTTCAAATCGTTAAGTTCGGGATACTGAGCCTGCTCCGTGTTTATCTCCGTTACTATTTCTTCAAAAGTCCTTGCCATTATCTTACAATAAAATTTCGTTCAATATACATAAACCCGATGCCGTCACTCTTATCGTTTGGCTCAATGGTAGCAATGGGCATATAGTCACGGAGCAGCGTTTTAAACCTCGGATTAATTGCCTCCGCTTCCACCTTAATCGCTCGCTTTGGCCATAAATACTCGGTGATTCCATCGTAGCCATTTTGCTCAACAAACCGAAAAACGCCTTCGATATTACCGTGCTTTTCTATCACTACATCAAAGATGCTTTGGTACTCGTCAATCAAGTAATCAGGCGTTTTTAATTGCTTAAATTCAATCGCTTCTATCGGCACTAATTCAATCCTGGCATCTCGAATATTCAGTACTTGCCCAGCAACAAAACCAGTCCCAATGCCCGCCAAATTATTATCCTCAACCAACCAATGCACACCGAGCGGATGCCCGTACAATCGGTTGGCTACGTCGTATAAATCCTCATCAATTTCGATCTTTGTAGTTGCCATCAATTTTAAGTTTTCCGTCTTCCTGAATATACAAAACTGCTACCGCAAAACCGTCCCGTTCGAGCTCCGTTCGTATTTCACGCATCAGTTCGGTTTCTTGAATTTCATCGTTCAAAAACCGTTCAATACCAACCCCCGCCAACGGGTCAAATTTATAGTGTCCCTTGTGAGCCAGCAACAAACCCTGCACGTGCTGATACCGAGAATCACCGACCACCAAGTCGCCGTTTTCGATTAACAAATCACCATCGCTACCGAAAAGAATATCTTGTGCCATTAGTTCAAAAGATTGTTTAGCTTTACTAATTCGGCTGTAATTTGAGCTTTTTGAGCAGGGGATGTAAGCCCCGAACCCACGACGGGATACGGCCCCGCTGTACCAGTAACCGTAACAGTTAAATCTCTTAGTATAGATGTTATGCTTTCCAATATACTTTTCAAATTTGCCTGCGAATTTTTCACCGTCAGCCACAACTTCGGCTCAATCATAATCTCAGTTTTCGATACCGTAATTTTCGACTGATTACCCGCCGTTCCAACCGTGAATATTATATTATCCTTGGTCAAAGCAAACGACGCATCTTTCACCGCTCCACTAATCCCATTTTTCGTAGCAATAATTAAGGTATCCTTAATCGCAACATTGACCTCATCAACTTCATTATATGCCGCTACGTAATACTCACCCGCTGTTTCGTCATCGCCTATCAGTGCAATCAGCACCGAAGATTTTGGCCGTGGTAAAACCCGAATAAACTCCTCGCCCATATCGTTAGCTGCCTTCAATCTAACCCCCGCCAACTCCAAACCGTCGGGTAAAACTACCGTGCAAGTAAGTACCTCCACCGACTTCACTACCGCAGGAAAACACGGCACAACCGACTGGCTTAGTCCCTTAAATCGCTTTAATATTTCTTCGTGCTGGGTCATAGTTTTCTCAATAATCTACCTAAAACATTTACTCTTTTATTAACATGAGGAAAGAAAACAAGCATATTGCCATTCTTTCCCCTAACACATTTTTGATTGACGACAACGGCTTCACAAACTTGTTTCTTCAAAACTAAGTCCGTCAGTTTATCGCCCAAATAAATATAAGTTCTAACCATTATGATTTTTCGCCAAGTGTAATCTTTCGTTCAAATCCATTCTTGCTAAACTCCGTTTCTACGGCCTTCACAAAATACGTTCCTTCGTGGTCGGGGTAGTCACCATCAATGATGCGAGCCGAATAACCAATATCACAAAACGGCAAGCCCCATGTAGTCAAGTCGCCTCTAAATCCTTTATAAGTCAGTCGCTTCAACTCCTCCCGTGCTATCTTGTCAAGCGTTGCTTTGTCGGTTACGTTTATCTTGTTCGGCAGTTTCCTAACCTCCCCGCCCTTCGAGCCAACGCTCACCGTTTCGGTTTGTTTATTGTCCGCTCCTACGCCCCGAACCCGTACCTCCACTTTCACGTCCTGCTCCTCCACCCATTTCAAATTAGACTCTTTTATATTGCGTTTAAAATCGTACGATACGCTGCCGTTTCTCTCGATATATTTTAGGTTAGCCACCAAGCTGCCGCCCTTTACGTAAATGCTTATTCCATACTGTTCTTTTATTTTTTGCAACACCTCAAACCCCGTTGCTCCGTTCTGAATCACAAACTTATCGTACTTCAAGCCACCCAAATTCTCTTTGAGCGTAAACCCACCAATCTGCCCGCATACGTATTGCAAAATCGCCGCAACGCTGCTCTTTCCAAACACC
>JANNEN010000284.1:0-5979 GCA_031378715.1 Emticicia sp.
CAATTATTTAATTCGCATACCACTAGTTCCTTAATTTTAACAATCAGTTTCCGAAGCGTTTCTTGGCGGGCGGCATCTGATTTTGGATAATCCATATTAAGCGATTTTAGTTTTTTTGCCAAAATATCAGCAACAATTAGCCGCATATTTTTCTTGTCATCGGCAGGCACAATATACCACGGGCATTGCTCGGTTGAGGTTTCGTTGATAAGTGTTTCGTAGGCCGCTTGGTAGTCGTTCCAGAAAGCTCTTTCCTTGACATCTTGTTCATCGAATTTCCAGTTTTTTGCGGGGTCTTCGATGCGTTCGATAAGCCGTTCGGACTGTTCACTTTTGGAAATATTCAAGAAAAACTTTACGACGTGGATACCGTTTCGGGTCAAATATTTTTCGAGGTTCGCAATATCTTCATAACGGTTTTTCCAAACCACATCCAAGTTTTCGGTATGCTCGCTTGGTAACTTTTGGGTATTTAGTAAAATTTCGGGGTGAACCTTTACCACCAAAACTTCCTCATAATAAGAACGATTAAAAACCGTAATTGTTCCTCGTTCGGGAAGCTCTTTATTGGTTCGCCACAAAAAATCGTGTTCGAGTTCGGTTTCGGTTGGTCGCTTGAAGGAATAGAATTTCATGCCCTGCGGGTTCACACCCGAGAAGACCGCCTTCATCGTTCCGTCTTTTCCTGCGGCATCCATTGCTTGAAAAATCACCACCAAACCATACTTATTTTGGGCGTACATTTTCTGTTGAAGTTCGTCCAATTCCACTTGCAATGATTTCAATGCCAGTTCATAATCTTCTTTATCTGCATAAAAATCACTAACTTTGGTCTTAATTTTTTTTATTGAAAACGTACCCTTGCCGTTAAATTCAAAATCTGAAACATTTATTTTTTTCATAAAATATTAGCTTGGCCATCAATGATGGCAGTAAGTTTTGAAGAATAAAATTGAAAATTAAAGAAACATAACCCAAAAATAAATTGTTAAAATGAAACGCAACATACTATCTATGGTGCTTTTGTGCGGAGGGTTTTTGGCCGAAGCACAAGTAACTAAAAACAAAGTTAAGCAAATGAATCAAGAAAACGTAAAAGCAGAAAATAGCATCGTAACGCCCGTCGGGGTTGCTACCTTTGGTGCGGGGTGTTTTTGGTGTGTGGAGGCCGTTTTTCAAAAACTAAAAGGTGTCGATAAAGTAGAATCGGGCTACATGGGCGGGGCTGTAAAAAACCCAACCTATAAAGATGTTTGTAGCGGACAAACAGGCCACGCCGAAGTTTGTCAGATTACATACAACCCTTCAAAGATAACATTTGAGGAGCTTTTGGAAGTATTTTGGAAAACCCACGACCCCACAACCCTCAATCGCCAAGGCGGAGATGTAGGTACGCAGTATCGTTCGGCGGTTTTTTATCATACAGCTACTCAGAAAGAAACTGCTGAAAGTATAAAAAAACAGTTGGGCGTTTCGGGAGCTTTCGATGCTCCAAATGTAACGACTTTTGAGCCAGCGAGCATTTTTTACAAAGCCGAAAACTACCACCAAGATTATTTCAATCAGAACGGATCGAACCCCTACTGCCAAATGGTAGTGAAACCAAAGGTTGAAAAATTCAAGAAAGTGTTTGGTGAGAAAATAAAGTAAAACTTTATTCGTACCAAGTTAAGACCTCCGCTTTTGTCTTTCTTTTGATGTCAGGAATACTTGCATCTTTAGCAGGATAGCCAACAGGAATAAGTAAGTATGGACGTTCATTAAACGGTCGATTCAAAATTTTAGTTAAAAAATCCATTGGGCTTGGTGTATGCGTAAGAGCAACCAAGCCCAACTCCTGAATAGCAGTTAGTAAAAATCCGCAAGCCAAACCAACCGACTCGCTCACATAATAATTTTGGTGTTTCTTCCCTCCTACCCCAAATTCATAAGCACGTTTGAAGACAATTATCAGATAAGGAGCAATTTCTAAAAATGGTTTTTGCCAATCGGTCGCAAACGGAATCAAATCTGTTTTCCATTCATCGGACATTCGACTTTCGTAACTAATGCGTTCTTCTTCTTCGGCAGCGATTCTGATTTGTTTTTTTAGTTCGGGTGATGACACTACGCAAAAGCTCCATGGTTGTTTGTTTGCTCCTGACGGAGCCGTTGAAGCCGCCATGATGACATTCTCAATTACTTCTTTTGGAAAAGACTTTTCAGAAAAAAAACGCAACGATCTCCGTTCATTTAGATGATTATAGTATTTTTCGGACTTGGCAATTAGCGTTTTATCATCAAATTCGCTTTCTGAAATATAATGTATATGGTTGTTTGGTAGAAGCATTTTTGAAGATTTTGACCGTTAAGTAAAAATTTTATCATTTCTTTTGTCTTGGAGATGTAAAGATAAAAATTTTATGCTTATTTGCACTAATTGAAAATAAAAGGCAAAAATTGTAAAAGAGTTTATTCAAAAACCAATAAAAACTTGAATAACAACTTGTAAATCAAAATTTAATTTTATTTTTGTGTCCAATAAACATTCTCTTATACATTTAAACACATTGTTAGCATGAAAAAATTAGTCCTATTCCTTTCCGCCTTAGTTGTATTAGCTTCTTGCCAAAAGAAGGAATACGCTTCTTTCCAAAAAAGCAACACGGCAACTTATGCTGTTGCAAAAAAACAAACAGTTGCAGCCCAGCCAGCGGTCGAAGTAGCAGTAGTAGCCGAAGCACCAGTAGTGGTAGCTCCTGCTGAGGCAACTTTAGCCGCCGATAATTCGGTAGCAGTAGCATCATTAAACAATGAGGTAGTTTCGACCCCCGTTGTGAGTGAAAGCCAAGTAATGACGTTCAACGAGCAAGCTGTCAATGCTGAGTTCGAGAAACTAAGCAAATTAGAGCAGTACGTTACATCGCACGAAGGTACAACCATCGAAGACGTAAAAAATACTGAACTTACCGAGAACTTAAATTTGGATACCAACGTAACCAACGCCGTTATTGCTGATGAATTGCCGTTGAATATTCCTGCGTTCTGGTGGGGTTGTGTGCTTGGCCCAATTGGTGTGTTGGCAGTATATTTAATTACTGACAAGGACAAAGATCAAACCAAAAAAGCATTATATGGTTGTTTAGTGCTTGCTGCTTTGTGGGTTGTTTACTACATAGTATTACTTGTAGCACTTTAAAAAAATATTAGTACCAATAAAAATAGCCCAATTTAAAAAATTGGGCTATTTTTGTTTTTTATAAACACTAAATATAACTACACATGAAAGCCCCATCGTTCATCTCCGTTCTCTTCATTCTTTCACTAACTTCTTGCCAAAAAAGCCAATATGCTTTTGTGCAAAAAGGCAAAGTTGAGGGATTTGCCCAAAAACCACAATCACCAAAAATAGTTTTGCAGGAAACATTTGCTTCATCAATTTCAGAATTTGCCGAAACGGCTACCACTGAAAAGAATATCGCAATCGAAAATACTATCGTAAATAAAGAGTCGTTAAACTCTGAGTCAGCGAGTAATGACTTATCATTCAACCAAGATTATATTAATCAAGAACTTGCGGCACTTAACCGAGTAGAAAGTTTTGTGAATACAAACGAAAATGTTGATGTTCAGAAAGTTGAAGAAATTGCATTGCTTGATAACATCAATCTTGAAAAAAATACAACAACTAACATTTTGACGGGTGATAGCTTACCCTTAAATATTCCTGCTTTTTGGTGGGGTTGCTTTTTGGGTGGGTTAGGAATATTAGCGGTTTATATCATTACCGAAGACAAAGCCCAAACTACGAAAGCCATTTATGGGTGCTTGACCTTGGGAGCAGTGATTGTAGCTTTTTATATTATAGTAATTGTTGCAGGTCTGTCGGGTACGTATTAGCCTTTGATTTTTAATAAAACCACTAACTATTTTATGAAAAAAAACAGCATATTAACAATCATTGTTTTTTTATTGAGCGTTCACTTTGCCCAAGGACAACAGTTTTATCGAATCAAGGCAGATTTATCAATCAAAGATAAATTGTCTAATGGCTCATATCGCCTCACGGTTGGCAAAGTTTATTATGATAAAATTGCGTTGAAAATTATTTATAAACTAACTTTTCCGCAACCCGAAACCATCATTATAAAGGATACAACTTTGTATAAAATCTCGAAAGATAGCGTTTCTTCACAAAGTGTTATGGCGGCTAATGAGTTTTCAATTTTTCACCTATCACTTTCGGGAAAGCTCGCCGACTACGGTTTGAATGCTGGCAACGTTGCCAAAATTTATAAAATATCAAAAGTTGAAAAAGACAAAGACGGGCGAGTAATCACGACTTGGAGTGTTGTCGAGAAGCAACTAATGAAAACTCTCGGCAAGATAAAAATGGCTAATGTCAATAAAAAACTTGATGCCATTGCTTTTTATGATGCTAAAGAAAAGTTATTGAGCCAACAGTTTTTTAAGGAGTATTCTAATTTTGGAGGTGTGGAGTTTCCGAAGCAAGTAACTCAAATATCATACAATACCGATGGCACCCAAAACATTCAACAAACAACCTACAAAAACATCATAATCGACCAAGAAGATGAAAACGCAGTTTATAATTTTCCTATTCCTACTGTCAGGCCTAAGCAACCAACTAAAAGCCCAAAGTAAATCCGACATAAACTTGATGCGAAGCGTAATACAAGCACCGCAAAAAAAAGTGTATAAAGAAGCCAAAGGCAACCGCAACGAAGTGCAGTATTTGTTTTCGGGCTTGTTTTTGTTTTATAAAACTTTCTTTTCGTCACAAGACTTGACGGTTTGCACCTTCACCCCCTCTTGCTCCGAGTTTGGCATTTTAGCCATTAAAAAAAGCGGCGTTGTTATGGGCGGAATCAAAACAATGGACAGGCTTACTCGCTGCAACGGCCTAAGTCCAGATAAATACGCAATCGATATCAAAGCAAAATTACTGATAGATAAACCATAAAGATGAAAAAAAACCTTTTTATACTTTTTATACTTTTTAAACTTACCAATGCGTTTTCACAAGATCTCTACAATTTTGAAAATACAAAAAAATTTGCTGATTATTTAGCCAAGTCGGGGCAGTTTGATTTATCCACTCGGGAATTTGAGCGGTTGGTTTTTATGAATCCTCAAAACGATACCCTCAAAACCTCCCTCCTATCCATGTATCGGCGTTCGGGAAAATACGACGAAGCTATCATCAGAGGCAAGCAACTCTATCCCGAAATTTATAACATGACCGCCCCCTCGGCAGTAGAATTTGGTCGAACGATGTTGCTGAAATCAGATTTCAAATCCGCCAAAACTTTTTGGGAAACAAACACGAATCTTTCTTCGGCCGATAAAACTATTCTTTCGGCAACGTCCGATATTTTGCAGGATAATTACAAAGCGGCCAATGAAATCCTGAAAAACATTCAACCCCAAGACCATAAACTCGCAACCGATTACAAAGATTTGGCCGCTCAAGCCCTTGCTGCCAAACGCAAAAGCCCAGCATTGGCGGGCGTATTGTCAGCAATTATTCCAGGGTCGGGCCGAGTATATGCCAAAGATTGGAAAGACGGCATCGTATCGCTTTTCTTTGTCAGTACGATGGCGGTTCAGTCGGTGCGGGGCTTCAATAAGAGTGGTGTAAAAAGCACACGGGGTTGGATTTACGGCGGCATAGGACTGGGCTTTTATTTAGGTAATATTTACGGCTCGGTGGTGTCGGCCAAGGGCTACAACAAAAAAAGCCATCAAGGCATCCGTACCAAGATAGATAATCTTTTTAATAGTTACTATTGACGATAAGTAGTCGATAGTTAATAGACGATAGTCTAAAGTAAGAAAATGTCATTGCCTAAAATAGGTTGCCCTCAAAACAGGACAATCACATGAGCAAAGATGATTTAAAATCTAAGAAAAGTACAAATCTGAATATCCGTCCAAGGCGAGTATTCAGTACTGAGTTCAAACGCCAAAAAGTAGCCG
>JANNEN010000286.1:0-21279 GCA_031378715.1 Emticicia sp.
AAACATTTTGCATAACATTTACCTGGAACAGCATTTGGTGGTAGATCGCTCTGTGCTATTGAAAGCCCATAACTCAACACCACTGCCGACAGTGTCAAAAAGGAATTCTTCATCATTTGTTTTTGGGGTTTAAGTAACTTACTTAGTTTATAATTGTTCACCTCATATAGGTCAATTCAAAAAAGACACTTGCCGTTCCTATTCTCCACAGCTCCTCTCAGCAGGCAATGTATATTCATAATAATTCCATTCATCTATTCAGACGCTTTATTTAACTCTGGGTAACACAAACGGATTGATTTCTAAAAGATTATTTTAGTAATTTATTTTTAACACTAAAATATTCTAAAATATTTAGTAAAAAAATGATACATTTTATTTAGTCCCCTACGAAAGGAAGCTTTTCATGGACTTTTTATAATTACAGAAAGACTGAGTATCTCTATTTGAGACAGCAATAATAAAGATAATTTTCTAAAAAATAAAAGAAACTTTATACTTTTTTTTAAAACGGCTGATTATTTAATGTAATTTTAATGTTTTGATAAATATACTATCTAAATGAAGGTTTCAATCATTGGTTCGGGTAATGTTGGTTGGCATTTGGGTCTTGCTCTCGAAGCTCATCATCACCCAGTTTGTGAGGTTTTTAGTAGGCAAGTGAGCAAAGCACAGAAACTGAGTAAGATGCTTTATAAAGCAACCGTCAAAACTGACCTTGACTTCTCGGACAGTGCTGCTGACTTCTTTATATTAGCCGTTTCGGACGATGCCATGGCAGAGGTTTGTTCGCAACTTATTCTACCCCAAGATGCAATCTTGGCTCATACGTCGGGTAGTAAAACGCTGGAAGATTTGCAAAAACTAATGCTCATGCACCACGATTTGCCCGTAAAATGTGCAGTCTTTTACCCATTAATGACTTTTACGGCAGGAAAACGGCTTGATTTCAAGGAGATTCCGCTTTGTATTGAAGCTAATGATGATGCCACCGAACAACAATTAGTGACCATTGCCCAAGAAATGAGTAATACTGTTTACTTGATAAGCTCCGATGAGCGAAAAACACTGCACGTGGCGGCCGTTTTTGCTTGTAATTTCACGAATCACTTGTTGGCTTTGGCAAAAAATATTACTGATAGTGAAGATTTGGAGTTTTCATTATTGAAGCCCATCATCAACGAAACTTTCAAAAAAGCATTAGCGGCCGAAAATCCATCGGAGGTACAAACTGGCCCAGCCATAAGGCGAGATGAATCAATCATAAATAGGCATTTGGAATATCTGAAAGATGACAAAAATTTGGTCGAAATTTATGAAGTTCTGACCGAGAGTATTCAGCGTTTTTAAACCTATAAGATTGCGAATCGTCTGGGCGACCCCGTAGCACCGTTCCAATCCTTATAAGTTTGGGCGGAAAGTTATTTAGCTTTTGAATCAATGTGGTCGGCATCGCCCAACAAAAAACCGTACGGACGGAGGTCTTCGACCGAATCAAAAACAACCTTCGTGATAGCAGTTAGCGGTAGAGCCAACACTAAGCCACCAATGCCCCAAAGCGAACCAAATACGATGAGAGCAATAATGGCCGCCATTGAATTGATGCTCACTTTTGTACCCACTATATAAGGTGTAATAAAATTGCCTTCCAAAAACTGAATACTAAAAAATAATGATGCCACCCCAACGGCATACAAAGGCGAATCTTTGGTGATGAGGGCAAATACTATCGGCAAAAGTGAGCCAATGGCAATGCCTATGTAAGGTATCAGTACTAAGAATGAAGCCAGAAAACCAAAAAAAACGGCGTGTTCGATGCCCAAAAGATAAAGCCCGACGGTGTTTAGTACGCCAATAAGAGCAATCACCATCACAAGGCCTACCATGTAATCAATGACTACCATTTTGATTTTTTTTAGTACAATATTTACCCGATGAGTACTTTCGGACTTGAAGGCTTTGTAAAAAAACGCTTTGATAAAGTCACGGTAAAGCAAAAGTAAGAATATATATAAAGGAATAAGTGTTAAGTTGCCCAGTAGTCCCGTAGTTGTGGAGAGCGTATTGCCGAGAATACTACTGTTGTTTTTCAGAAACTCAGTCAAGTATTTTTTACCTTCGAGCTTCTGTTGGGTACGACTGATATTGAAATTCTTGCGAATAAAAAGCTGAATATCACCAAAATATTTTTCGGCTTTATCGGTCAGTTGGGGCATTATTTCCTCAAAATCCATTATCTGAATATAGACCAAATAAAAAAGCAATATCAAGACCCCAATCGTGAGTAAAATAGCAATGGTAATGGCCACCCAGCGAGGGAAACGCCAGCGTTCGAGCCGCTGGCAGAGGGGTAATAATAGTAATGCAAAAATACCCGCAAATATTAACGGCACGAGGAGGTTTTGCAGAATATACATTCCGTAAATAATAATCACCAAAGAGATAAGGACGTAGGCAAGTCGGGTTGCAAAAGGTTGTTGGGGTACTTGGGCTTTCATGGGGACGAGGTATTTTTAAAGTCGGGAAGGTTTATTCAATGATTTATTCAAAAATAAGTAACTTTTTGTCTAATTTCAAGTTTTCGAGCGATAAACTTAGAAATTTAAGCTATTTTCATGCAATTTTTGTTCGTAAACCTAACCCCTACAATATACTATGTTGCTGTATAAGTTTTATATATTGCTTTTTTCGCTGAAAGTTGCCACTTGTAACTGCCATACGGAAATCAATAAACACGGTTTTGTGAAAGCCAAAAATTCCTACGAAATTATGCAAACGGGGCGGCTACCTACGTGCATCAACGAAAACTCGGGGCTGGCTAAGGCGTGGCAAGATGATTACTATTGGACGATGAATGATAGCGGCGGCAAGCCCGAACTCTACATGATTAATCCGCAGGGACGGGTTTTTGATACGCTGCTCGTGAACGATGCCAAAAATATCGACTGGGAAGACCTCGCCAAAGATACACAGGGCAATATTTACGTAGGAGATTTTGGCAATAATGACCAAAATCGCAAGGATTTGGTGATTTATAAGTTCAGAAACGGTAAAACCGAAAAAATATCGTTTCATTATGCCGACCAAGATCGTTTTCCTGCACAGCAAAAGATTTTTGATTGTGAAGCATTCTTTTGGTTTGGGGGTAAACTTTACTTGTTTTCAAAAGATTGGACAAAAACCCACCAAACACAACTCTACGTTCTGCCCGACCAAGCGGGAGATTATGCCCTACTTCCCGAACAAAATATTTTTCTAAAAAGCCCTGTGACATCGGCCGATGTTAGTCCCAACGGAAAAGAATTTGCTCTACTTTCGTACGGAAAGGTTTATATTTTTGAAATATCTGCGGGGAAAATTGATTTTTCTCAACCAAAATCTTGCATTAAAGTTGGTCGCAATCAGTTGGAGGCTTTGGCTTATGTCAATGATACTGATTTGATTGTGACCAACGAACAACGCAGGATTTATCGGTTGAAACGTAAGCCATAATTTTTTGTATGAATCAAAAAAAGGTGTAAATCTCTCGACTTACACCTTTTAGTTTTACTCAAAACTCATCTTCTACGGCCTCAACTTCGGCGGGAATCTCTCGTTTTTTATGTTCGATTTCGTTTTTCTTTTCTTTAAATTTCTTGATCTGTGACTTTAAGGCTTCCAGAGCTAAGTCGGTGGCTTCTTCAAATGTACTGCCTTTTTCTTCGGCAAAAATAGTGCTACCAGGAACACTCAACTTGATTTCGATGTGCTTTTTCTGAACCTTACTACTATCTCCTTTGTCTAACTTCAAGAAGACTTCACCACTAATAAATTTGTCGTAAAAGGTTTCTAATTTATTTAACTTGTTTTGAATAAATCCGACCAATTTAGGGTCGATGTCGAAATGGACGGCGTGCACATGAATCTTCATAACACAAAATTTAGAGTGAATAATTACGTAAACTACTGAAATTCAAGGCATTAGCACAAAGAAAGGAAATGATAATTTCGCAATCTGATATTTAATACCTCATATTTCACTTTCAAAGAACTTTTATTAATCTAACGTAGTGAAAAAAACAATACGTGTCAAGTTATTTTTCAATAAAATTATTTACCGACGACAAATCTAAATTTATCGCAAAGCAAGACAACCATTTGTCAAGATTTCTTTGCGAATGTCAGGAAACTCTACTACATTCCCTTTTTATTTTTATTTCAATTTTATCCGCCTTTTTCTACAAATGAACGCAATCAAAATCACCAATCTTCAAAAATCTTACGGCAGTGGTTTGGTCTTAAAAGACATCAGTTTGGAAGTCAGCACGGGCGAAATCATTGGTTATATTGGGCCAAACGGTGCGGGCAAATCGACGACGATAAAAATCTTGATTGGTATGATTCCCGACTATACGGGCGAGGTATTGGTGATGGGGCAAGATGTCAAACAAAACCCGTTGGAAGTCAAGCGAATGATTGGTTACGTTCCCGAAAATGCCTTGCTTTATGATACACTTTCGCCGATGGAATACCTGCGTTTTTTGGGAAGTTTGTACCAACTGGAATCTGAACATATCGAAGAAAAAGCGACCGAACTATTGCGACTTTTTGCCCTTTTTGACCAAAGAAATGACCGAATGACGACTTTCTCGAAGGGAATGAAGCAAAAAGTGCTGCTGATTTCGGGAATGTTGCACAACCCCGAAGTGATATTCTTGGACGAGCCACTTTCGGGACTTGATGCCAACGCCGTGATTTTGGTAAAAGAGATTTTGGCACAACTTAAACACGCTGGAAAAACGATTTTTTATAGCTCCCACATCATGGACGTTGTCGAGAAAATTTCTGACCGAATCGTACTCATCAACCAAGGAACAATCATTGCTAATGGCACTTTTGAAGAATTAAAATCGCAACGAGAAACGGGTTCGCTCGAACAAATTTTCAATCAACTGACGGGCAACAACGAACACGTTTCGTTGGCCGAGGAGTTTATTCAGGTCATGAATCGGTGAACTCAATTATCAATTATCAATTTTTTGCTTGCTTCAATCTAAATAACCTCAACTGTCGATACTTTATGGCAACCATTTATCTAAAAATATTGTACTTGTTTCGACCGATTTTTACTCGTTTGGGCGTAAATTTTGACCAGCTTGTAGCTATCGTTGCCATCAAACTCAAAATGGATAATCGGCGAACGAGGTTCAATCAAATGAACAAAAAGCAGACAGAATCCAACGCTTCGTTTTACTGGACATTGCTCATTTATGCCCTTCTATCAAGCGTTTTCGGTATATTTGTTTATTTTTCGGCCAGCGTTACGGCGGTTTATTCGATGGCTTTCGCTTACGTGATGTTTATGTTGGCAATGACGTTGATTACCGATTTTTCGTCGGTTATTCTTGACTCCAACGATAACGCCGTACTCCTCCCCCGCCCCATCGACGACCGCACATTGCTCATCGCCCGCATCACGCATATTTTGATGTATCTGCTTTCGATGATGCTGGCTCTTTCGTTGCCCGTTTTGGTGGTTACGGTAGCAAAATACGGCACTTTTGCAGGACTTATCTTCTTGATAATCAGTCTTTTATCATTGATTTTGATTGTATTCTTGACTAATATTTTCTATTTAGTTTTGATGAAATTTACGAGTGAAGAACGCCTCCGTAATATCATTAATAGCTTTCAAATCGTACTGACTTTTGTGTTCATGGGCGGCTATCGGGTGGTTGGTCGAGTGTTTGATTTTGAAGCATTGACAAGTAATTTAGAACTAAAAGCCAGTTGGTGGCATTATCTCGTGCCACCGATTTGGATGGGCAATAGCATGGCGGTTGCTATCAACCACCAGTTTGATGGCTCAAAAATAGCGTTTATTTTCTTGACTTTGACCGTGCCTTTCGGGGTGCTTTTCTTGGTAAATAACGTTTTTTCGAGTGGTTTTAGTCAAGGCATTGCTGGCATGGACGTTGCGAAACGTGAAGAAAAAACGCCAAAACAAGCAAAAACAAGCGGTTTTGTGGGGCGTTTGGCTCAAATATTTACAGGAACGCCCATTGAGCGGGGAGCATTTGAATTTGTTTGGAAGACTACCTCCCGTGACCGAAAATTTAAGTTGCGGGTTTATCCATCGTTGGCATATTTGCTCATTTACCCTATCCTTATGGTCAGTGCGGGCAGAAGCAACCAGAGTTTTAGCCAACAAATCGAACACCTCCGAGAATCTCAATGGCTGTTGGTGATGATGATTTATTTGTGTTTTTCTATTTTATTGACCATCAAAAGTCATATTTCGCAGTCGGAAGAATTTAAGGCGGCTTGGATTTTTACTATTGCCCCACTAACCCAACCTGGCGAGGTTTTGAGTGGGGCATTTCGCTCGGTAATGGTCAAGTTTATGCTCCCAGTCATGCTGATTCTGTGTATTATTTTGCCAGTCATTTGGGGCTTTGATGTGTTTGATGATGTACTATTTGGGGCATTGACGGTTATTAACCTTTCGTTGCTCAACGCCATCGGTAGCACGGATAATACATTTCCGTTTTCGGTAGAAATTAAAAACAATGCGGGAAGAAATTTTTTAAGAACCATGCTCTTTATGACGGCAATGGGGCTAACGGGGCTGATGCACTTTTTCTTGATGAAAGTACCTTTTGTGATTTCAGTTTTTGGTGTTTTTCAGTTAATTTTGGTAATATTTTTACTCAAAAAATACCGAGAAGTGGGTTGGGAGAAAGTCAGAATGGAGTGAGTGTTTGTAATAATCTGAATTTTTATTTACCTTAGATTTAAAAATAAATCAAAATGACCAAAGAATCTTTTGTATTTGATGAACTTTCGGATTTCATTGCAAAAATGAACCCAAAGAAGGTTATAGATTTCAAACCTTCTGCTACCAGTCAGCAAAGAGTGGATAGGCTTTTTAATAAACAAAAAAAAGAAAATTTAACTGTTGAAGAAAAAAGCGAACTCGAACACTACTTAATTATTAATAGAATTATAGGACTCGCCAAAGCTCGGGCTATTAAACTGGTAGAAGTATGAATAGAAGTGCTATTTCTTCAAAAACAAGAAATGAAGTAGCTTTGAGAGCAAGTTTTCGGTGCGAATATTGTCTTTTGCATGAAAAGGTTTCTTATTTTACTTTTCACATCGAACACATCAGAAGCATCAAACATGGGGGCGATAATAACTCCGAAAACTTAGCATATTGTTGTCCCGACTGTAATTTTTATAAAGGAACCGATGTCGGAACGTTTACTGTCGATGAGTCTAATTTAGTCCGTTTTTTCAAGCCAAGAATTGATATTTGGCAAGAACATTTTGAAATTCAACACGCAAAAATTTATGGAAAATCAGC
This sequence comes from Emticicia sp., assembly GCA_031378715.1. Taxonomy (GTDB): domain Bacteria; phylum Bacteroidota; class Bacteroidia; order Cytophagales; family Spirosomataceae; genus Emticicia. The sequence goes on from JANNEN010000286.1 coordinate 7,346, forward strand.
AATAGGCATCGGCACAGTACAAATTTTTAAATTTAATGAAATTGATAGGCTTGTTTTCAGAAAACAACTAACCGAACTTGACTTATACCCATAAGTTGCTCAATGCCCCTCATCATAAAACGCTACATTTTATCTTTAATTATTACTAACTCATGTTACGCACTTTCTTAATCAAGTTTTCATGGGTGATGACTTGATTTATTGTGACGTAAAAATTCCCCAAATAGTTTAGGATTAAACGATGACGCAAAGAATCTCTTGCAATTATATATAAAAGATGAATGGCTGAAAAATAAACTTGCCGTGCCGATTCTAATCAGGCCAATAGAAAACATAGCAGATACTTTCATCAAAATACCCACAGGAAATTATTTTTGTGTCATAAAAAACCAATTTGGTCAAATAGTTTCTTCAAAAAATATTACGCTCAACTCAACCTGTACATTCAAATAAAAAACAGCTATAACATCTATGAAAAAATACGCTCTACCCTTATTATTTCTTATAATTTTATTTCCCCTCTGTGGGTCAGGGGGTTTATTTGCCCAAAGTAACTTAATCGACCAAGCCCGCAACTACCGTAAAGCCAACGAACACGCCTTGCTTGCCGAGTTTATGGGGCTACTTTCGATTCCAAATGTGGTTTATGACACCGTTGGGATTCAACGAACGGCTGCCTATATCGTCAAGATGATGGAGGTTCGTGGCATCAAAACCCAAATGCTGGACGGCAAAACGGCGGGCGTTCCACCAGCGATTTTTGGTGAAGTAAATGTGCCAAATGCCACAAAAACGATTGTTTTTTACGCCCATTATGATGGTCAGCCCGTCAATCCGAGCCAATGGGCGGAGGGAATTGAGCCTTTCAAATCGGTATTTTTAGACGCTTCGCTCGAAAAAAACGGCAAAATTATTCCTGCACCAAAGACGGGCGAAAGCATCAATCCCGAATGGCGAATTTACGGCAGAAGTGCCTCAGATGATAAAGCAGGCGTGTTTTCGATTTTGGCAGCTTACGAGGTTTTGACAAAATTAGGTATTCCGCCAAGCGTAAATATCAAGTTTTTCTTTGAAGGAGAAGAAGAAGCTGGCTCAACACACCTTTCAGAAATTTTGGAAAAACACAAAGACAAACTCAAATCTGACCTTTGGGTGATTTGTGATGGCCCCGTGCATCAGTCGGGCAAGAAACAGGTAGTTTTTGGTGTGCGGGGCGATGTTGGTATGGAGGTAAAAGTCTATGCGTCAAAACGCCCATTGCACAGTGGACATTACGGCAACTGGGCACCCAATCCTGCGATGCTTTTGGCAAAATTATTAGCTTCGATGAAAGATGACAACGGGCGGGTGCTGATAAAAGGTTTTTATGATGATGTAACGCCATTTACCGAAATTGAGAAAAAAGCGATTGCCAAAGTCCCGTCGGTTGATGAGCAAATGCAAGCCGAATTGGGCTTCATGCGTGCCGAAGGTGGCGGAAAATCGTTGGTCGAATTGATAAATTTACCATCGCTCAACATCAACGGAATTTCGAGTGCCAATGTGGGTAAAATGGCGGCCAATGTGATACCCGTTTCGGCAACGGCGGCCCTTGATTTACGCTTGGTTTTGGGTAACGATGCCCAACGACAAGTCCAAAAGGTGATTGAACATATCAAAGCACAGGGCTACTACGTTACGCAAAACGAAAGTATTACCGACGAAGAACGCATGAAGTACCCGTTCATTGCACGCATACAAGCCAAAAAAGGTTATAATGCCCAACGTACAAAAATGGATTTACCGATTGCCCAAAACGTCATAAAAGCCGTGCAAGCCAGCACCAACGAAGAGGTAGTTTTGATGCCAACTTTGGGCGGAAGTTTGCCGTTATTTTTGTTTGAGAAGCATTTAGCCACGCCAACAATCACAGTTCCGATTGCCAATCACGACAACAACCAACACGCCGAAAACGAGAACATCAGAATACAAAATATTTGGAATGGAATTGAGACTTATGTGGCGTTGATGCGGATGTAAGATTTGTCAATCGTTTGTGAGGACATTAACGGGAGCTACAAATACTTCGTCAAGTCGGTGTTTTTTAGCCAATTTGGAAGGTTATTGGCAGTAACTATTGAAATATTTTCATTGGTAATATCAATAAATCTCATTGATTTAAAAAGAGCAATATTTTCTTTCAAAAGCGGAATTGTACTATTGTACATTTCAGTAACAATTTCGGGTTTTACCAAATGTCCGCCGCTTTCGTGTCTTATGTTTGCCCTTTTCAAACATAAACTTAATGAATCAGTAAAAAACATAACAAGATACACTTTATTACTTGGGTCAAAATACGCCAATGATTTGAGATAATCGTAGTGCGACTGAAAACCCAAATTTAATTCTAAGGCAAAATCTTTATTTGCAAAAAGATTGGCACGAATTTGCTCATTGCCGCTCATTACTCCCATTTCTTTGTAGTCAGTAAAGCCCTCTTTTTTGTATTGATAAGCCGCCAAATCATGGTCAATTACGCTTGTCTTTTGGGGTATAAACTTTGAACCTGCGGTACTTTTTCCAATACCTGGGGGACCTGCAATTATGTAAATGTTCATTTTCTATATTCAATTTTACCATCGCTGTATTCTATAACTGTCTGGTTATCAATATAATACACCAAAGGCTGACCGATGGAAAACAAATATTCTCTGACCTCAACTTTACATTTTTCTTGCCAAATTTTATATTCAGCATCGTCCATATCGAATGGTGATTTTGTCATTGTACCTGTGCGGTATTTTATTTTTTCTGCAACCATTTTTGTATATTTTTTTTGATTGACAAATATATCATTTTTTACCGTTGTCAGTGTCCCCACTGACAACATATTTATTCCCCACTAAAATCCTTAAAAACCTTTTTGATGTTATCGTCGGTGGCTTTGTTTTTTGGTTCCCAGGCGGCATCTAAATCCAATACTACGAGTCCTTTAAGGCTCATGGCATTCATAAAATCATCTACTTTTCGGATAAAATCGGGGCTTCGGCGGGAAGATTTTAGGGCAAAATCACGGGCAAAAATATCACCTTTGCTTTGCAATTCGTTCTTTTTTTCGATGATATAATTGAGCCTATCAATAATATCTTTCATCGAGCGGCCAATCACTTCCGTGGCTTCGAGCGTGCCGATGGTCAGTACCGTTGTGCCACCCAGGGTTGAAATCAGGCGTTGTTGGTCGGGCTTAGTTTTTGGCACAAAAACCGAAGATAAACTCGTGGTTGCTCCCAACGAAGCATTGATAATTGAACGATTTTTCTTGCCTTTTCGGGCTTTGCTATATTGCTTTTTTAGTTCGGTTTCTTTCTCCTTCATTTGTTCGAGTAGCTCCCAGCCCCGCAGCAGCGTTCCTCGATAAAGATTGTATAATTTTAGGTTTGCTTCGGTTTCGTTAATGGCATTTTTTACGATAAATTTAATCGTTTTTACATCACGCTTTTTTGTTTTATCCAACACAAAAAAATCAATGCTAAATGCCAGCGAATCGAGCGGGTCTTTCACAAAATCGTAGGTTGGCTGCCACGTAAACTCGTACTGATTTGCCGTATTCTTGATGAGTGAGGTTCGGCTAACTTGCTGATTATCAGTCAAAAAATCAAATTCTTGCACGTCATCATCACCATTAGGGTCGGATAGATAAAAACGAATATTGACGGTTTGGTTTTCTCGCAACCTAAAAATATTATCCCGTGGTACAACCACAATTTCGGGGGGTAAATCAATCTGCGTAACTTCGATTTTCAGGCGACCTTTACTTTGAGTTTTAGCGGGTTGATCTTCGACATAAAACTCCAAAAAAATCGGGTTGCCGTCCATCGTTTTTTCTTTTAGTTTCTTGAATTGGGTCAGTGACGGCGACCACGAAATCTCGCCTTGCGAGGTCATTTTCATACCCTCGGGCATTGTTTCAAACGACGGAATGATAACAATCGGATCGGTGTCTTCGTCATACACAAAATCACGGTCGATTTTATAGACATTACTGGTATTGTACTGCACATAAAACGGTTTCAAATCCCGAACCGTTGGCTTGCGGTTGGTATGCTGGATACGAAATTCGACTTTTGATGAAACACTTTCATTGGTTGAGTCGCACTTTGCCTCAAAAATCACTTGCTGAAATCGGTACGAATCAAGCCTATCTACTAAACTGTACGGAGGTGTCCAAGTAAAACGTCCAAGGGAGTCAAAAGCCATACCTTCGAGCTTGCCTTGCGGAATCGAAAATCTGAATTTTTCACAGTTTCGCCCTTCTATTTTTAGGTCAAAAGCTACCTCTGTGCCTTCTTTTAGTTGCGTCCATTCTTTTCCCGCAGGTAAAATAACTTTGGGCGATTCTTGGGCAAAAGAACGGCTTAGAAATAAAACTAATATGCTGATAATCAGTATTTTATGGCTCATTTTTATTTTGGACATTATGCTTGTTTTTCGGGAATAATCACACACGGAAAACCAAACAGACAACGGTCTTTTATCATCTTTATTACTTCCTCGGGTACGTTTTCTTCCCAGCCCTCTTCGCCTTGCTTGATGAGGTCGAGGGTTTTGTTGGTGTTGATACTGAGGTTTGTTTCGTTATAATGATGAATGTCTTCGATTTTATTATTGGCAATCAAATAGCGGTACAAATCAATCAAGTGCATGGGCGGGGTGAATCGCATACAGTTCATGATGTGGCTATTTTGGTAAGTTGGATAAACAAAAAGTTTGAGGTTTCGGCTAAAAAGTGTGGCAAAAGACTCCAAAATTCCGCCATCTAAATCTCTGTAATGACTTTCTTCAAAAATATATTCCAAGTTTGGATAGCCGATAATTAAACCCATCTTCAACTTGGTGAGTTTCGACAAATACGCCACCAATTTATAATATTCTTGGTAATTAGAAATCATCACCATTTGCCCCATCGAGCAGAGAATATCCACTCGGTCGAGAAAATCTTTTTCGTCGATTTCAGCATCGGCTTGTTGCAAACCTTGCAGTGTAATTTCAGAAATCACCACAACTTTGTCCTTATCAACATCGGCTTCTCGCATAAACTGTTTTTTTCCGTTGGCGAGCATATCCAAGTGTACATTAACGAGCGGACGAAACCGCCCCCGCAACACCAAAGCGTGCTTGCGAAAAAGCACTTCGGAGGGTTGCAGATTCTCGCCATCGGCTCCAAAAAGGGCAATATCCGAGAAACCGTACTTCACTAAATGTAAGCTCATCAGTCGGTTATCAACGTGCTGAAAGTCTGGCCCCTCGAAGCGAATCATATCAATCTGGATTCGGTCTTTGGCCAAATCGTCCATCAACGACAAAAGCAACGTTTCGGGGTCTTGGTTATAGAAATAGCAGCCGTACATGAGGTTTACGCCCAGTATTCCGAGGGTTTGTTGTTGCAGCACGCTATCGTTATCGAGCATTTTTACGTGCAGGATAATATCGTTGAAAGCCCCGTGCGGCGTAAGCTGAAACCGTACGCCCATCCAGCCGTGGGCATCGTTATTTTTGTGGTAGTTGAGTGCCGCCACGGTGTCCGAAAAGGCAAAAAACGTGGAATTATCGCCCCTTTTCTCGCCCAAACGCTCAATGAGCAAGCTGTATTCGTGGTCGAGCATACTCATCAGTCGAGGCTCGCAGACGTAGCGACCGTTTTCCATGACCCCATAAATTGCGTCCGAAAAAGTCATGTCATAAGCCGACATAGTTTTGGCGATGGTGTTGGAAGCCCCGCCCGCCTTGAAGAAATTAGCGGCCACATCTTGCCCCGCCCCTATTTCAGCAAAGCAGCCGTATATCTGCTTGTTCATGTTGATACGGAGTGCTTTTTGCTTCGTTCCGAGGTTTTTTTCGTGTATGATTTCCATTGGACAGTGAAGAGAATTTTTTCTCAAAGTTATTTCAAAAATTGCAATAATATTTTTGTTTGAAGAATTTGGTGCAAAAATAACATTACTTTACGCTCCCTTCAAAAACCAATCTAAATATTGGTCAAGCCAACCACTTAGAAAATAGGGGAGATTGAGTAATTTATATTTTTTGCCTTTTCGGGTAAATATTTCATCAATTTTTAGTTCTCCACCATAAATTCTAACGGCAAAATCATGGTTACACCTGTCCATAAACTCATGCAACGAGCGTAGCGTACCCGTAGCTCCCGACTTTACCTCAATCGGAATCAGCAGATTTTGGAAAGGGTAAATAATATCCAGTTCCGATGAAGTACCTTTCTCATCTCTGGCCCAAAAACTTTTATTGGGCGTAGAAAGGTAATTTTGAGCTTTGATTTCTTGGTTCACAATTTGCTGCACCAAACTGCCTTTTGCAAGATGATTGAGGTCGCTGACGGTGAGGTACGCCTGATGCAGACCCAACTGAAAATTGAGCAAACCAATGTCAAGAAAATGCAATCGGGGGCGTTTGGCAAAATCATTGATGATGGGTGGCTGAGTTTGCGTGGTGGGATACACGAGTTCTAAAAGGCGTGCCTGTTGCAAAAGTACTAAGCCATTTTTGATTTCTTTCGACTTGAAATTCAAATTACCAAAATTAGCCATATTGATTCTTTCATCTACCAAAAATGGCACTACGTCAATGATCTGTCTGATGATTATTGCCTCATTTTGGTTTTTGGCATATTTACTCACATCGGTTTTGTAGGCTTCGGTGATGGCATTGAGCAACTCTTTTGTTCTAACTAAATTTTTTTCTTCCAGATAATTATTAACAATCATCGGCATACCCCCAATCATGGCGTATTCATTGAAAATACTGAATATTAGCGGCAAAAAAGTATTAGAAAGCGGCAAATCTTTATCCAATCTTTCGATTATCGCCCATTTGTTGCTTGCCTGTAAGTATTCTCGAAAACTAAGCGGGTGAAGTTCGGCATATTCTATTCTGCCAACGGGTACTTTTTCGATTTTTGTAAGAGCAAAATCAAGTAACGAACCAGACACTATAATATGAAGGCTCGGAAAATCTTCATGAAAATACCTAAGTTGCTCAATAACGGCTGGATATTCCTGCACTTCATCAATAAAGATTAATGTACTCTTTTGAGCTTCATAAGTCAGATTTTTTGATAAAAAAAGCAACTGAACCAAACTTGAAAGTGTCAGAAAATTAGAAAAAAGTTTGGCATCTTCGGTTTTTTCCAAATTGAAATACAAATACTGGCCGTAGTTTTTGGCAAATTCATTGATAAGTGTCGTTTTGCCAACCTGCCTTGCCCCTCTCAATATCAAAGGAAGTCTATTGGAAGAAGTTTTCCAACGAATTAAGAAATCGTTTAACGTTCTGTTTATCATACTTACTACGCTTTTTTAATCACAAAAATAATAAAAATAAGTTATCATAGGTAATATTTATATTAAAACTTAAAATATCATAGGTAATATTTATAAAAAACGATAAATATCATAGGTAATTTTTGTAATTAATACTTACGAAAACTCGTGTTCAGCACAGAACTTAAAGGTTTGGGCGAATCAAACTTAACAATATCATAACCTAATTGCTCCATGAAACGAGATGAGCAAATAGTAATTTTGTGCTTTAAAAAAACACCAACCACTATGAAACATCTCCACATTCAAATATTACTCTTGGTCATTCCGAGTGTGGTATTTTGTCAATCAAAAATCATTTTTCCGAAAACCAAAAACAGTATCATTGTTATTGCTCACCGAGGATTTCATGCTGACGTTCCCGAAAACACCATTGAATCACTCCGCAAAGCCATAGAAATTGGCGTTGATTACGTAGAAGTTGATATTCGTACCACCCTCGAAGGCGTGCCTGTGGTGATGCACGATGCCAATATCGAACGCACGACCGACGGCAAAGGCAAGATTTCGGAGCTATCAACGATTGATTTTAGAAACTTAAAAATCAAAGGTACAAATATCAATCCGCCCACGTTTTCGAGTTTTTTGATGGAAGCTAAGGGCAAAATAAATCTGTATTTGGATATAAAAGATGCTGACCCCGAAAAAATAGTAAGCCTTTTGGATAAATACCAAATGCGTGAGCGAGTGGTGATTTATTGCCTTCCACAACAGGTTTATCAGTGGCGAAAACTCGTTCCCACTGTTCCCGTAATCACGAGTCCGTCTTCAAATATCAAAACACCCTTTGAATTTGAAGCCTTTACGCTGAGTTTTCCCGTTGCGATTTTAGATGGTACACCAAAAGTTTACACCAAAGAAGTTGTTGAAAAACTACTCGAAATCAATATCCCAATTTGGCTTGATACCCTAAACGAAGACGATACCGCAGACACTTGGGCAAAGGCTATGAGCTTGGGTATCAAGGCTTTACAAACCGACAAGCCACAAGAACTGATAAGTTTTCTACAAAAAAATAACATCAGGTAAAGGTGTACGCATCGCTAATCATAACCAACTCGTAACATTGACTTAACATTAAGTTAATATTAGACTCCGACCTTTGCACTCGAAATCAAAAACACCAATAAATCTTATGAACTTCAAGTCAAAAACTGCATTTACCTTCCTTTTCCTTTTCTTTTCATTCATTACTTTTGCTCAAAGCGGCGTTGTTCGTGGCACAATCAAAGATGCCGCAACCGACGAAGATATTATCGGTGCTGCCGTCAAGATAGGCAATACAACCATGGGAGCCGCTACTGATATTAACGGTTTTTTCTCCCTCTCGAAAGTACCCGTTGGCAAGCAAAAAGTTATCATATCGTACGTTTCCTACAAAACCAAAGAAATAGAAATAACGGTCGAAGCCGACAAAGTTCTGGAAATAAACACTACACTGCAAGAAGATAAAGTGATGTTGCAGGAAGTAAAAGTAGTAGGTCAGCGAATCACGGGAACTGAAATTTCGGTGATTTCTGAAATAAAGGCCTCCCAAATGATCGTGAGTGGTATTTCGTCAGCACAAATCGGAAAAACTCTTGACCGCAACGCCGCCGAGGTAGTGAAGCGTGTACCTGGCGTAACGATTTTTGGTAATCGTTTCATTAATATCAGAGGTCTGAATGAGCGTTACAACACAGTAATGTTAAATAACGTATTTACGCCAAGTATGGAAGCCGATGTACGTTCGTTTTCGTTTGACATCATTCCGAGTAATCAAATTGACCGAATATTAATTTTCAAAAGTCCTGCGGCCGAACTTCCCGCCGAGTTTTCGGGTGGTGTTGTGAAGATTTTTACGAAAAGTATTCCTGACCAAAATTTCTTGACCGTCGATTTGGGTGGTTCGTACCGTGAAGGCACAACGGGCAAGGATTTCTTCGAGCCACAGCACGGAAAAAATTATTCTTTGGGCTTCAATGATGGATACAGTGCTTTACCAAAGTTTTTTCCTGCAACAAAAAACGAAATAAACGGTGCAGGTGCGGAGCGTTTGGCTCAAATCGGTCAATCACTCAGAAACAACTGGACTCCGCTCCAAACAACGGCCATACCCGACCTACGGGTTTCGCTCACGGGTGGCTTCAGGATTCAGAAAGGTGGTTTACGTATCGGAAATTTCTCGGCCGTAAATTACAGTAAGTCTTACACAAACTTCGATATGCAACGCAATGACTTTGAGTTTAGTCAGATTGCAAGAAATGGCGAAGCGGGCGAAGTTTTCAACTTTTCGGACAAGCAATATACCCATGCCATTCGTTTGGGCGTGTTGCACAACTGGGCGTTTAGATTGAACGATAACAACACGATTGAACTAAAAAACTTGTTTAATCAAATGAGCAACGGGCAGTTTGTGAACCGTAGTGGTTTTGATACTGGTAATAACTGGAATATTCGCTCGTTCGACCAAGTGTATCGTGGCATTTATTCAGGACAATTAGTTGGCAAGCATACCCTCGTGAAAGACAAAACAAATATTGATTGGGTGATTGGCTACAATACTTCGTTTCGTGACCAACCTGATTATAAGCGTTTTAGATATAACATTGACGGCACAACACCAATATTACTCGTACCGCAGGGATCGGCCCAGACTTTCAACTTGGGTAGAACCAATATTCAAATGACCGAAGATGCCTACACAGGTGGCGTAAATTTGGTGCAAAAAATAATGGTCAAGAAAGCCGCTCAAAAAGAAGATAATAAAGAATTGGAGTTGAAATTGGGTGCGTTTTATGAATTAAAAAACCGCCAGTTCGATGCCCGAAATTTGGGTTATGTACAGGCTAATAGCTCAAAGTTTAACATTGGAGAACTACCCATCGAACAAATCTTTGCTCCTGGAAATATCAATTCTACGACTGGTGTAAAAATTGATGAGCAAACAAATCCGAACGATTCATATACCGCCAAGAATAATATGTTAGCATTTTATGCGTCAGGAAATTATTCTTTGACCAAAAAACTGAATGCAATTATTGGTGTAAGGGTTGAAAATAATACTCAAAAGTTGGATAGTTATGACTTAGTAAACAATCCAATAAACTATAATAACGCCAGAACAAACATTTTACCATCGGCAAATATCACTTATAACCTTTCAGAAAAATCGTTGTTTAGAGTTGCCTACGGACAAACGTTGAACCGCCCCGAGTTTCGTGAAATTGCTCCATTCTCATTTTATGATTTTGTGAATAACCGTAACATCACAGGAAATCCAAACCTGCAAAATGCCCAAGTGCAAAACCTTGATTTTCGCTATGAATTTTATCCAACACCTGCCGAAATCATAAGCATTGCGGGTTTTTACAAGAAATTTACTAATCCGATTGAGGTGATTTTTGCCAATGGTTCAAACCCGAATCTAAGTTTTGAGAATGCTGCCAGTGCATACAGCACAGGTATTGAGTTAGAAGCCCGCAAATCGTTGGAAAATCTCACAAAATCGCCGTTTTTGAACAAAATGAGCTTGACTTTCAACGCTGCATTTATTTACAGTCGAGTAAAACTTACAGACGCCATCGCTGCCAATCAGTCCGACAATCGCCCCTTGCAAGGGCAGTCGCCTTATGTCATCAATGGCGGTTTGGGTTATAACGATACCAAGAAACAATTACAGATAAACTTACTCTACAACGTCATCGGCAAGCGTATTTATGCCGTAGGAAACAACTATGGTTTTCAATATCCCGACTGGTACGAAATGCCAAGAAACGTTGTTGATATAACTTTCTCGAAGGGAATTGGCAAAAATTTAATCTTGAAAGGTGGTATCACCGACCTCCTAAATGCAAGAAACTTAGTGCTACAAGATGGCAACCAAGATAACGTTTTTGACATCGACACCGACCAAATCATTCAGTCGTTTCGCTCGGGAAGAGTTTACTCATTAGGAATCGCTTACACATTCAACAAAAAATAAGTCCTTTTAATAACTCCAAATTCATAAAACAAAAAAACAATGAAATTAATGAAATTTAATGTTGCAAAAATGTTAGTGTTGTTGTTAATGACAACATTTACATTCACTGCTTGCGAAGAAGAGGCAGTGGTAGTTCCTGCTCCAACAGTTTCGGCAGGTGCGGCACTTTCGGGTGTACCAAACGCCAAAGTAATGCTAACTGCTACAATTTCGGCTCCTGGTGGCTTGAAGTCTGTAACGGTTTTGAAAAACGGTGCGGCCTTCGATTCAAAAACTTTTGCTGGCGAAACTTCGGCAACTTACACCAAAGAGTACACCGTTGAAAACTTAGCCGCTGGTACAATCGTAAACTTTACGTTGCAGGTATTAGACAATGCTAACCAATCATCTGGCTTAACTACGATTCCCGTAACGGTTACGGCCGTTCCACCAACACCAATCGTGGAAGTAAAAGGAAACTTAGAAGGAAACGTAACTTGGACGGCTGACAAGATTTATAAATTAGTTGGTTTTGTACGTGTGGGTCAAGAAGATGTTTTCGGAACGGTAACAAAAACTGGTGTATTAACCATTGAGCCAGGTACACTTATCATTGGTGATCGTGCGACGAAAGGTACTTTGGTTGTGCAACGTGGAAGCAGAATCATTGCTAACGGAACTGCCGAGAAACCAATCGTGATGACATCAGAAAGAAACCCCGGCGAGAAAGAAGCTGGAGATTGGGGTGGATTAGTTATCTGCGGTAGAGCTGTGAACAACTTGCCAGACGATAAAGCAAACCGTGAGTTGGAAGGTCAGTATGGTGGATTCCACGGTGGTACTATTGCTGATGACAACTCAGGCTCGTTGAGATACGTGCGTGTTGAGTACGCAGGTGTTCCGATTAACCCAAATCAAGAAGTTAATTCATTTACTTTTGGTTCGGTTGGTAGTGGTACTACGATGAGTTACTTACAAGCATCGTTCGGTTTGGACGATTCGTTTGAGTGGTTTGGTGGAAACGTAAACGCAAAATACTTAATTGCGTATCGTGGATTAGATGATGATTTTGATGTCGATAACGGTTTTAGTGGAAACGTACAATATGGTATCGGTATCCGTGGAGCAAACCAAGCTGACCAGTCTGGCTCGAATGGTTTTGAGGTCGATAACGATGGCCAAGGTTCGGCCAATACGCCATTTACTTCGGGAACATTTGCCAATATCTCAATCATTGGTGCAAAAGGCAGAGCCGAAACTTCAATCAACGTTCAGTTTCAGAATGGAGCTCAGTTGAGAAGAAACAACAAATTAAAAATCTACAATACATTCATCACAGGCTACCCGAATGGTGTCTATATTGATAGCCAAAGAGGTGCGAACGGTGGTGCGAAAGTAAATGCTGAAAAAGGCGAAATCGTTTTAGAAAACGTAGTCTTGGCTGGCGTTGAAGGCTGGGGAACAAACGGTTTCGGAGCGGGCTTTGCAACACTCCCGAGAGGTTTTGCAGTATCAGATGTTGAGCAAGTTGCAGCCCTAACACCAATTTTGATTGGTACAGTTACGCCAACGGTTTGGTTCAATGCCCTGAAAGGCAACAAAACTTTGGCCACAACAGCACAGACGGGTATTAGCCAAACATTATTCGGCACAGGAACACCAACTTTCACTTTGACAACGGGTACCGCCCAGTCATTGATTGGTTCAGCTTTGCCAACAACGCTACCTGCATTTTTTGATAAAACCGATTTCGTAGGAGCCTTCAAAGATGTTGATTGGACAAAGACTTGGTCAGAATTTAACCCACAGTCGATTAAGTATGTGAAGTAATTTGCTTTGATATTCAGAACAATGGCATGGCTTTTATAGTCGTGCCATTGTTTTATAACACCAACACCAATTATGAAAAAATACATTTATTTGATATTGATTATCTTTTCAATATTATCCTGCACCAGCAAATCAGATAAAACGAGTAAGTATTTTAGCAAAAGCGAGCGAGATACTTTGCTCACCAATATCATTACTTACGTTTACGTAAAAGCCCCTTACGCCAGTAACGCTACTCGCTTCGAGCCGCAGTTTAGAGAATATTACGTAAAGAGTTTGCCCAAATTTTCGATTCAAGATTACCGAATCACTAACGATAGCACGCATTACTTTTTCCTGATTCGCCCCGTGGGGAATAGTACAAAATATCGCAGGGGTGTACTCGGAAAGTTTAAATTGAAAAAAAACTCGTTGATGCCCATTGACTTTGAAGAAATAATAAACACACCACATTTAGAAGAAAAAATTGTATTAGAAAGAGGCAAATTTCTATTTCAAGAGTTAGTAAAAACGGGAAATCTCAACAAGTATTTAGCCATGAAACACTACATCGAATGGCCCGACGAAAGGCTGGTGTATGATAAGAAAATTAACGAATGGGTGGGAAAATAGTCCATGGTCAATAGTCTGTAGTCCATAGCTACCCGATGTCATTGCCTAAAATAGGTTGCCCTCAAAACAGGACAATCACATGAGCAAAGATGATTTAAAATCTAAGAAAAGTACAAATCTGAATATCCGTCCAAGGCGAGTATTCAGTACTGAGTTCAAACGCCAAAAAGTAGCCG
>JANNEN010000288.1:0-9300 GCA_031378715.1 Emticicia sp.
CGGCTACTTTTTGGCGTTTGAACTCAGTACTGAATACTCGCCTTGGACGGATATTCAGATTTGTACTTTTCTTAGATTTTAAATCATCTTTGCTCATGTGATTGTCCTGTTTTGAGGGCAACCTATTTTAGGCAATGACACTCCAATTAATTATTGATTACTGAACAATGGTCTATTGACTAAAAACTATCGACTAAATCAAAACTTCAATCCTGGAAAATGTGCCGAGCTACCTAACTCTTCCTCAATGCGTAGCAATTGGTTATATTTCGCCATACGGTCGGAGCGTGAGGCCGAACCAGTTTTGATTTGACCTGTATTCAAAGCAACTGCCAAATCAGCAATCGTTGAATCTTCGGTTTCGCCCGAACGGTGCGACATGATAGATTTATATTTGTTGCGGTGAGCCAAATTGACGGCATTAATTGTTTCGGTCAATGAGCCAATTTGGTTTACTTTCACCAAAATAGCATTCGCTATTCCCTTGTCAATTCCTTCCTGCAAGCGTTTTACATTGGTTACGAATAAATCATCACCCACTAATTGACATTTGCTACCAATCAAACGGGTTTGCTCGGCCCAACCCGCCCAGTCGTCCTCGGCCATGCCGTCTTCAATCGAAATAATTGGGTATTTGTTTGCCCAGTCTGCCCAATATCCAGCCATTTCCATAGAATTTAACTGTCGGCCGTCCGATTTTTTGAATGTGTAAAGTCCAGTTGTCGAGTCATAAAATTCCGAGGCGGCAGGGTCAAGGGCGATGAAAACATCTTCGCCCGCTTTGTAACCAGCTTTTTCGATGGCAACCAAAACCGTTTCGATTGCTTCTTCGTTCGACTTGATATTTGGAGCAAAACCGCCTTCATCACCAACGTTTGTTGAGTAACCTTTTGCTTTCAGTACCTTCTTTAAGTTATGAAAAATATCGGTTCCCATTTGCAAAGCGTGCGAAAACGACTCGGCTTTGGCGGGCATAACCATAAATTCTTGAAAATCAATTGAATTATCAGCGTGCGAACCACCATTGATAATATTCATCATTGGCACGGGTAATGTGTTGGCATTTACGCCACCCAAGTAGCGGTAAAGTGACAAACCCGCCTCGAACGCCGCCGCTTTGGCTACTGCCAATGACACGCCCAAGATTGCATTTGCTCCCAAAACTCCTTTGTTTGGCGTACCGTCGAGGTCAATCATGATTTGGTCAATCAGATTCTGTTCAAATACATTGGCCCCCAAAAGTTCATTGGCAATTATATCATTTACATTTTTTACGGCTTTCAAAACGCCTTTTCCTTGATAAATTTTCGGATTATCGTCACGCAATTCTACGGCTTCGTGTACGCCCGTTGAAGCTCCCGAAGGTACGGCGGCACGGCCCATATAACCGTTGTCGGTCAATACATCAACTTCGATGGTTGGGTTTCCTCTTGAATCAAGAATTTGTCTGGCGTGTACTCTAACAATTTGGCTCATAAGTTAAACTTGTAAGTTTGGTTAAATTAAATATTGGAATCGTGCAAAAACACGATATTTTCTTTGGAATATGTTGTAAAAATAACTTTTTTTTCGGAAATCGACAAATAGTTTTTTACCACAGAGGGATAGGAGGTTTACCACAGAGGTAACGGAGATTTTGTTCTGTTGTAAAAACAACCTTTTTTTCGGAAATCGACAAATAGTTTTTTACCACGGAGGGATAGGAGGTTTACCACAGAGGTAACGGATATTTTATCTTTGTTATAAAAATAACTCTTTTTCGGAAATCGACAAATGATTTTTTTACCACAGAGGTAATGGAGAAATATTTAACTAAACTCCGTTGCCTCTGTGGTACAACTCTGTTCACTCTGTGGTAAAAAAAACAGTAAAAAATCAAACAATATTCATCGTTTGCTCTTTGATTTTCTCCAATTCGTCTTTCATCTGGACTACCAAACGCTGAATGATCGAATCGTTGGCTTTCGAGCCGATGGTGTTTACTTCCCGCCCGATTTCTTGGGCAATGAAGTTTAGTTTTTTTCCATTTGAAGCAATGCGTAGTTCCTGAATAAAATATTCTAAGTGATTTTTTAGGCGAACTTTTTCTTCCGAAATATCAAATTTTTCTACGTAATAAATCAATTCTTGCTCAAAACGATTTTTATCAAAAGTTTCGCTCGAAGCCCATTCGCCAACGGCTTTTTCGATGCGTTCACGCACCACAGGAATCCGATTGGGGTCTTGCTCTTCCACGCCTCGGAGCAAACCCGCAATGTTTTCAATATACTCCTCAAACTTCAATTCGGTATTTTTACCTTCTTGCGTACGAAATTCTTTACACTTCGTAATCGCTTGATTAACAGCACTTTGTATCACACCCCATTCGGCTTTTGAGTCGGTTTCGCTCAACGAATCGGTGTTGTACGCATTGGGCATCATTGAAGCCATGCGGAGCAATTCGGTGGGACTTGGCTCAAAACCGAGTTCGTTTGCCGTGGCTTTGAGATCTTTGAAATAGGCTTTTACCAAAGCACGATTAACGGTCGTGGACGCTCCCGATTCATCTTTTTGGGTAACTGACATCATACATTCGACTTTGCCTCGTTCTAATTCTTGGGTGAGCATCGTTCGGATTTCGATTTCTCGTTCGGAATAATTGCGTGGGATTCGACAGTAAATATCAAAAAATTTGGAGTTCAGCGATTTGACTTCGACAGTTACGGATATTTTGGTATTTTCGACGGTAGCCGAGCCAAAACCAGTCATTGATTGGAGCATAAATTAATGAGTGAATGAGTGAATGTGCCAATGAGTGAATATTTGCAACGCAAAAGAGTATTTTCACTCAAATATCCTTTTAGAATATTTAGGCAAATTACGCAAAAATATGACAAAAGTTGGCGTTTTTTTGACTTTTAAAATCACATATTATTTTAAGGCGTTTCAGAATTTAAGTAAGACTTACCAATTTTTCTTTCAAAAATCAGTACTTTTGCACAATAGTAGTACAAGTTTTCAACTTGTTTATCGAACCAAAGCATTCCAATTTATGAACATTGAAATTTCATTAAAAAATAGCATTCAACAAGCACTTTTGGCTTTATATAACGTTGAAGATGATGTGATTTTGCAACCAACCAAGAAAGATTTTGAAGGAAACTATACTTTTGTGGTTTTTCCTTTGGTGAAATCGCTACGTAAAAGCCCTGCGGAATTGGGCAATGCCATTGGTCAGTTTATTCAAGAAAACACCGATTTTATTGAGAGCTTCAACGTTGTACAAGGTTTTTTAAATATTGTCTTGAAAAACGATGTTTGGGTTGATACTTTGAATGGCATTTTGGCAACACCTAATTTTGGTATTTTCGCTCCCAACGGCAAGTCGGTTATGGTTGAGTTTTCGTCACCAAATACCAATAAACCGCTCCATTTGGGGCATTTGCGTAATAATTTTTTGGGTGAATCGGTGGCGGCAATCTTGAAAGCGGGCGGCTATGATGTAACCAAAACTTGCTTGGTCAATGACCGTGGCGTGCATATTTGCAAGTCGATGCTGGCGTATCAGAAATATGGGAATAGTGCCACACCCGAAAGTTTAAATCTTAAAGGAGATCATCTGGCAGGAAAGTTTTATGTGGAGTTTGATAAAGCCTATAAACTCGAAATTGCTCAATTAGTAGCCGAAGGAAAAACCGAGGACGAAGCCAAAAAAACTGCACCATTGATGCTCGAAACACAAGAAATGTTGCAAAAATGGGAGCAAAACGATGCCGAAACGATGGATTTGTGGCGAAAAATGAACGCTTGGGTTTTTGCAGGATTTGCCGAAACATACAAAAAAATCGGTGTTTCGTTTGATAAAGTTTATTACGAATCAAATACTTATTTACTCGGAAAAGAAGTCGTTGAGGAAGGTTTGGCAAGCGGTGTTTTCTTCAAAAAAGAAAACGGAAGCATTTGGATTGACCTAAAAGAAGAAGGTTTGGACGAAAAACTCGTGCTTCGCTCCGACGGAACTTCGGTTTATATCACGCAAGATTTGGGTACAACCGATTTGAAATTTAGTGATTTCCACAACGATAAATCTATTTGGGTCGTGGG
Organism: Emticicia sp.; assembly: GCA_031378715.1. Classification (GTDB taxonomy): domain Bacteria; phylum Bacteroidota; class Bacteroidia; order Cytophagales; family Spirosomataceae; genus Emticicia. The sequence goes on from JANNEN010000288.1 coordinate 4,084, forward strand.
CAATGAGCAAGATTATCATTTTCAGGTACTTTTTGCGATTATGAAAAAACTCGGTCGAACGTACGCCGATGGTTGCTATCACCTAAGCTACGGCATGGTTGATTTGCCTTCGGGCAAGATGAAATCTCGTGAAGGCACCGTCGTTGATGCCGATGAACTGGTGGCCGAAATGATTGAAACCGCCACCGAATCGACCCGTGAGCGAGGCAAAATTGATGATTTTAGTAAAGAAGAAGCCGAAAATCTATTCCAAATGTTGGCTTTGGGAGCGTTAAAATATTTCTTGCTAAAAGTCGAACCCAAGAAGCGGATGTTGTTCAATCCTGCTGAATCCATTGATTTTCAAGGAAACACGGGGCCATTTATTCAATATACCCACGCCCGTATTTGCTCTATCTTACGCAAGGCTAATTCAATGCAAGTGCCTATCAATCAGCAAGTTAAATCGGTTGAGTTGGTAAAATCAGAAACCGAATTGATATTCATTTTGAGCGAATATCCCGCCGCCGTATTGAAAGCAGGGGAGGAGTATTCGCCCGCCGTTGTGGCGAGTTATGCCTACGATTTGGCCAAGACTTTCAATCAGTTTTACGCCGAAGTTTCAATTATGAATGAAACCGATGCCGACAAGCAACAGTTCAGACTTTCATTGATAAAAGCCGTTGCCGAAACAATTTCAAAAGCTACGGCGTTATTAGGCATGGAAGTACCCAATCGTATGTGATTTCAATTACCAATTATCAGTGAACAATTATCAGTAAGTAGGGACTATTTATTCACTCTAATCATAAAAATAACATGAATAAGAAAATTATTTTTGCAACCGTATCAATTTTAACTGTTACCAGTCTTATGAGTTTTCGTTTAATCAAGATGCTGTTTTCTGACAAGAAAATGGTGTCCGTCAAACCCACAAATGTTATGACAAAAGGTTCGTTTTATGACTTCAAGATGAAGTCGCTCGATGGTAAAGAAACAATAGATTTTACCAAGTATAAAGGTAAAAAAGTCGTGATTTTGAATACCGCTTCGGCTTGTGGTTATACCCCACAATACGCCGATTGGCAGGCATTTCACAAGGAATTTGGTGAGAAAATAGTAGTTTTGGGTTGCCCTGCCAATAATTTTGGTGGGCAAGAGTCTGGCTCAAACGCCCAAATTGCTACATTTTGTCAGAAAAACTACGGAGTTACCTTCCAAATGCTCGAAAAAGTGAGCGTAGTAGGCAGCGACCAACACCCGCTATATAAATGGTTGAGCAAAAAAGATTTGAACAGCTGGAATGATAAAGAACCAACTTGGAATTTTTGTAAATATGTCATTAACGAAAAAGGTGAAGTGTCGCATTTCTTTGCGTCGGGCGTGAAGCCCAACTCACCCGAATTTAAAAAAGCAGTGGGTATTTGATTCAAAAAACAATAGGTAATTACAATGATTTTGATTGAAAATACCTGCATCAGCGATGATGTAGCCGATAAGATGTTCGTCTGTGATTTACAGAAATGTAAAGGTGCTTGCTGCGTAGAAGGCGATTTGGGTGCTCCATTGGACGAATCGGAATTGCCGATTTTGAACGAAATTTACGAGCAAGTCAAGCCCTTTCTTTCGCTCGAAGGCATCAAAGCCATTGAGGAGCAAGGAACGTACATCAAAGATTGGGAAGACGATTACTCAACCCCAACCATTGGCGATAAAGAATGTGCTTACGCCATTTATGACGAAAATAAAACCTTGAAGTGCGGCATTGAGCAGGCTTATCTTGCGGGAAAGATTTCCTGGAAAAAGCCAATATCTTGTCATCTTTACCCCATTCGGGTTACAAAATACGAAAGCTATCACGCACTCAACTACGACCGTTGGCCGATTTGCAGCGATGCCTGCACTTTGGGCGAGCAGTTGGGCGTACCCGTTTATAAATTTCTGAAAGAACCCCTCATTCGGGCTTACGGCGAGGTTTGGTACGCAACGTTGGCGAAGGAAATCGAAGAGCCAAAAGCAAAGTAAACTATGCCAAAAACCAAAGAAAATGCCTTTGACAGTATTTATGACGTAGTTCGGCTTGTGCCGCATGGTCGGGTTACGAGTTATGGAGCAATCGCAAGATATTTGGGTAGTGGCGGAGCGAGAATGGTCGGTTGGGCAATGAACGCTTGCCACGGGGTGCTTGACGTACCCGCCCACCGAGTGCTAAACCGTAACGGTGTACTGACAGGCAAACATTATTTTGGTGGAAATTTGATGCAAGAATTGCTCGAAAGTGAAGGTGTTGTCATTGAAAATGATAAAGTGAAAGACCTTAAAAAGTATTACTGGAATCCCGCTGACGAGTTACTCTAAAATTACTTATTTCTTCGACAGGCATCGCTGCAATATTTTACTTCGTCCCACACTTTTTCCCACTTTTTTCGCCAAGTGAATGGTCGTCCGCAGGTGATGCAAGTTTTTGTGGGAAGGTTTTGTTTTTTTACTCCTTTCATTGCTCGTGGGTTAAGTGGTTTTTATTGTTTCAAATAGAAACATTTATTGACGCAACTTTGTTAGAAACATGGTCAATTATAAAAATCCTGAGAATTTAATACTGCTTCGGGTGGCGATAATCACCATAAGGGTTTTTAATGGTACGCTTCAAAGGAATTTGCATACCGTTGGTAGTTTCCAACCAATTAAAAAGCTGTCCTGCGAGATCCTTCACGGTAGCCTGATGTTCTGGTTTTTCAATTAAATTATACATTTCATTGGGGTCATTTGCCAAATCATATAACTCGTTTTGATCCCATATACCGTTGTAGCGAATGTACTTATATTTATCCGTTCGGACACCAAAAATAGTGGGAGTCATTGGAAAATCATATTCCCAAAAATATTCGTAAAAAATGCGATCTCGCCAACCTGTATTATCCCCTTTTAATAACTGCATAAACGATGTACCTACCATATTATCTGCTTTCTTTAAGCCTGCCAATTCTAAGATAGTGGGGGCAATGTCAATATTTTGTACCATTTTCGTAATGGTTTGCCCACCTTTAAACAAGCTTGGGGCATAGACCAAAAATGGAACTTTGGCAGACTCTTCATAAAAATGGCGTTTATCAATCAAGCCGTGTTCGCCCCAACTAAAACCATTATCTCCCATGTAAACAACCATTGTATTTTGTTCTAAATTATTCTCTTTCAAGTAGTTAAGCACAGATTGAACACTTTCATCAACACCCATCAGGGTCTCGCAATAGGTTTGTACAATTTCTTCAATATTTTGATGAGAGTGATATAAAAAATCAACACCATGCCAACTGTATCGTTGCTGCTTGACCCATTCGGGCCATTTTAGTGTTTTATAATCATCATTTAAAGTTTGGTAATAGGTTTCTGGAAATACGTATTTTTTGTTGGCATACATTCTTTTATGTCTTTTGGCAGGAGTTAGCGGGGCATGAACGGCTTTATGCGAAAGGTAAAGAAAAAACGGTTTTTTAGTTTCTCGTTTTTTAAGCCAATCTATGGCGTGCTCGGTAAGTAAATCAGTGATGTAGGTTGAATCTTTATACTTTACTTGTTCATTATTTATATTCAATTCTGGATTGTAATATACTCCTTGTCCTTTGAAACTTTCCCAATGATCAAAACCTTTTCGTGGTCGGTCATCATCAGAACCTATGTGCCATTTCCCAAAAAAAGAAGTTTGATAGCCTGCCTTTTGAAGATATTGCGGAAAATAAATCAGGTTGGAAGGCTCAGGTGCAACGTTATCTACGATGGTATGCTCATGCGAATATTGCCCCGTCAAAATAGAAGCACGGCTTGGAGAACACAAAGCGGTAGTTACAAATGTATTTTTAAAATACGCTCCTTGTTTAGCCATTTTGTCCATTCCAGGTGTTTTGAGCCACGGAATTTTGCCTGTAAAACCCATAAAATCATGTCGATGGTCATCTGACAAAATGAATATTACGTTCATTCTGTTTTTTGCGGCAAAATTCTGAATTTTAGGCAAATCAAGATTTTGACCAAAGCTCGAAAATGCCCAAAGCATTACGTTAAAGAGAAAAATACACTGTTTCATGAATTTAGATAAATGATTAATTTGACTAAAAAAATGCCTTTGAATAAGGCATTTCTGAACTGTCATTAATTTATTTTCCCTGCTGTGCTGTACTGTTGTTTATAGTAATTGTGCAATTTTTCTTCTAAGACTTTTAGGGCCTTCTTAGATTCTAATTTTGCGACAATATTTACCGTTTCGTTAGGGTCATTGACTAAGTCATATAATTCAGTACCCACAATTTGTTTTTCATCAAACGGTTTTGCGGTGGTAAAAAAAGAACCAATCCATTCGGTATATCTATATCTTTCTGTTCTGAGAGAATATCCCATTATTTTGTTGCCGTCTTTTGTACTTACATCACGGGGATATTGACTTATGGCATAATCTTTTATTTTTACTTTATTATCTTTCATGGCAGGAACAAGACTTTTGCCGTCGAGATAGGCGGGCGTTGAAATACCCGTTAAATCGCAAAGTGTAGGAAAGATGTCCACAAATTCGGTAGGTTGGGTATAAATTGTACCTTTTGTTAAACTGGGAACGGTAAACATAAGGGGAGCTTTTGTGGCTTGTTCAAAATTTGAATGTTTTGCCCAGAGGCTATGGTCGCCAAAGTGCCAACCGTGGTCGCCCCAAAATACGATTATGGTATTTTTATCCAAGCCTTCCGCTTTCAAACCTTCTAAGAGTTTTCCGACCTGAGCATCTAAGTAAGAAATACAGGCATAATATCCATGTATTAATTCTCTTTGTTTTTCTACTGGTAATTGTAATAAATCATCTTTTTTACTGTTTTCATTTTGCATCAAAAATTCAATATCTTTGAAAGATCTCAGTTCACCAGCATTATGATAAGCCACATCGGGACCATCAACAGATTTTTTTTGCCACGGTGCAAGTTCTATTTTATTACGATCATACAAATCCCAATACTTTTTTGGTGCTACAAAAGGTAGATGTGGTTTACGAAAACCCACAGACATAAAAAATGGCTGTTCAGCATTTTTTTGATTTTTAAACTGTTGGATAGCATAATTGGCCATAGCTCCATCAGAATAGGCATCATCTGGTACGTCTTCGCTTTCGGTTGTTACTTTGAGAGCCTCACGAAAATTATTTTGATCAGTCTTATCTATTTTTTCGGCAAGCATTTGCTTATATTTTGCTTTTATTTC
>JANNEN010000290.1:0-20790 GCA_031378715.1 Emticicia sp.
CGATATTCGCCCGCCGCAAGGGTCGGTATCGTGAATGTTGGCAGTGTTTTTATGAAATAAGTATTGGTGTTTTGGGCAATGTATTCACTAAATAATGACCGTTGTACTAAGCTAATGTTTTGGTTAATAGTCTGACTATCAAATGTTTGCGGTCTTGCTTGACTTGGTGGGGGCGTTGGAGCAACGTAAGACTCCCGCTCAAAACTTGGTTTCAAAGTAACGCTTTGCGATACCCGATCGGTGGGCTGATATTCGGTTTTTTTTTCGGGTTCATTGCCCAAAAACTTCTTCATCAAATCGCCAACTGATGGAGCGGTGTACGTTTCAAAATCATCTTTTGGTGGCCTTGATTCTTCAAAAAAACGGTTATCGGGTAGCTGAGTTATTGGCGTATCGAAAGGGTCAATATCTGATGAAGTCGTTTTTTCGTATGTACTTTCAAGGCTTTCAGTGTGATAGATAGGTTTGGCTTCAAAACCAAAAGTTAGGTCGGGCGTTTCACGGAGTTTACGAATGTCTTTTTTTACAAAATCATCAACCGTTATGCCAAAGGTATTGGCAATTATTTTTAGAGTATCCACGGGCGGAATTGCTCTTGATTCTTCATAAGCCCCAACGTTTGCTCGTTTAGTGCCGATTCGCCGAGCAAATTGATCTTGGGTCAAGCCATTGATTCGGCGTAAATATTTTAGGTTATTACTGATGAGCGACATTTTATGTTTGTTAGGAAATTTCGTGTTAGTTTATCTTTTCAGAAGTTTTACCCGAATATCTAAAAATTTTAGCAATTTGCCAAATCTTGCGGTTTTTTTATATTTTTTCACTAAATTGTTTAATATTTCTAACAATAACTGTAAAATAATGACAGCAACTGATGTAATGCCCGATATTGAAATGGAGGTTCAAGCGTTATTTAACTTCCAAAAAGCTCATGCAAGAGCAATTTCTCAAACAAGTGTAAAAGAGCGAATCGCTAAAATCAAGCGAGTAATGGACTGGGTGCTGGCCAACGAAAACCGCATTGCAGCAGCCCTTTATGCCGACCACAAGAAGCACCCTGCCGAAGTAAAAATCAGCGAAATCATGCCCATCGTTGGCGAAGCGAAGTACATTATCAAGCATTTGAAGCATTGGATGCGTCCCGAAACCGTGGAAACGCCATTGAAAATGATTGGAACGGTGAGCAAAATTATTCACGAAGCCAAAGGAAATTGCTTGATAATTAGTCCGTGGAATTATCCTTTTAATTTGGCCATAAAACCACTTTTGCAAGCCATAGCCGCTGGAAATGTCGTTATTTTGAAGCCTTCGGAAGTTGTGCCGCACGCCTCAAAGTTGCTTTCAGAGATGATTTTGGAGTTGTTTGACCGAAACGAGGTTGCCGTTGTTGAAGGCGATGCCGATGTTTCGACGGCACTCTTGAAACTCAAATTTAGCCATATTTTCTTTACAGGAAGTCCCGCCGTTGGTAAAATTGTGATGGCGGCAGCGGCCAAAAACCTTTGTTCGGTTACGCTTGAATTAGGTGGAAAATCACCCACCATTATTGACGAAACCGCCAACGTAAAAGCCGCTGCACAGGCCATTACGGCCATGAAGTTTCTGAATAATGGACAAACTTGTATTGCTCCCGACTATGTGTATATTCATCGCTCAAAAACTGCCGAGTTTGTGAGTGAAGCTAATGCGTATTTAACAAAAATGTACGGAAATGATACCGAAAAAACGCCCGATTATTGCCGAGTTGTGAACAGTAGGCATTTTGGCAGAGTAAAAGGTTATTTGGACGATGCCGTGGCAAAAGGAGCAAAAATTGTGGGCGGTGGAAGTACAAACGGTGTCGATAATTTTATTGCACCAACGCTTTTGCAAGGAGTAAACGACGGAATGAAAGTGATGCAAGAGGAGATTTTTGGGCCAATTTTACCCATTCTTGAATTTTCGGAAAACGAAGAAGTTATCGACTATATCATTGCTGGCGAAAAACCTTTGGCTTTGTACGTTTTTAGTAGAAAACGTAGCCAAATTGACTATTTCATTGCTAATACTACAGCAGGAGCTTCGGTTATCAACGAAACTACGATTCATTATTTGCAGGATAATTTGCCATTTGGTGGGGTTAATAATTCGGGCATCGGTAAATCTTTTGGCAAATACGGTTTTGAGGAATTTTCAAATAAACGAGCAATTCTCGAAAATAAATTTGCTCAATTTAGTTTATTTCACCCACCTTATACCAATACCGTGATGAAGTTGCTTGATGTGGTGATTAAGTGGTTTTAGGAACTAAATTATCGGTTTATTGAGTTTACTACTCGGTAAACCGATTTTTTATGAAATTTTTGAAGAAAATGTTAGTCTGGTCATTAAGTATAATTTTGGTAATTTCAGTTAGTGTTTGGTTGTTTTTGAAGCAAGCCGTTTTTGGTAAAAATCCTTCGGGAGCGAGGTTAGAAAAGATTCTAAAATCACCGAATTATAAAGACGGGAGTTTTCAGAATTTAACTTATACGCCCGTTATGTCGGAAGGGTCAAGTTCATGGCAAATTTTGACTGATTATTTGGCAAAATCGAAAGAAAATGAGCCGTCAAAACCAATTCCATCAATCAAAACTGACCTAAAATCTTTACGAGCCGATAAACCTACGATTGTGTGGTTTGGACATTCGTCATACCTGATAAAATCAAAAGAAGTTAATATTTTGATTGATCCCGTTTTTAGCGGTTCGGCTTCTCCGATTGGTTCGTTTGTGAAAGCCTTTGCAGGTGCAAACACGTATCAAGTTGAAGATATGCCCGAAATTGATATGCTCTTTTTATCGCACGACCATTACGATCACCTTGACTATCAGACGATTACGAAACTTTTACCGAAAGTTAAAAAGTTTTATGTGTCGTTGGGTGTGGGTGAACATTTGGAACATTGGGGCGTAGATTCAAATAAAATCATTGAGTTTGATTGGTGGGATATGCACAAAGTTTCCGAAGAAATCAGCATTACGGCAACGCCCGCAAGGCATTTTTCGGGGCGAAGTTTGGTACGAGGAAAATCACTTTGGTCGTCGTTTGTATTAGATTTGCACGGCTATCGGCTTTTTTTGGGCGGCGATTCGGGCTACGACACGCATTTCAAAACGATTGGCGATAAATTCGGCCCATTTGATATTGCCATGCTCGAAAACGGGCAGTATAATGTCCATTGGCACGAGATTCATACCATGCCCGAAGAAACTTTTCAGGCCGCCAAAGATCTAAAAGCAAAGGTGCTGATGCCCGTTCATTGGGGTAAATTTGCTCTCGCCTACCACGCTTGGACTGAGCCAATAGTCCGACTAAAAAAAGTAGTAACGGTTGATATAAAACTAACTACGCCCATGGTTGGTGAACCCGTGGTGCTGGGGAGTAGCTATCCCGATAAGGTTTGGTGGGAGAATTGATGTATGAATAGGCTGTCATAATATATCCTATTTATGAAGGTTGAAACCATAGAAAAATGCTTGAAAATTATCTTTTCAAGCATTTTTGGTAATATTTATTAATTTTCAATACTCATCTTCAAAATAATTGCTGGTTTTGAACTCGTCGTCATCTTCAAATTTGCTTGATTTCGGGGCGGATTTTTTCAAAATTCCTATTTGTCCGTTGTGGTACAAATCATGGTGAATGATACCGTGGAGCAATGTATAAAAATCATACTCGGCACCTGGTACAATATCCAACAGGAATGTGTCATCTTTTTCGTCCAAGGCACTCATCAATTCATCATGGCTGAGGGTAAGTTCCATTTGTAGGGTTTCCCACTCAAACTCATCAATTTCTTTCAGATTTCCCCAATTTTGTTTTTCGGTTTTTATCAAAAACTCCACATCGCCTTGTATTTTTTTCAAAGCAAAAATCCGCCAAGTCGTGATGTGATATGTCAGTTCAGCAATAGTATGAATATCTTTCTGACGATTGCCCGCTGCCTTTGGTTTGATACCTTTGAGGTTTTCTAAAATCGAAGGGCCGTGCCACGCTCCGCCGTGAAAAGTAGCATTTAATAAAATTTTGATTCTGTCAAGTTCGCTTGATTGCTGTATTTCTTCCATAATATTTTTAGTTTTCGTTAATTTTCGAGGTTAACGATTTGGGGTATAAGGAGTTGAATATGTTTGTTAAACAAAATTACCACTCATAACATGCTGATAATCAGCGGTTTGTGTTACTATCGACCGCCGTCTATTGACTATCGACTATTGCCTTCAATCCCAAAGCACCCAAACCATGCCCAAATGATAAGTATCGTGCTGGATTAACCCCGTGAGCAATTTATAAAAATCATAATCTTGCCCAGGCACTAACCGAGAGAGGAGCGTATCATCAAAAGTGCCTAATTTTTCCAAGAGTTTTTCTTGTGAAAGTTTGAGATTATTAACCAAATTTGGCCAATTATCTTTGGATATTTCAGTCGCCGAGCCGTAGTTTTGTTCTTCATCAACCAAATCGTAATGAATGTTTTCGTTTAGTTTTTCAAAAACAAATTTTCGCCAAGCCGTCAAGTGAAATACGATTTGGCAAATGGTGTGTTTCGAGAAATTTTTCTGTACATCGACTACTTCGAGCGGCATTGAGTTCAGAAACTCCATCACCGATGGCCCATGCCAAGCATCACCTCTAAAAACGGTGTCGAGGTTATCAGTTATTTTGTCAAGTTGATTGTTACTTGTCATTAAAAGTATAATTTATTCGCAAATTTGGCAAAAATCAATGAATTGATATATCGTTTGGCAACATTATATTTTTATTTTAGGATTTCGCTTGATTAATTGCCCAAAGGTATCGAGGGCTTCATCAATTTTTTTCATTGGAATATCGCCTTTAAACGATGCAATAAAAGGTTGGAGTTTCCGAAGGTAAAACTTCATACGAATATCACTTTTAATTGGATAATCGTTGTGTGCCAGTTCGATTCCGTGAATAAAATTATAGGCTACGTGTACGTTTAGGTCGAAAAGCGGATAAATTTCGGGTTTAATGATGTGCAGAATCATTATTCGAGAAACTGCTGCCACTTCCGAGAATTTTTCGTTGAAGACTTCCATATCAAGCGTATTTTCAAACTTCATATCGTTAATATAATCAAGGTGCGGGTAAATTTTACCCTTGATGGCTTCCAAACGAATTTTACCCAGTCCCGATTGACTTTGCCACTCGAAGAGTTTGAGTAAATCTTGGTGAGTTGAGGGCTTATCAAGTTTGATGTGCTTGAAATAATTAGCTTCCCAGTTTACGTTTGGGTCGTATAATTGCGACCAATTTTCTATAAAAGTTGCGAAATCAGTTGAAGGGGTAAATGTTATTAAATTCATTTTTTTAAATTGAGGTGTTCAAATCAAACGCCAAAGGCTTGAAAGTTTAGGCTAATTCAATGAAAATAAATTGTAAAAACCTTTTTTTGATTTGAAGTTATTTTAACGCAAACACAAATTTCGTTATTTTTTTTGTTTTGTTACTAAGTTGCACTTATTTTTACATAAAACCTTAACAAATTCAATCATCAACATGAAAAAAATATCCTTTCTATGTTTGGCGTACTTGACTTGCTTTGCCGCTTTTTCGCAAAAAAAGAAAGCAACCGTTGCCGCCACGACACCCGAACCAGTCATCAGTACAAGTCCAAAAACTGATAAAAGTCTTTATAGCGAACTCAACTGGCGTAATATTGGCCCGTTTCGTGGGGGGCGGTCTTTGGCCGTAGCTGGTCACGTCGATCACCCACTTACGTATTATTTCGGTGCGGTTGGTGGTGGCGTTTGGAAAACCACCGATGGCGGAGCAAACTGGGGTCACATCAGCGACAAGGCTTTCCAGTCGAGTTCGGTTGGGGCTATTGCCGTAGCTCCGTCTGACCCTAACGTTATATACGTAGGCATGGGCGAGGCCGATATGCGGAGCAACATCAGCTACGGTGATGGTGTTTATAAATCGACCGATGCTGGTAAATCTTGGCGAAGTATTGGTTTGCCAAAAGCCGATGCCATTGCTACGATAGAAGTGCACCCAAAAGACCATAACCTCGTTTATGTGGCGGCTGTGGGTAATCCATTTGCTCCAAACAAGGAGCGTGGCGTATTTCGGAGTAAAGATGGCGGTAAAACTTGGGAACATATTTTAGCAAAAAACGATAGTACAGGAGCGTATCACGTACGCATCGACCCCAATAATCCGAGGGTTGTTTATGCCACCCTCTGGCAAGCCTACCGCAACGGTCACAGCATGAGTAGTGGCGGGGTTGGTTGCGGTTTGTACAAATCAATCGACGGTGGCGATACTTGGGAGAACCTCAACCAAAAACCTGGTATGCCCAAGGGATTGCTCGGTAAAATTGGTGTCACGGTTTCGCCCGCCAACTCCAATCGACTTTATGCTATGATTGAAAATGCCAAGGGCGGACTTTATACTTCGTTTGATGCGGGCGAACATTGGTCACTCGTGAACGATAATAAAAACTTGTGGCAACGCCCGTGGTATTACATGAACCTGCAAGCCGACCCCTTGAACGAAAACAGTTTGATTATCCTAAACGTAAATTCTTTCAAATCGACCGACGGGGGCAAAACCATTCGTAATCTCGGTGTGCATCACGGTGATACGCACGATGTTTGGATAAATCCCAAAAACTCCGATAACTTTATTATCGGTGACGACGGTGGGGCAGAGGTGACATTTAATGACGGAGCAACGTTTTCGGATATTGATATTCCAACGGCTCAGTTTTATCATGTGCATTTGGATAATGATTTTCCATACAACGTTTACGGTTCGCAACAAGACAATAGTACGGTGCGGGTAGCGAGCCGAACCGATAATTTTTCGATTGGTTTAAGAGATTGGTATCCCGTGGCGGGAGGTGAGTCGGGCTACATTGCGATTGACCCTCAAAACTCTAAAATCACTTACGGAGGTTCGTATGACGGTTATATGACTAAGCAAAACGCCAGCAATAACCAAGAACAAAATATTATGGTGTATCCCGAAAACAATATGGGACATACTTCGGGTGAGAAAAAATACCGTTTTCAGTGGACATACCCAATTATGTTTTCGCCGCATGATAACACTCGCCTGTATGCTACCTCGCAGTACGTTCACGTGACGCACGATGAAGGACATTCTTGGGAAACTATTAGCCCAGATTTAACTCGAAACGACCCAAAAACTACGGGAGCAACGGGCGGGCCGATTACACTTGACCAAACGGGAGCTGAGATTTATGCCACGATTTATGCCTTAGCCGAGTCGAATTTAGAAAAAGGAAATATTTGGGCGGGTTCGGACGATGGTTTTATTCATGTCACCAATGACAACGGAAAAAACTGGTCGAGCATCACGATTCCGACTTCTCAATTACCTGATTTTGCCTTGATTTCGACCATTCATACCTCCGATTTCATTAAAGGGAAGGCCTACGTGGCCGCCACCCGTTATATGTTTGGTGATAGAAAACCGTATTTGTTCAAAACCAGTGATTATGGCAAAACTTGGACGAGCATCGTGTCGGGTATTCCTGCTGACGAATATACCAGAGTAATGCGGGAAGACCCAAACAAAGAAGGGTTGCTTTATGCGGGAACCGAACGGGGTGTTTATGTTTCGTTTGATGATGGTGCTACTTGGGAGCCGATTAGTGGCAATATGCCCATAACGTCCGTTCGAGATTTGCAAATCCATAAGCGAGATAAAGATTTGGTTGTGGCTACGCACGGCCGTTCTTTTTGGATTTTGGACGACCTCACACCTTTGCACCAAATCAAAGATAATGCTGTGGCCGATATTCATTTGTTCAAGCCCCGTCATGCTTATCGTATGCAAGGTGGCGATGGTGGTGGTCGTCGTGCAGTTCCAAAAGACGAAGGACAAAACGCCCCCAATGGTGTTCTGGTAAATTATTATATCAAAAATGAGTTTTTGAAAGATGAAGTAAAATTGCAATTTTTGACCATGAGTAATGATACAATCGTAACGTATTCGAGTAAAAAAGATGTAAAGGGTGAGGAAGTAAAAGCTGCGAAGGATTTTTATGAAGATACAAAAATTCAGAAGTCGGGTATCTTAACTGCCAATGCGGGACTCAATCGCTTCGTTTGGAATATGCGATATGCCGATGCTACCGAGATTCAGGGAGAAAAATCGCCGATGTGGGCGGGCGGATTAACTGGTCCGAAAGTGGTTCCTGGCAATTACAAAGTTCGTTTGATTGTGGGTAAAAATTTGATAAAAGAAGAAATTGCCGAAATCAGAAAGGACCCCCGCAACCCAACGACCGATGCTGAATTGAAAGAACAATTTGATTTATTGATGAAAATTCATAGAAAATTGGACGAGAATCACCAGTCAATTAACCAAATGCGTGAAATCAAGAAAGCCGTTGGTGATTATATGAAGAGCGTAAAAGACACAACGCTGATAAGTAAATTTCAGAAATTGACTAAGCCAATGCTCAAAAACTTGGAAGATTTGGAGCAATCGCTCGTGCAGAACAAAGCCCGTGCCACCCAAGATTTATTGGCGTATCCGATTCGTTTAAATGATAAAATTGCGGGTGTGGCCAGCGTAGTGTCAAGTTCGGATACCAAACCGACCAAAGGTTCGTACGAAGCCTTAGACGATTTGAGCAGAAAAATGGATTTGACCACGACTAAACTCAAAAAAGTAATTGATGAAGATGTGCCTGCATTCAATAAAATGGTACTGGAAAATCAGATTCCAGCCATCAATGTTGGCAAAAAGAAGGAGATAAATTAAATGTTTATCTGTCTTAATCCTATAAGGTTTTATAGACCTTATAGGATTTTTTTTATTCAAATTTTAATTACAATTCGCAATTTTCGCCTCAAAAACCGCCCCTAATTGCGTAGAAAAGCCACTTTTCAAAGTAATACTGTTTCCCGCTGTATATTTAATGTTTGAATACGAATCAAGGATTTTGGCACTACCGATGATATTTTCAGTTGCCTTAAAATCCTGATTTCCGAAAAGTATATCTTGCTTTAATGTTAATGTTTTTATACATTCAGTATTTGATAATTTCACGACCCAAATATCATCATCACCGAAGCGTTGGGTCAAGTCGCCCAAGTCTTCGGTCGAGTAGGAATGACCCAGCACCACAAAATTATTATCAAACGTCATTATTAAATCCGTTGGCTCGTCGTGGCCGCCACTTCCGTAGGTTTTTTGCCAAATCAAATTCCCGTCCGATGGCTTGATTTTGATGAGCCAAAAGTCGGCACTTCCCTTGTTATTGGGAGCCTGTCCATCGTTTGAGTAAGATTCACCCGTAATTACGTATTCATTGCTGCTGGTCTGGATAGCTTTGCGGGCGTACTCTTCGGATGTCCCACCGTAGCATCTTGCCCATATTTTTTGACCCAGATTATTGGTTTTTATTATGAAATAATCCCTCATTCCTGCATTGCTATGGTTTTCGGTTGCATCTAAGTCAGTCGAATAAGTTTCTCCAACTACCAAGAAATTTCCTGCCTCGTCTTCCATCACTTTGGTAGCAAAATCATCGGCCGTTCCACCAAACGTATTTTGCCATTCGAGTTGCCCTGCACTATTAATTTTTACGAGCCACACATCTTGCCCGCCATAATTCATACCCACATCGCCGTTTGCGGAGTAACTATCTCCCGTCAGTATGTAGCTACCGTCACTCGTTTTGATGATATGCTTTAGGTAATCTCGGTTAGTTCCGCCGTAGGTTTTTTGCCAAAGAATACCTCCCGAAGTATCAATTTTTAATACCCAAAAATCAGCGTCCCCATGATTGCCGATTACTTCGGGATACCCCGATTGGGTACTTCCCGCAATGATATAGTTTCCGTCGGTGGTCAAGCAGGCCGAATATCCCCAGTCCAGATTATCGCCGCCGTAACATTTTTTCCATAGTACATCGCCCGATGCGTTTAGTTTTATAACCCAAAAATCAATCGGATTGATATATCCCGTTACATCTCCATTTGTCGAAAAAGTTTCTCCTATGCACAAAAAATTGCCATTTTCTACCGCAATTACCTGATGAATTAAATCATCACCGCTACCACCAAGTGTTTTTTTCCAGGTGATATTTCCAATATTGTCTAACTTTAATATCCACCAATCAGATCCACCATTATTAAAACTCAAATCGTTATTGCTCGATTGTGAATGTCCCGCCACTACGAAGCCACCGTCTTGGGTTTCGATGATTGAGCTTCCTTTGTCATATAGGCTGCCACCGTAGGATTGTTGCCATAAAATATTGGGTGTTTGTGCCGTAGTTGAAAAATAAATTGCTGTTGAGTAAATAAGTAGTAAAAACGTCTTCATAAGGTTTAATAAAATTTAACAAATATAACAAATTCGAGTTGTTTGTTTAGAATAAATCTAAATAACTTATTGAATGGTAATTTAGCATTAGTTTTTAAAATATGTTTGAAATGGGTACCACTTTTACTGTAATTTTGTGTTTTAAAAAAATACATCAATCTTCTAAAATCTAATAATGAATTATTGGCTCGTTAAATCAGAACCTTTCAAATATTCTTGGGACGATTTCGTTAAACAAGGCGTAGGTACCTGGGACGGGGTGCGAAATTATCAGGCCCGCAACAACCTTAATGCCATGAAGCTAAACGATTTGGTGCTTTTTTATCACTCCAACGAGGGCGTTGAGGTTGTCGGAATCGCCAAAATTCATCGAGAAGCCTACCAAGACCCAACCACCGATGATACTCGGTGGGTGGTGGTAGATTTGATTCCTGTCGAAAAATTGCCCCAAAGTGTAACTTTAAAAGCTATCAAATCCGACGAACGTTTGCAAGACGTTTCGCTCATTCGTCAGTCGAGGCTTTCGGTACAACAACTCAAAAAAGAAGAATTTGACATCATCATTTCAAAAGGATATGGACATTAAAAAACGAATATTTGGTTTAGTATTTATTGTTTTGTGTAGCCTAACTACGCATCAAATCGAAGCACAAAGTGTAAAACGCATTGAAATTGCCGCCCGCAACGATGATCAGGCTTATCAGGTCATTACTTTGGGTGACGATGGCGTGCTTATTTTGTCAAAAACGGGCAAGACGAGTTTCAATATCACTAAATACGATGCCCAGTTGCTACAAACTTGGTCAGTCAATGGCGAATTAGAAGAAAATCAATCATTCGTTGATTACCACAAAGAGGGGCGAGATGTTTATTTTTTGTTCAGTAAGTTCAATTCTGATTTGTACCAAATCATCAAAGTTTCGACGGGTATTGGTTTGATGCAAAAGTTCTTTTTTGAAAACATCAAACGCTTTCAGATTTCCGAATTTAAGGTTTTCAATGAAGTTGCTTATCTTGCAGGAATGGTGAAAGAAGAACCCGTTTTGATGAGTATAAACCTTACCAAAATGCAACCCCGAATTTTGGCGGGTGGCATCAAAGGCACCGCCAGTATTTCATCGCTTGATTTTGACGAAGCCAATAACCTGCTGGTTGTGTCATATTCGGTCAAAAAAGGGCGTTCGAGCTACATGGCCGTTAAGCGAATCAACCCAAATGGTAAAATTATTGAGCAACTGACCGTCGAACCTGCCGATGAACTGGGCTTATTGACGGGAAAATTATTCTCCCTCAACGACGGCACACAGCTAATGATTGGCAATTACGGCTTCAAGGGCTATCAGTCAAATGGCGTACCGATGTCGCAGGGTTTGTACATCAGCAAAGTTGATGGCGAAAACCCAGAATATGTAAAAATGCACAGTTTTACTGATTTCAAAAACTTTTTTAAGTTTATGTCAGTCAAGCAGCAGGAGAAAATTGAGAAAAAGATAAAAAAGAAAAAAAACCGTGGTGATGATTTGCGGCTAAATTACAGGGTTTTGGTGCATGATATTATCCAAAAAGATAACCAGTATATCTTGATTGCCGAGGTTTTTTATCCCGAATTTAGAAATAATAACAATAATTTCGGTTCGCCTTTCATCGGAAATGGCTTTGGTTCGCCGTTTGGGTATGGTTTCAATTCGATTAATATGATGCGATATTCTCAATATTACGGATTGAACTCGTGGGCTTGGAATCCTTGGATGTACGGAAGCAGTTTCGGAAATGGCAACCAACAGTTTGACGGTTTTCGATATACCCACGCCGTTGTGGCAGGCTTTGATTTGAAAGGTAATTTGGTATGGGACAATAGTTTTAGTTTCGACAATGTGAAGAGTATGGATTTAAAAGAAAAAGTAAAAATCAGACTTGATAATGATGACATTTCGTTGGTTTATAGTAATAAAGGTAAACTTTCGAGTAAAATCGTGAAAGGAAATGAAGTAGTAGAGGGTGAAAAAACGATTGATATTGATACCCAAAAAGAGGGCGATAAGGTACGAGATACCGCCACCGACGAGATAGAATATTGGCACCAAAATTATTTTTTGGCTTGGGGTTATCAGCGAATCGCCAACCGCACCGAGGGCAGTAGAAAAGTGTTTTATTTGAATAAAATTGCATTTTGAGTTAAAAAAAACTTACACTTTTTGAGAGAAACAGCCTAAATAATGTTGATTTACTAATTAATGAATAAAATAATTTTTCTTGGATTATTACTAAATTTTTATCCAGTTTTTGCCCAAGAACAGCGGGAGAAATTGCCTACGGCGGGTGTTCCACAAACCATCGAAATTGAGGTAAATGGCCGTCCAACTTGGCAAAAAATCATTCCATTGGGTCGAAATGGGGTGTTGCTTTTTGTAAAAAAAGACATCACCAAAGCCATTATTGCACGATTTGACACGAACCTTAAAAAGGTTTGGGAATCGGAAGTTTTTCTTGATGCCGAAAAACCTCCCGTTCATTATACACTTGATAATGAACATATTACGTTTATGTTTAGCGAAAATCAAGGAATGTATTATCAGTTGTATATCATTGGTTTGACAGATGGAAAGTTTGAAAATAAAGGATTTGAAATTCGGGAGTTTTTTCAAGATCAAGGCTACGTTTACTTAAAAGACAAACTTTTATTGGCAGGAATGAAGGAAAACGGCGGAGCGTTTTTTGAGCAAAATTTAATTGAAAATGAGAGCCGACTTATCTCCGCCGAGCTTATCGGAAAAGTACAATTACAGCAGATTAATTTTAAGCCTAAAACTAACCTTGTCGAAAGCCTTTGGGCGGTCAAAGAATCGGCATTTGCCAATGAGAAAAAAAAACGGGGTGAGTTTATCAAAAATGCCTACGTTGTTTATGCCAAACACGATACGCTTGGCAAATTAATTTACAAAAATGCGATTCAATCTAACGCAGGGAATTTTCCGCTTACTGCCAAAATTACTGTCATTGATTCAACCACTAAAATTATCACAGGCACTTATCAGTCAAATACAGGCACGAAAGGAATCTATTTTTCAAAAATCGAAAACGACAAAACCACCCTCACCAAATTTTATGATTACGCTAAACTTTTATCAGATAATGCAAGTCTAAACAGTGAGCAATTAAAGAAAATTTATGCCAGTTTTTCGTTTCTGCCCGCCCTACCAGTTTTTTCTCAAAGTACTGTTACGCTCGGAGGGTATTTTTATCAATCTAATTATAAAGTCGTATCAACTGATAACCCAAAAAACGGTGGATTTGACATTAATTCAAACAACACTAACAATCGAACTAAAACCAAGCAAGTGCTAACGGGCTATAATTATGCTGATGGTTTTGTGGCAAGTTTTGATTTGGAGGGAAATCTACTTACCCAAAATCGAATAGAATTGAATCAAACCTCACCCAGAATTGACGATATTTTGGCAATTAATGAGAAAAAATCTGTTGCGGTTTGTGCCAAAGGCAATTTGTCGATTTTTACGGCAAATAATTTTTCTGAACCGAGTGTTTACAAACTTTCGGCTGAAAATGGCGATGCAAAAAATGCCCAGTACATTCCAAATTATCGTAGTGTCCGAAATTGGTACGATAATTATTTCATTGCTGACGGAAGTCGTATTAAATTTGAGGTCATAAAAGAAAATAATAGTACCAATGCTCCAGCATCAAAACGTAAAAAATCTCGACGGCAATTCCCCGAAACCAACACCAAAAAGATTATTTATCTCACAAAAGTACTGGGAGCGGAGTTTTAATCGCTAAAAATAATATTCATTTACTCACTCATTCATTTTGTACAACCTACTTACGCCAAATATATCTTCCTACGAATTGCTTGATTCGGGAAATTTTGAAAAGCTCGAACGATTCGGAGATTATATATTGGCACGCCCCGAACCCCAAGCCGTTTGGGATAAATCGCTCTCGGATGACGAGTGGCAAAAGCGAGCTTCGGCCATTTTTAAGAAAACCAAAGGCCGTGACCAACTCAGTCCCGAAGAGCGTGGCGAGTGGCATAATCTCAAAAAAATGCCCGAAAAATGGCTCATGCCCTACAACCAGGGCAAGACTTTGCTCAACTTCAAACTCTCGCTTTCGTCGTTTAAGCACGTCGGGATTTTTCCTGAACAAGCCGCCAACTGGGCATACATTGCCGAAAAGCTAAACTTGATGAAAACAGGTGATTCCGCACCAAAAGTACTCAATTTATTTGCCTACACGGGCGGAGCGTCACTCATTGCGAAGGCAAACGGGGCCGACGTTACCCACGTCGATTCTGTCAAGCAAGTGATTTCGTGGTCACGAGAAAACATGGAAGCCAGTAACTTAACCGATATTCGATGGGTGATTGAAGATGCCCTAAAATTTGTCAAACGGGAAGTAAAACGTGGTAAAAAATACAATGGAATTATCCTCGACCCGCCCGCCTACGGACGTGGCCCCGATGGAGAAAAATGGATTTTGGAAGAAGGATTAAACGATTTACTTAAAAATTGTTTGGAACTTTTGGACGAAAAACAACATTTTTTAATTCTAAATCTCTACTCAATGGGCTTTTCGGCGGTCATTGCCGAAACGATTATCCGACAAAATTACGCCAAAATTCAAAACCCAGAAATGGGCGAACTCGTCCTGCAAGATGCCTTTCAAAAGCGATTGCCTTTGGGTGTTTTTTATCGGTTTGGAAATGTTTAAGCTCAATGATTGAACAGTAAATGTTGTAAATTTCATATTAACCATGTAAATTGCATATTCAATATTCAATTTACATGGTTAATGATAAAACGTTCGCTTGAATCTACAGTATTGCAATCATTAGAGTTTTTTCCAGTCGTAGGAATTTTGGGTTCGAGACAAGTCGGGAAAACTACTTTGGTAAAATCCTTGATGACCCAGTTGAATAAATCTTCAATTTATTTCGACTTGGAAATTGCCGAAGACTATGATACACTTGTCAATAATACTACTTGGGTACTTGACAATAACCAAGACCAAACTATCATTATCGACGAAATCCAGCGGTGCTTACCTTTGTTACCTCAACTCCGAGGGCTGATCGACCGTAAGCGAATTGCGGGAAGATTTATACTTTTGGGTTCGGCTTCCCCAGTTTTTTTGCAAAAAAGTTCGGAATCCTTGGCGGGTAGGGTGGCTTACCATGAACTTTTTCCAATTGGATATTCTGAAATGAAGCAAAATAATATCCAAGAAAATACGCACTGGTTGAGAGGTGGTTTTCCCGACGCTTTACTTGCCCCAACCGATAATTTTTGGAGCTTATGGCAACAAAATTTTATCAAAACCTACGTAGAGCAAGACTTAGCCAATCTCGGAATGTCGGGACAGTCTTCAATGACAAATAATTTTTTAAGAATGATTTCGCATATCCACGGGTCGATGCTTAATTATTCAATGATTGGAAATTCATTGGGAATTTCACACACAACCGTACAGCGTTATGTAGATATACTCGAACAAGCATTTTTGGTTAGAAGACTTGAGCCGTGGTTCGTAAACATGAGTAAGCGTATCGTAAAAAGCCCCAAAATTTATATTCGTGACAGTGGAAATTTACACTATCTGCATAATATTAGGTCATTCTCTGACTTGACCCAAATGCCCATAGCGGGTGCTTCGTGGGAGGGATATGTGATTGAGCAAATTATACAGCAACTAAATGATGGTATCCAACCGTATTTTTATCGAACCGCAAATGGAGCTGAGATGGATTTAGTTTTGGTGAAAACCTTGAAACCTTATGTTTCGATTGAAATAAAACTATCTCTAACTCCTGCTCTTAAACGTGGGTCGAACGAATCCGTAAACGATTTAAAAACCGAACATAACTTCGTTGTCACGCCCGCAGGTGGGAATATGCCCTTCAAACCAAATTGGCTACATTGCAATTTGAACGAAGTTTTGGGACAATTAACGAATTTAGGTTGCTGCAAATAGTTGATTATTAGGCAATTACTAAAATATACTCGGGTTAATGTTACTAAATTAGTTTCAGAATTAACGCTATTCGTTTTTATTGTGAAAAAAAATTCGGATTTTTGTAAAAAATTAGCTCAAAAACGGGCAGAAACTCATCAATTTGCTCAATCGTGCTTTAAATCTGATGCCAAAGAATCATAAAATTTACTTTTTTTTCCTCATTTCTATTCTCCTATCTGCTTGCGGACAGGGCAATCGTGAACGTTCTAAAATTCCTCCAACGCCCTTCCAAACCGAAAGTATACAAAATATCGCCTCGCTCGGAGCCCTAACCGATGCTATCAGAAGTAATCCAAGTTTGGCCGAAAATTATTATAAGCGTGCCATTATTCTCAATCGTATGGGTGACTCAAAAAAAGCCCTTGATGACATAAACCGAGCCGATCGTTTGAAACAAAACGTTGGAAAATATTTGTATGTAAAAGCACTCATCTTACGTGATATGAAAGAATACCGTGAGGCTTTTGCTTTTGCACAAAGTGCCGAAATTTTGAACGTTGATACCCCTGAACTTTACACGCTCCTCGGCGATTTGTCGCAGCAACGCAATGACCTAAAAAATGCCGAACAATATTTGGCAAAATCTTTGCAAATAGCTCCATTCGATGGCGAAGCCTATTTTTATCAAGGTACATTGGCTGCTCGCAAAGGCGATACGAGTACCGCTATTTTGAAGATGAATAAGGCTATTGAGATGAAGCCTTCGTTTAAACGAGGATACTCAACCCTGACCGAAATACTCAAAAATCGTCGCCTTTTTGACTCGGCTTTGGCTGTAAATAGTAGTGCAATATTGCAGTTTCCGAAAAGCCCTGACTTCTTGATTGATAGGGGCTTGGTTTACAGCCGATTTGGCAGATTAGACAGTGCCTTGGTCTATTATGATAAAGTTACAAATTTAGATGATCGCCGTACTGACGGCATGATTTATTCGGCTTCAATCTATTTTCGCTGGAAAAATTACACAAAAGCATTAGAATATTACGAAAAAGTGCTGGATATTAATCCCGAAACCGTTGGTATAAATTATCAGATTGCATTAACGCTCGAACAACTCGGCTCGCTCACCAAAGCCGAGGAGTTTCTGAAAGCGGCCGTCGAAAGTAACTCCAACGATACCCAATCAATCATTGCATTGAATCGAGTATCGGGGCAAATTAACTCGGCTTTGGGGGTTTATAAAGCACCCATTCCTTTGCCAGTAAAAAAAGCCCCAGCACCCGTTACGTATCCTATATACGAAGAACCTAAAAAACTGCTTGATACATCAAGAATAAAAGTAAATATTATTGTACCAAAGAAAAGAGTAAATATTAAAACTGATACCTCACGAAGATTGAAAATATGATTAAAATTACATTACCCGACGGAAGCGAACGAGAATACCCAAAAGGCAGTTCGAGCTACGATATTGCCCTGTCAATTAGTGAAGGATTGGCCAGAAATGTATTAGCAGCCAAAGTAAATGGTAAGGTACAAGATGCAAATTTGCCGATTGAAAATAATGCGACTGTGCAACTTTTGACCTGGAACGACACCGACGGAAAATCAACTTTTTGGCACTCATCAGCCCACCTTATGGCTGAGGCCTTAGAAGCCCTTTACCCAAAAGTTAAGTTTTGGGTTGGTCCGCCGCTCGAAAATGGCTTTTATTATGACGTAGATACCAACGGAGAAAGCATCTCGCAAGATGATTTCAAGACAATCGAAAATAAAATGCTCGAATTGGCTCGTCAGAAAAACGAGTTTATCCGAGTGCCAATGGCAAAAGCCGAGGCAATAAAATATTTTGAAGAGAAAGGAGATGAGTATAAATTAGATCTCCTTTCGGGGCTGGAAGATGGTTCGATAACTTTTTATAAGCAAGGTAATTTTACCGACCTTTGCCGTGGGCCGCACATTCCGAACACGGGTTTTATCAAAGCCGCAAAAATTATGAACGTGGCGGGAGCTTATTTTAAAGGCGACCAAAACAACAAAATGCTTACCAGAATCTACGGCGTGACATTTCCGAAGCAAAAAGAATTAGATGATTATCTGACACTTTTGGAAGAAGCCAAACGCCGTGATCACCGAAAGTTAGGCCAAGAATTAGACCTATTTGCTTTTTCAGAGAAAGTAGGGAAGGGGCTGCCACTTTGGTTGCCAAAGGGTGCGATGCTTCGAGAGAGGCTCGAGAATTTCTTGAAAAAAGCCCAAGTCAAAGCGGGTTATCAGCAAGTCGTTACGCCACATATCGGTAGCAAACAACTTTACATGACTTCGGGTCACTGGGAGAAATACGGCAAAGATTCGTTTCAGCCAATTACAACGCCCGAAGAAGGAGAAGAGTTTTTGTTGAAACCGATGAACTGCCCCCACCACTGCGAAATTTTTAGGGCAAGACCCCGCAGTTACCGAGAATTGCCGCTTCGGTTGGCCGAATTTGGCACAGTTTACCGTTACGAACAGAGCGGCGAATTGCACGGGCTAACCCGTGTACGAGGATTTACCCAAGACGATGCCCATATTTTTTGTACTGATGATCAGGTCGAAGACGAGTTCAAGAAAGTAATTGATTTGGTGCTTTATGTATTCAGATCGCTCGGTTTTGAAGACTTTTCGGCACAAGTTTCCTTGCGTGACCCCGCCAAAGCCGAGAAGTATTTTGGTGCTGATGAAGCATGGGACAAAGCCGAAAATGCTATTCGTAGAGCCGCCGCCGAAAAAGGACTAAAAACTGTTGAAGAATTGGGCGAAGCAGCATTCTACGGACCAAAGCTTGACTTTATGGTCAAAGATGCCATTGGTCGAAAGTGGCAGTTGGGTACAATTCAAGTTGATTATCAATTACCCGATAGATTTGAATTAGAATACAACGGCTCGGACAACCAAAAGCACCGTCCCGTGATGATTCATAGAGCTCCGTTTGGCTCAATGGAAAGATTTATTGCGATTTTGATTGAAAACACCGCTGGAAATTTCCCGTTGTGGTTATCGCCCGATCAAATAGCGATTTTGCCGATTTCGGAAAAATACGAAGACTACGCAAACGAACTTTTCTTGACCCTTCAAGAGCAAGACATCAGAGGGTTTGTTGATCACCGAGACGAAAAAATCGGTCGTAAAATCCGTGATGCTGAAATTAACAAATTACCGCTCATGCTAATTGTGGGTGAAAAAGAAGCCGAGGAAGGACGAATTTCAGTCAGACGAAAAGGCGAAGGCGACTTAGGTTCAATGACCATTGAGGAGTTTATTGCTTATGCCAAGGCCGAGATTAATAAAAATATTCCGCAGTTTAGGTGAGCCAAATACCTAAATCCAAAAAAAACCTTGCAACTATCAAAGAAAGTTATTACTTTCGCAAAAATCAATTAGTAGAAACCTTAAAATCGTTAAATGGCACAACAACCATTCAATCGTAATTTCAGAAGACCAGTACAGAAGGAAGACGAACATCGCATCAATCAACGTATTCGTGCGGCACAAGTTCGTTTAGTCGGAGATAATGTCGAGCAGGGAATTTTCGATACTATGCAGGCACTCGCCATGGCACAAGCCCAAAGTTTAGACTTGGTCGAAATTGTTCCTACCGCAACGCCACCCGTTTGTAGAGTAGTAGATTACTCTAAGTTTAAGTATGACCAAAAGAAGAAGCAGAAGGAAATAAAAGCCAAAGCTTCCAAGACGGTAATCAAAGAAATCAGATTTGGTCCACAAACCGATGACCATGATTTTGACTTCAAATTGAAGCATGCTATTGGGTTTTTGAAAGAAAATGCCAAGGTCAAGGCCTACGTACACTTTGTAGGTCGTCAGATTGTATTCAAAGATCAAGGAGTATCGTTATTAAAGCGTTTTATTTCTGGTTTGGAAGAATATGGAAAGCCCGAAGGAGAATTAAAACTCGAAGGAAAACGAATGATTGTATTTTTGGCACCCAAACCCAAGAAATAAATATTCAAGATAAAAAAGCACTGAATCTTTCGAGATTCAGTGCTTTTTTGTGGGTAAAAAAAGTTGTCTTGTCAAATCCTCATGGACAAAAAAACTATTGACCATGGACTATCATTACTTCCCAACCGAAATCATATTGGCAAACAAGCGATAAGCCCCAGGCACGCCCGCAGGTAATTCTCTGAAAAATGCTAATCCTGTAAACACAAAATTTCCTTTACCGTATTTTGTGTATAGTACACTGCCTTCTTGTTCAGTTTCGTTGGCATCTTTCATCGAAAAAACGGTTTCGTATTTATCACTCCATTTATCAGCAAAATAAAGCCCACGCTCTTGAACCCAGCCTTCAAAATCCTTTGATGTGATTTTATTGGGTGAGTTGAGCAAAGGATGATTTGCTTTCAGAATCTTTATCTCTGCGTTTTCATCGGTTACTCTGCCCCTTCCAACACCCATCGGAAATGG
>JANNEN010000293.1:0-20838 GCA_031378715.1 Emticicia sp.
GATATAGCAGGCTGTGACATTCTTCGATAGTCGTTGGAAGGGCTAAATCTTGCATAACACAAAGGTAATCTTTTTTATAGAAAAAAATAATGACATTAGATGTGCTAAACAATTACTAAAAAAGACACTTTTGAAAGATGAGCGTCCTGAATTATTCAAATCTATTTGGGGAGTTTTGAAAAATAATAATTGTCATTTGTATAGAATCAATGGAATTGAAGACCATATTCATATTATTACGAGCCTTCACCCTTCGGTTGCATTGGCAAACTTGGTGAAAGATATTAAACTGGGCAGTTCAAGTTTTATCAAAGAGAAAAAGATTTTTCCGAATTTTGGGGGTTGGCAAGATGGCTATTCGGCTTTTACATATTCCATTGATGCGAAAGACAATTTGATAGAATATGTCAAAAACCGCTGCGGCAGACCGCCAAGAGGAACACTATAAAGTCAAGACTTTCAAAGCAGAATTGATTGAATTATTGAAAGAACACGGAATTGAATTTGATTAAAAATATTTGGATTGAAGTTCTTGAATTTACTCCCCTTCGTTAGGCTGACTTTTAATTCAGCCTGAGTGAAATCCTTATTTCTGCATAAGCCCCAAAGTATATCTTAAATTTAAACTTGAATAATTATAAGTGTACACATAGCCTTTTTGTTCTCTAACTTCGATAAAGTTTTTATTTAATTCGAGTTCAATGTTTTTATTAAGATTAACTTTTACCCCAACCAAAAAACCTAAATTATTAGTCTTTTTATTGGAACCAGGATTAGTATCTAAGGGGCTTCTTTCTTTAACTAATCGTTCTCTGATATAATTATTTAGTTTCTCGTTTGAAGATGGTTTTTGACCATTAACCGAAATTAAATTAGCCATTACTTCATAAGTTTCATTGTAATTATAATTAAACTGTTTTAGTAGTCCAAACACAAAAGATGTTTTAATTTTACCTTTTTTTGGGTTTAACAATAAAGTAGCACGAATTGGCACAACGTAAGAGTTTGCTTTGATTTCTCCCGAAAATGCTACATCAGAAGTAAAACTATTGAGACTACCTTCAAAAAAATAATTTCCTTTCTCTGTCAAATAAACATAATCTTTCATGCCAACTTTTTGAGAAACGTAATATAAACCTGTCTCAATAGAAAGCTGCTTTCCATATTGGAAATTTACTGATGCCCCAAAATTTGGTGTAGCTCTACTCGTAACACGGCTAAACAGCCTATCAGTTGTGGTTACGTCTCCCAGATTAATGTCATTGTGGTTGATACCACCAGAGAATACAAGACTAAGTTTTTTGGTTTCTTGAGCAAAAATCGATACACTAAATAAGCATACCAAAGAGAGTAGGTAAAATGGTTTCATTTGTTTTGTGAATTTGTTTAAGGCGTTATAAATATTAAATTAATGATTATAAAGTTTGTATCTACTTGATAATCAGAGCATTACATTACTATGGATTGCTTATTCGTTCTATGAAATTTTGTTTTTAAGCATACCCTTTCTGAAAATTTGAAATTAATTTTTGTAATTCATCAGAGGCATTACAAACATCAGTCTTTGCTAAGTCTAACACCAAATCAGGTTTTTAATAAACATTTACCAATAACTAAGAATGGTACAATTAAACAAAACAATAACACCTTAATAAATTAACTATTTTGTCCAACTATTGGGGGTACACCATGGTTTAAAAACTACGCACCAACTAATTCGGATTTGGCGATAAATGCCTCAATTTGCTCTAAATCAAAATCGTATGGAATTATTCGGGATTCTTCTAAGAGGTTGAATTGCGTTCTACTCGCCCACCCGTAAGCTCCAATTCTGATAGAAAATAAATAATCACCTACGTTCAAGGGTTGATACATTACATCTTTCAAAATCACATCAATACTATCACAACTTGGACCAGCAAAAATAGAAAGAATTGGTTCTTCTTCACTAAATTGTGTAGGGTGTAAATCATAATTAATCTCTTCGTACATCATACCAGCGTAGGTACCATAAACGCCATCGTCGAGGTAATACCACATTCGATTATTTTTATAAACTTTTCCGATTACTTGCGTAACTGCAAGTTGAGAATTAGCGGCAACACATCTGCCTGGTTCAGACCAAATCTTGGTTTCATCATCAAAATATTCATCTAATGCCTCTCTGATAGGTTCACAAAAATCACTCAAATCCATGTCTTCCTTTGTATATTTAGCTGGAAAACCACCACCAATATTGAGCACACCGAGTTTCACTCCAAAATTATCTTGTACCCAATCGTATATTCTACGACACTTCTTTATGGCATTTATATGTTCATTTGGGCGTTGCATTTGGCTACCAACATGAAACGAACATCCAATTACATTTGCTCCAATTTCATGAGCAAAGGCATATAAACGTTCAACCTTCTCTTCATCTGCACCATACCTTTCAGATAAATTACACCGGGCTTCTTCGTTAGGGAAAGCAATTCTGAGTAGCACCTGCATCTCAGGGGCAATTTTCATGATTTTTTCTACCTCCATAAAATTTTCTGCAACCATTGTTTTGATACCACTTTTAGCGGCATTCGCAATATCTGCTTCTTTTTTGATAGGATGTGTATAAATCGACCGAGCAATCATTAGGGGATCAGCCGCCTCAACTAAGGCTAATTCTCCGATTGACGCAATATCAATGTAGCCATCACAGGCAGAAACCAACTGAACACATTCTTTTGTAGGAAGAGGTTTTAAGGCAAAGTGGTGTTTGACTCTCGGCAAATAAGACTGCATGGATTGATACACCTTTGTAAATTCATTCCCAGAAAACAAAATAATAGGAGTGCCGTGTTGTTCGGCAAGTGATTTGATTGAGTCCATTGTGTAGTTGAAAAGGCACTATGTTTGAAACAATAATGTCATTTCAATAGATTTATAAAAGTGGGCAAAAATTGTTTATTGTTTCATTAGCTGACGTTTACCACGCTACTTTACTGGCAAAGAAGCTAATATTTATGAGGGCTTACTGAAAGCACAAATATAGTTATTTTTTAGATTTTCATAAAATCAATTTTATAATTTGCGGAGAAATAAGTTCGTTTCGCAGTTGCAGTTTTAAAAAACGAGGTTTCACTAACTCGAAAAATAAGGCATTATTTTGATTCTATTTTGTGATTTACATAGATTTCGTTTTGTGATTTACATAGAATTTAGTTCATTTTGTAGATGCTGTTTTAAAAACGGCTGTTCTGTTCCCTCAGCGTCTGTATTTTGTGCATCCCGTCAAGAAAGAACCGATTGTCTGTAAGGCGGCTCTGCCCGAAAATCCGTTTTGGGAGGAGTTTCTATAGCTCGAACCCGAAGACATGAAAACCGAAAATTTGGAGTTTTTGTACTGAATTTTTTTACCATAGAGTTGAAGGAGTTTGGCACGGAGTTTCACTGAGAAAAAAATTTAGTGCAACTCCATGATTAATTTAGTACCAAAAAATCTGTTTCTATCGATGCTATTTTTTTAGAAAACTTGGTACTATATTAGCAAAAAATTCTATCATTCACTCATTCTATCATTCAAAACTTGACCCCATGAATCGCCGAAATTTTCTCTCAAAAAGTGTCTTAGCTGCGGGTGCTTCCACCTTAGCTATGCCTGCAACTTTTGCTGCCGAAACGCCCAAAATCTCTGCCGCACCAAAATTCAAGATGCTCTACGCTCCGCATTTTGGTATGTTTGAAAACTCGGCAGGAAAAGACCTTTTCGACCAACTAAAATTCATGGCCGATAATGGTTTCATGGCTTTGGAAGACAACGGAATGATGGGACGAACCGCCGAAACGCAGAAGAAAGTTGGCGAAACGATGACGAAATTGGGCATGAAAATGGGCGTTTTTGTGGTAAGTTTTGATAATTGGCCACCTAAAAGCACCCTCGCAAGTGGAGAGAAAGAGTGGCGAGAAAAGTTTCTGAAAACCTGCCGTGAGGCCGTGGAAGTAGCCAAACGTTGCAATGCCAAGTTTATGACCGTCGTACCAGGGAATTTTCAGCGGGATTTACCGATGGGTATTCAGACCGCCAACGTGATTGATTCGCTTCGTCGGGCTTGCGATATTTTCGAGCCGCATAACCTGACCATGGTTTTGGAGCCATTGAGCGATAATCCTGATTTGTTTTTGCGTCATTCTGACCAAACTTATATGATTTGTAAAGCCGTGAATAGCCCTTCGTGCAAGATTTTGTTTGATATGTGGCACATGCAACGCAACGAGGGCCGAATGACCTACAACATGGATTTGTGTTGGGACGAGATTGCGTATTTCCAAATCGGTGATGAACCTGGCCGCAAAGAACCAACCACGGGTGAAATCAATTATAAGGGACTTTTCAAACACATTTACGACAAAGCCCAAGCCAATAAACAAGAGTTTATTATGGGCATGGAACACGGCAATTTTCACAAAGGAAAAGAAGGCGAAGCCAAACTCATTGAAGCCTACCAATGGAGTGATAATTTTTAGGAATAAGCACTTAGAGATTTTTAATCGACAAATTAACGATCCATAAAGCACTAATAGTCAGTGTTTTATATCACTATGGTCAGTCGTCTATTTGCTATTGACTACTTAATGCAATTCTACCGTTCATAATCAAAGGGGCTTTATTCACGTAAAGCCCTTTTTTATTCCCCAAAGTTTTATTTAAAATTGACCCAAAAACCGAAAATATACCCCATGAAAAAGATTTTTATTCTCTCGTTTTTAGCCATTCAAGCCTCTTTTGCCCAAACCTCAACGTTCAAATCAGAAGAAGTAAACTACTGGAATATTGCCGACTCGGTGCATATTTTCGGCACGCTCACCATGCCCACAAATGGCACAAAATTTCCTGCCGTAATTCTTATCACTGGCTCTGGCCCGCAAGACCGTGACGCAACCATGCTGGGACATAAACCTTTCAAAATCATTGCTGAATATCTCTCTGAGCGAGGTTTTGCGGTGCTACGCCTCGATGACCGTGGAGCAGGAAAGACCACAATAGGCAAAAATCCTGCGGCAATTACGAGTGAAAACTTTGCCAAAGACGTACTATCGGGCATTGATTTCTTGAAAACCCGTAGCGAAATAAACCCCAAGAAAATCGGATTGGTTGGTCACAGTGAGGGCGGAATGATTGCCCCGATGGTGGCAGCCCAAACAAAGGCAGTAGCCTACATTGTGTCGCTGGCTGGGACGGGCGTTTCGGGCGAAGTTATCTTGCAAAAACAACTAACCCAGCAAGTTGATGCTTTGCCAAATGTAAGTGCTGATTTCAAGCAAAAATATGCCAAATATGTAGCCAATGTACTGCGGGCTTACGGCAAAGCAAACACGCAAGTTGTTGCCTTGGCGGACTTAGAAACCTTAACCAAAAACTGGCGAGATAGCCTCAGCAAAGATGACACTAAGTATGCGGGAAGTTTGGCGAATATTTATTATACCTTCAAAAGTATTTCGATTGATTGGGGACGTTTTTTTATTCAATATGACCCAAAAATGGCACTATCCAAGACAAAATGCCCAATTTTGGTCTTGAATGGCTCAACCGACCGTCAGGTGTTTGCCGACGAAAACTTGGCGGGAATCGAAGAAGGCTTAAAAATGGCAAAAAACAAGCGGTATAAAATCATTAAGATGGAAAGATTGAATCATCTTTTTCAACATTCGGCCACGGGGCTTCCGCAAGAATACGCCAAAATTAAAGAAGATTTCGCCCCCGAAGCCCTCCAAATCATGGGCGATTGGTTGGTCGAAACCACGAAGTAAAAAACTAAAAATCGTTTTGCTGTTTTTTTACTAAATGGTTGATTAAATTTGAGTTTTGAAACCAACCGCTAATGCTGACATTCCCCAACGCCAAAATAAATATTGGTTTAAATATCACTGAAAAACGCCCCGATGGCTTCCATAACATTGAGTCGGTTTTTTATCCTGTGGCATGGTGCGATGTACTCGAAATCATTCCTTCGCCCGATGGTATCGTTAAGTTTCAAAGTTCGGGACTGCCCATTCCTGGCAACGAAAGTAGTAATTTATGCCTAAAAGCGTGGCATTTGCTACAAAATCACATCGAAGTTCCGCCCTTGATTCACCTCCACAAAGTTATTCCGATGGGAGCGGGCTTGGGTGGTGGCTCGGCCGACGGAGCTTTTACGCTCACGATGCTCAACAAAATTTACGACCTAAAACTAAACGCCGACCAACTAAAAAACTACGCCCGCCAGTTGGGTTCGGATTGTGCATTTTTTATCGAAAACCGCCCCGTATTTTGCTACGCCAAAGGCGATCAGTTTGAAGATTTTCCTTTGGATTTATCGGGCAAATACGTAGTTTTGGTCAATCCCGATATTCATATTTCTACGGCCGAGGCCTATTCGGGTATTGTGCCAAAGTTGCCCGAAATGTCATTGAAAGAGGCCCTAAAACAACCGATTTCGACTTGGAAAGAAATAATTAAAAACGATTTTGAGGAAAAACTGTTATTAAAGTATCCAACCATCGCCCAAGTGAAGGAAATACTCTACGAATCAGGAGCAGTTTACGCCTCAATGACGGGTTCGGGTTCGACGATTTACGGTATTTTTGATACCGAAATCGACCTAAAAAATAACTTTCCTAACTTTGCAGTTTGGCAAGGTTTGCTGAAATAATAATCATAAAATCAGCACCAGTTAAGTGCTAAAACTAACCTAACTGTATAATTAAAGTGTCTTAATTTGCTGATAATCAGCATTCTACATTCTTAATTCTACATTCTTAATTGTGCATCAGCACTTATAAACCATGCCCAATCGCTTTACCAAACGCCGAGAACCCTTCGCCTTCATGCTCTATTTGGCCATGATTGGCAGTGGTTTGTTATTCTTCTTTCTGATACTGGTTTTTATCGCCAAAGAATCCCGCAACCAAGATATTCCAGTCAAAATACCTGGGGTGTTTTGGGCAAGTACTTGGGTGATTTTGGCGAGTAGTTTTACCCTGTATTCGGCCAATAAAGCCTTTCGTGAAGAACGCTTCCGAAGCTACCGACTCAATATCAGTCTTACGCTCATTGCGGGCATTTTGTTTATCGTTTTGCAGGGTTTTGGCTGGCGACAAATGATGCAGTCGGGTATCACGATGCGGAATAATACGGGCGGAATGTTTATCTATATCCTGTCGGGCTTGCATATTTTTCATACCTTGGGCGGATTGATTGCCTTGGGGTCGGCCAACAAAGATGCCTTTCAACGCTTAGAGTACGTGGAATCTTACGTATATAGTGTAAACCCGCCTAACCAGTTGAAAATCAAGCTCATATCACTCTATTGGCACTTCATTGATATACTCTGGATAGCCCTATTTTTATTCCTGCTCTACCATGCTGCACAAGACACAGGCAATCGTCATTAATTATATTCGTTACCGAGAAACTTCCATCATTGCCAAGGTTTATACCCAAAAATTTGGTATTCAGTCGTTCATCGAAAACGGTATTCGGAGCAGCAAAGGCAAGAATAAAATTGCTCTTTTTCAACCGCTTTCGCTCTTGGATTTGGTAGTTTATCACGACGATAAAAAAGAAATTCATCGGATTTCTGAGATAAAATCCGCTTTTCCGTTTCGGACTTTGCCTTACGATATTCGTAAATCGAGTATCAGTATGTTTTTGGTTGAAGTACTGAACAAAACCCTCAAAGAACACAGCGAAAATATTGTTTTATTTGATTTTCTTTACCATTCACTCGTTTTTTTGGACGAAACCGAAGAACACTTCGAAAACTTCCACTTGATTTTTCTCGTAAAATATGCCTTCTTCCTGGGCTTTTCTCCCCAAAACTCCCAAGAAATCGTTAGCCAATTCAAGGATTTCAATATAACCATACCGTTTGATAACGATTACCAAAACCTCATGAATCAACTCATCGTGGGCGACTACCAAACGCCCCTGCTGATGTCCCGAGGGGTACGCAACCACCTGCTCGAAGTGCTGATTTTATTCTACAAAATTCACGTTGAAGATTTTGGTGAAATCAAATCTTTGCAAATTCTGCGGGAGGTTTTGAGTTAGGGTTTAAAATTTAATTTCTCCCATAAAATTGCCGTTTCCGAATTTTTGCCGTAATTTTGCTTGGCAAATAGAGAAACGAAATTATTTGCTATGTTAGATACTTCAAAACTGCTTTACGAAGCACTCACCTACGACGACGTTCTGCTCGTTCCTGCCTACTCCGAGGTACTTCCACGAGATACGCAAACCAAAACATTTCTGACCAAAAACATTCAGCTCAACATTCCACTCATTTCGGCGGCGATGGATACCGTGACCGAATACGAAATGGCCGTGGCAATGGCACAAGAGGGCGGCATTGGTTTTATTCATAAAAATATGAGTATCCAGCAGCAAGCCGAGCAAGTTCGGAAGGTAAAGCGGTCGGAAAGCGGTATGATAATCGACCCAATTACGCTATCGGAGGCCGCAACCGTTGGCGATGCACTGCGTATTATGAAGGAGTTTCGCATCGGTGGGATTCCGATTGTTGATGAAAACCAAAAACTCAAAGGTATCATTACCAACCGAGATTTACGTTTTCAGTTGGATAATTCTAAGGCAATCACCGACATTATGACCAAAGATAACCTCATCGTGGGCTTTGAGGGTGACGGTTTGGCCGAAGCCGAGGACATTTTACGAAATTACAAAATCGAAAAACTACCAATCGTTGATAAAGATTATAAGATTATCGGCTTGATTACTTACCGAGATATTTTAAAGAAAAAAGACCGCCCAAATGCCGCCAAAGATAATTTGGGTCGCCTGCTGGCAGGTGCGGCCGTTGGCGTAACGCCCGACATCGAAGCACGAGTAGCGGCTCTCATCAAAGCGGGTGTTGATGTGGTGAGTATCGACACCGCCCACGGACATTCAAAAGGCGTCATCGACACCCTCAAACGCATCAAAGCCGCCTTCCCGAAAATTGACGTAATCGTAGGAAATATCGCCACCGAAGCTGCCGCCGAAGCCCTCGCCCAAGCGGGAGCCGATGCTATCAAGGTTGGCGTTGGCCCAGGCAGCATCTGTACCACTCGCATCATTGCGGGAATCGGAATGCCGCAACTCTCGGCCGTAGCCGACTCAGCACGGGCGGCCGCCAAATACGGTGTACCCGTCATTGCTGATGGCGGTATTCGTTTTTCGGGTGATATCGTGAAGGCAATCGCAGCGGGAGCAAGTACCGTGATGATTGGCTCGCTGCTGGCAGGAACCGAAGAAGCCCCTGGCGAAATGGTGATTTATGAAGGGCGAAAGTTTAAAACTTACCGAGGAATGGGGTCGGTCGAAGCCATGGAAGACGGCTCGAAAGACCGTTATTTTCAAGATGCCGAAGATGACATCAAGAAACTCGTTCCCGAAGGCATCGTTGGGCGTGTGCCGTTCAAAGGCCGTGCCTCCGAAGTACTTTATCAGATGGTGGGCGGCCTAAAAGCGGGCATGGGTTACTGCGGTGCGGGCGATATTGCAACGTTACAGAAAGCCAAATTTGTAAAAATCACCGCCTCGGGCATCAAAGAAAGCCACCCGCACGACATTCAGATTACGAGAGAAGCCCCGAATTATTCGAGGTAAATATTACCATTGCTTTTGTCGCTGTGAAGACGTTGCGGTGCCACGTCTCTACCATTTTCATTCACTCATTATTCCATGAATCGAATTCTTATTACGGGTGCAAATGGTCTGGTTGGGAGTGCTACTGCTCGCCGATTTTTGGAAGCGGGCTTTCGGGTGTCGGCTTTGTGTCGAGTTGGCAGCGATTTATCTTTATTGAAAGATATTTCTGATAAAATTACGCTCATCGATGGTGATATTTTGGATATTCATTCGCTCGAAACTGCCCTCGAAAACCAAGATTTTGTGGTGCATACAGCCGCAATAGTTTCCTTTGCCCCAAAAGACCGCAACCGAATGTTTAAGGTAAACGTCGAGGGAACGGCTAACTTGGTAAATATTTGTTTGGAAAAAAAAATCAAAAAACTCTGTCACGTGAGTTCGGTTGCGGCTTTGGGGCGAACTACGTCAGCGTCCGAAAAGGTTTTTGGGGGAATTATCGACGAAAATCAAAAGTGGGAAGATTCTCCGCTCAACTCAAATTACGCAAAATCAAAATACGAAGCCGAACTGGAAGTTTGGCGAGCCGAGGCCGAAGGATTGGCGGTAGTGGTAGTTAATCCATCAATTATTTTGGGCGAGGGAGATTGGCACAAAAGTAGTACGCAGCTATTTAAGTACGTATTTGACCAGCACAAATACTATACCAACGGTGATTTTAATTACGTTGATGTACAAGATGTGGTGGAGGCTATTTTTCAATTAACGACTTCCAAAATCAAAGGCGAACGCTTTATTTTGAATGGCGGAACGCTGCCTTATAAAGCCCTTTTTGAGAAAATAGCGGCAGTTTTCGGCAAAAAAGCCCCTTTTAAGAACTTGTCACCTTTCAGTATCGAAATCCTGTGGCGACTCGAATCCGTGCGGGCTTTCTTCACAAATAAATCGCCTCTTATCACAAAAGAAACAGCCCTCAACTCTCGCACGAAATTTGCTTATAAAAACCAAAAGATTCAGCAAGCAATCAATTTTCAATTTACTGACTTGGACGAAACGATTTCGAGGGTTGGACACTTTCTTGAAAAGAAAGCAATGAATTGAAACTAAAAAAACGCCTTTAAAACTTTTATTCCCGAAAACTATTGACATTTAATAAATAATTTTTACATTTATTAATAGTTTTATTGAGGCCAAAAATATTTTATATTATCTAATTGATTATCAACAGATAATACGTTGAACGCTGGCAGGGTTCTGAACCCTGCCAGCGTTAATCAGGTTTCTAACCTATCAATTTTATACCCGATGTGCAGTCCTACGGTTGGACTGACCTAACCTTTGAGTAGAATCTACATGCAGCACGAATTCAGTGACAAATTCGATGGCTTCGATGATGCAGACGTAAAAGCATCGGTCGAACGCTTTGAGGAAATGCTCAAAAGTAAAGAAACGGTTTTCTTCGACGAAGAAACCTACGAACAATTATCCGAATACTATTTGCTCAAAAGCAAGTGGGATATGGCCATGAAAGCCTGCCGAATTGGCTTGCAACAGTACCCCTATTCACTCGAACTGCTGCTCGACAAGGTGCAATTACACGCCAACTATGAGCAGTTTGACGAAGCAATGGAAGTGCTTGATACGGCCGCCGCGTTCAATCCTGCTGATAACGAAATAACTTACATGAGGGGCGTAATTGCTAATCTCATGGGCAACTACGCAGAAGCCGTTGAGCATCTGCGGGAGTCTTTGCTGATGTCGGACGAGAAAGAAATCGTTTATTTTCAGTTGGCACAAACCTACCAAAATTGGCAAAAATTTGAAGAATCGGCTCATTTTTATAAGAAAGCCATTCGTTATAAATTTCACGAAGAAATAGCGTTTTATGAGTTAGTTTTTTGCTTAGAGCAAGCCGACAAACTCGCCGAAAACCTGCCATATTTTCAAGAATTAGTCGATAATGACCCCTATTCGCACTTTGCGTGGTTTGCTTTGGGCATGACGCATGGCCGCTTGGGCAATCATAAAGATGCGGCCTTCGGCTACGATTATGCCGTCACGGTAAAAGAGGATTTTGCTTCGGGGTGGTTCAATTTAGCCCATGCCTACATGAACCTCAATAATTTTATTGATGCCAAAGAGTGCTATGCAAATGTACTGAAATACGAACCGCCAACGGCCGAAGTTTATACGCATTTAGGGGCAGCTTGCGAAAAACTCGAACAGTATGAGGAAGCCTACAAAAGCTACCGAGAAGCAACGGTTCTGGACGAAAGTTGGGACGATGCTTGGTTTGGTATGGGTTCGGTCTTGTATGAGCAAGAGCGTTGGCTCGAAAGTGTGCATTTTACGCAAAAAGCCATCAAACTCAATGAACTCAATGCCGATTATTGGTTGCTTTTAGGCGATACCGAATCGAAACTTGGTAATTTTCTATCAAGTAACGAGGCCTACACGCAAGCAGTGGGCATCGACCCTAATAATCCCGACATTTGGCTAAACTGGTCGCTGTTATTTTTTGAGCAAAGCGAATACGGAAAGGCTTTCGAGATTATCTATGATGGTATTGCGGAGTTGCCTGATGATGCTGACCTGTTTTATAGAGCAGCCGCTTACTTAATTCTTGACGGTAGCTACAACGAAGCCTATAAATATTTAGAAACGGGACTGATTTTGGATTTCGATTCGCATATTCAAATCTACGATTTTTTCCCAAACTTAGATACCCAAAAGGCCCTGCATCGCATCATTGAGCAGTATAAAGAATGAGATTAGGTGAGTTTTGAACCATATTTTAAGTAAAAATATGGTTTAAAACTCCTGTACATTCATCACACCTAAGTTTTCAAATAATTTTGACCAGTAATGCGTAATTGTAGGGTTGTTTTCTTTGATTGAACTCGTTGGCTCGAAGGGCAGAATCATTGAAATATCGGGACTATTCAAAGCATAATTTTTGTATTTTCCAGCATCAACTTTTGCCCAATTCTCGGATTCTGCCTCATTTTTTGGCGGTTTTTGCTGAAAATCCCTACCGTTTTTTACACTTTCTACCATATCGCTCAAATAATAAACCTTCACCAATGCCCCAGATTCTGATGCTTTTGCAATCACTGGAATACTTGCCAAAATATTGGTTTCACGGTTCGAAACATTTTCGTTTTGAGCGTTGAGGCGTGCCAATGCTTGTTTTGCTACGAAATTACGTTCTTTTTTAATCGCCAAATCGTAAGAGGTTTTGGTGGCTTCCAAGTCGGTGGCATTCATGCCTTCGGTTTCTTCCATTTTGGTACGACAAGATAGTGACAGGCAACGACCCTTGGCGGTGTTTTCGTGAATGTAGTAAATTTCAAATTTATCACCCGATTTTCTTACGTTTTCTTCAATAATTGTACTGAGTGTTTGCTGATATTTTTGAGCCACGAAAGGCTTTGATACATCAACGCTGGCGGTTTTGTCGATAAAAATAAGGGTGTGAATGGTTGGGCTATTAGCTTGATTACCAGTGTTTTGCTGTTTTTTTTCGCCGCACGATGCAAGCAATAGAATCAATGAGAAAGAAACAAATAAACGAAAACGAT
The DNA here is from genome assembly GCA_031378715.1 of Emticicia sp. Lineage (GTDB taxonomy): Bacteria > Bacteroidota > Bacteroidia > Cytophagales > Spirosomataceae > Emticicia. The sequence goes on from JANNEN010000293.1 coordinate 13,186, forward strand.
TGGGCTTTTTCATCAAATGATTGTTAATGGCTGAATGCCTAAATTAGGAACATGAATTAAATAAAAGCGTGTTTTTAGACTGACTATTTTTTTGTTAGTCAATCAATTTTTTTCTGCAAATAGCACCGCTATTTAATGAAAAAAATTGGGAAGGATAACGAAAAAAGAGGCGTATTAAAACACGCTTTTATTTAATTCACGTTCCTTAGAAATCCTTCTACTTGCTTTTGGGTCAGACCTTCGGTGCAGACCCGATGTGCAAAATTATACTTTCAAAGCTTCAACTTTAAAAGTTTTCGATAAACGGTATCGGCGGGGGCGTTTTTCTCCCAATACGCATTTTGAATGGTTGCTTTCAATACCGCCCGTGAGGTCAAAATTTTGTTTTTTGCTTCGTAGGTTTCTTCCCAACCGACAATCTGGCGGGGAAAATTTCGCTCAAAAATAATTCTCAAATCTCGTTTGCTTTCGGTGAAACGAACCCGATAATCCATCAGATTTTTTCCCCGAAATGTTGAATCTCCTTTGTACGGTTCGAGGTCAATTTTGGTCATTTCAGCCTGAATTTTCTGGTGACGCAACCGCAGCGATGTCATACTCGGAATCATCATAACGTTGCCTTTTGGTAGCTCATCACTTGGGAATAGGCGTATTTTTGACCAAATTTCATCTTCAAGCATGGCGTAATCAAGGTGGCACTCGTCCGATTCTTCGGCTTCAAAGTAAGACTTTCCGAGTACTTGATAGCCGTTTTGGTGATAATTGAGTTGCATAAAACTCTGTCCGCACCACTCTTGGTTGGTGTTGGTCACTTTGAGGCTTGCGGGAAAAGTGTTGGTTTGCACGGGCGTAAAAATCGACGTAAACATGGCATAATCATAAATACCCGTGACGAATTTCTTGATAAAATTAAGTTTCAAAACCGTAGTAGCTTTTTCTCGGTCGTTCGATTCAAGTTTTACTTGTTTGTCGAGCCTAAAATCTTCGGTCACGAATACCATCACGGCCTCGCCTTTGTGCAGTTTGCCGTACTGGGCTTGTTGCAAATCGTAGCTACTTATTTCGGCTTTACTGGCGTACCAGTAATCTCTAAACTCCTGTGTATCAGACGATTGTGGTTTTTGAAGATTGCTTTTTTTGTCACAAGACATTAGAAATAGACATAGAACCGAGCAAATATAACGTTTCATAGTTTGTAAATTATTGCGAATTTCTTTTAAAATTAATCAAATTTTGATTGTTTATACAAGCTATTTCTTGCCTTTCCAACTAATCAAAAATACACCAATCAAGACGAAAGCCGTTCCGATGATTTGTTCGAGCCAAATTTTTTCACCCAAAAAAACGGTTGCCAAAAATATGGTAAAAATCGGCCCAATACTCGCAATTATTGAGGCATTGCCCGAGCCAACGTGCTTGATACCCTCTGATAACATGAATGTTGGCAAAACTGTTGAGAAAACGGCCATTGATAATGAAATAATATACACAGGCCTCGGAAAATTTAGAATATCAAACCCATTTTCGATGTAGCAGTGAATGAGTGTCGGAAAAAGTGCTGAAAGAATCACCCACGAAGTAAAGCGGGTTGAGCCGAGTTTGGCAATCAAATCATCGCTACTAATCAGATAAAAAGCGTAGGTAAAACCGCTCAAAATTACCCAAAAAGCCCCCAACCCAATATTTTTTTGTTGGTCTGCATCGAAATTTTTCAAAAATGCCAGTACGATGCCGAGGTAGGTAATGCCCAAAGCCAACCATTGTAGGCGGGTTATTCTCTTTTTGAGTAAAATCGCTCGTAAAATCAACACAAAGGTTGGATACACAAAAAGCAAAATCCGTTCTAAACTTGCCGTGATGTAATTGAAGCTCAAAAAATTGAAATACGCCGAAACGTAATAACCCATAATCCCAACTGCAAAGAGCTTTGCCCAAGTTGCTATTGGCACTTGGAGGGGCGTTTCTTCTCTGATTTTTTCACGAAATAAAATAACAATGTAGAACGGTGTCGCAAACAAAAACCGAAGCGAAAGCAACGAAATTGTACTGATACCATATTGATAAGCCGACTTGATAAAGATTCCTTTTAAAGCAAAGCCAAACGCTGCCCCAAAGACCAATCCTGCTCCTAACCAATAATTTGAGCGTTTGGGCATAAAAAATAACCGAATAGTAACCGAATCACCGAATGAAAATAATAGATTTGTGGTCAGAAATTTAAACAAAAAACAGTAGAAATGTCCTTTTGGCAGCAGGATTGTTTGAAAAGTTAAATTTTTTATTGCTATTATTAAAATTTTTAGCCTAATTCAACCCTAATTATTACAAATTTATACGCAACATGGCAAGTCAAGCAAAACTAAAACGAGAATCACAGGAAACCATCAGTATCAAGCCACGTGAACAAAAAAAGCCAATGTTGCTCGAGATAGCTTGGGAAGTCTGCAATCAAGTGGGCGGAATATACACCGTTATTCGCTCGAAAGTACCTTCGATGGTCGAAGAATGGGGCGATAACTATTGCCTCATCGGGCCGTACTTTCCGAATACGGCCATGATAGAATTTGAGCCAATAACGGACTACGACGAATCACCATTTGGCAAGACCGTCAAGCGAATGCAAGAGATGGGTTTCGATGCCCACTACGGGCGTTGGTTGGTTACTGGCAAACCAAAAATCGTTTTGCTTGATTTCAAGAATCTACTCAAAAATACTGACGATTATAAATTTAAACTCTGGACAAATCACCAAATTTCGACCCTCAACGCCGAGCCATTGGTAGATCAAGTGATTGCTTTGGGCGAAATGATTAGGGTATTTTTGACCGAAATCGGCGAAACCTTCGGTTACAAAAATGACCTCGTGGCCCATTTCCACGAGTGGATGGTGGCCACGGCTCTGATTGATATTCGGAGTAATAATGTGCCGATTTCTACCGTTTTTACAACCCACGCCACCATGCTTGGGCGGTATATTGCGGGCAATGAAGCCGATTTCTACGAAAAACTACCTACGTATAAATGGGAAACCGAAGCCAAAAACTACGGTATCGAAGCCCAAGCGATTATCGAACGTTTGGCCGCTCAAAAAACGCACGTACTTACCACCGTCAGCGATGTGACGGCCAAAGAATGTGAGGTGTTTTTTGGTCGAACCTGTGATTTGATTTTGCCCAATGGCTTGAACGTTACTCGTTTTGCGGCTACCCACGAGTTTCAGAATTTACACCTCAAATACAAAGAAAAAATTCATCAATTTGTGATGGGGCATTTCTTTCAAAGTTACTCCTGGGACTTGGATAATACGCTGTATTTCTTTACTTCGGGCCGCTACGAATACCGAAACAAAGGCTACGATATTACGCTCGAAGCTCTCAAAAGGCTCAATTTCAAACTCGTGCAAGCGGGCGTTGATACAACGGTGGTGATGTTTATTATTACCAAAAACCCCGTTCATTCGATTGACCCCGAGGTGTTGCAGTCGAGGGCGGTCATGGAGGAGATTCGACAAACCTGCGAGTCAATTGAGAAGCAAGTGGGCGAGCATTTGTTTCATGCTTCGGCGGCAAATGATGACCCGACATTGCCCGACCTCAACGAGTTTGTTGATGAATATTGGCGGCTACGTTTGCGTCGTACGATTCAGACTTGGAAAACCAAAAAACTGCCGCACACCGTTACGCATCTCTTGAAGCAACCTGACGAAATCACGGAGTATTTACGGTCAACTAATCTGCTCAACCACGAGCAAGACCGAGTGAAATTTGTGTATCACCCCGATTTTATTTCACCCACCAATCCGCTCTTTGGTATGGAATACAGCCAATTTGTGCGGGGGTGTCATCTGGGCGTTTTTCCGAGTTATTACGAGCCGTGGGGTTATACGCCGCTCGAATGTGTGGTGCGGGGTATTCCGACGGTGACGAGTGATTTGTCGGGTTTTGGAGATTTTATCATGCAACTCATGAAAGATTATGATAGTGTAGGCGTGTACGTGGTCAATCGAAAGAAAAGTACATTCGATGCCGCCGCCGACCAATTAGCTGATTTACTATTCAAGTTCGTGACCATGAGCCGCCGAGAACGCATTACACAACGCAACCGAGTAGAAAATATTTCGGAGATTTTCGACTGGTCAAACCTACGGTCATATTACGACACCGCCCACGACTTAGCTCTCAAACGGAAAGGTATCACGAGGAAGTAGGAAAGATTTTCTACTGGTTTCATAGGAAGACTTCCCTTCGAGGGAAGTCTTCCTTTTTTCTGAAATACCATATTTTTTCATAAATTTGCACATTCATCAGCGATTCTTCCCCTAAAATGACAGTATTAATTATAGCAAACATTGTCTTTGCTTATTTGTTGGGTTCAATACCGTCGGCCGTTTGGTACGGAAAAGTTTTTCACGGAATCGACATTCGCCAGCACGGTAGCGGCAATGCAGGGGCAAACAACTCGTTGCGTACACTCGGCAAAACCGCAGGGATTTCAGTGCTATCAATTGATTTCTTGAAAGGGTTTTTGGCGGTTTTCTTGACCAATTACTTATTAAAAAATAATGGTGAATGGCAATCGTTATTTTTAGGGATTGCGGCCGTTGTGGGGCATATTTACCCAATATTTGCTCAATTTCGTGGCGGAAAAGGCATTGCAACTGCCATGGGCGTAGTTGTGGCGGTGCTACCAATGGCTGCGATTGCTTGTGTAGTCGTCTTTTTCTTGACAGTTGTTTTGACTAAATACGTTTCGCTTGGCTCGCTTCTGGGGGCATTGGCTTTTCCTGTACAGGTTTCTTTGGAAACTTGGAATAATCTATATCAACATCACCCAAATTTCTATGGATTGGCTTGGGCGTTGTTCTTTCTTTTGGCTTTTGCTCATCGTGAAAATATCAGTAGATTACTCAAAGGAAAGGAAAGTAAGTTTGGTGTGAAAAAATAAACGCCTAACTTTGTAGTCAGTAAAAACCCACAAGATTTATGAATACTTATATCGAACAAAACAAAGACCGTTTTCTAAACGAACTTTTTGATTTTCTTAGAATCCCATCGGTCAGTGCCGATACTAAATTTCAGCCCGATATGCTACGGGCGGCTGAATTTGTAAAAGAAAAATTATTAGCGGCTGGACTCGACAAAGCCGAGATTTGCCCAACAGCAGGACACCCGATTGTGTATGCCGAAAAAATCATAAATACCTCATTACCAACGGTTTTGGTGTACGGACACTACGACGTACAGCCCGCCGACCCTTACGAATTGTGGGATTCTCCACCGTTTGAACCAACAATTAAAGTAACCAAAAATCACCCCGACGGAGCGATTTTTGCCCGTGGCTCGTGCGACGACAAAGGGCAGATTTATATGCACGTCAAGGCAATCGAAATGATGCTTGCCCAAGGCGGTTTGCCGTGCAACGTAAAAGTAATGTTTGAAGGTGAAGAAGAAGTTGGCTCCGAAAACTTGGGTGTTTTTGTGAAAGCCAACAAAGAAAAACTCGCCGCCGACTTGATTTTGATTTCGGATACTTCAATAATCGCCAACGATATTCCTTCGGTCGAAACGGGCTTGCGTGGACTAACGTACATGGAAGTTGCCGTCACTGGCCCAAACCGTGATTTGCACTCGGGCGTTTATGGCGGAGCGGTGGCAAACCCTGTCAATGTTTTGTGCGAAATGATAGCTTCGTTGCATGATTCTGACGGAAAAATTACGGTTAAGGGTTTCTACGATAAAGTCGTTGAACTCACGCAGGAAGACCGTGACGCTTTGGAAGCAGCTCCTTTTGATTTGAATGAATACAAAGCCGATTTGGATATTTTTCAGGTTTCGGGCGAAAAAGGCTACACCACACGTGAGCGAGCGGCTATTCGCCCAACACTCGATGTGAATGGTATTTGGGGAGGCTACACGGGCGAAGGTTCAAAAACCGTTTTGCCCTCAAAAGCATTCGCTAAGATTTCGATGCGACTCGTGCCTGACCAAGATTGGGAGGAAATTGCGGAGCTTTTTGACACCCATTTCAAGGCGATTGCACCCAATACAGTCAAAGTAAAAGTAAGCCGACACCACGGCGGACAGCCCTACGTAACCCCAACCGATTCGGCGGGCTACAAGGCAGCCGTGATGGCGATGGAGGAGGCTTTCGGCAAAAAACCTGTGCCTACTCGTGGCGGAGGAAGTATTCCGATTGTGGCATTATTTGAGCAGGAATTGGGTTTGAAGTCAATTTTGCTTGGTTTTGGCTTAGATTCTGATGCTTTGCACTCGCCCAACGAGCATTACGGACTTTTCAATTTCTTCAAAGGCATCGAAACTATCCCTTTGTTTTATAAGCATTATGCGGAGTTGATGAAGTAAAAAAATATTTATCTAACGATTTTATGCCACAAAATAATAGGAAAACTCGGTTAGAAGTATTTACTGATTATGCTACGATAGTATCTTCTTTCGGAATTGTAATTGCTATTGTGCAAATGTGCAGTCAGAATAATCAATTTAATGATTCCTTTGAACTTTCAAATAACCAGTTTCAGTATCAACTAAAAAAAGACTCATCACAAAGTAGGGATGATTCTGTTAAAAATTATCGTGATTCTATTAAACTGCAATTAGCAATCAATGAATTTAGAGAAAACAAAGAGCGTTTGCAAAATGAAGCAAATAGAAGTGAGTCTCAATTTCAAAAAAACCTTCAAACTCTTGAACAACTCGTAAAAGCGAATAAAGAAAGCAATGAATATGTTGTTAATTCACAAAGACCTTTATTAGAACTTACATTGTCAAATTTTGTTCTTAGAAACAATACTGATACTATTGATTATAGATTTGGATTTAAAAATCATGGGATAAGAGTTGCTAATATTACTCAATTAACACCGATTTTCATTGAATGGAATTTTAATAACTTCGATCAAAAAATTTTCAGTTCAAAGTCTGATACTTTTACAAAAAGCTATGCTTATGGCAATAAAGACAATGGTTCTTACGACTTTTATGATACAAAGTTTGTAAAATGGTTGTCAGAAAAAAACAGAAAAATCAAAAGATTCTTTTTTATTTTAGATGTCAATTACGAAGATGAATTAACTTCACAAAAATTACATAATAGATTCTATATTTATGTTCCCAACATAGGTATCCAAGATTTTGTTGAATGTAATCCTAAAGAGAAAAAAATAATAGATAGTTTTATTGAAAGTAGAAAAAAAGAAATTTTTAAAATCCAATACACAAAATGAAAAACTCAGCGATAAATATTGACCCAGAAATCATGAGTGGCGAACCCGTTTTTCGTGGAACACGGGTAACTATTCAAACACTTTTTGACTATCTTGAAGGTGGAGATATTAGTGATTTATTGCGAAATTTTCCTCATATTACAAGAGAAATGGTTACAGATGTTTTGAAAAATAACATTATACTGAGTTGATAAAATAATAAAAATAAGCAGTTGAAGATATTTAATCAACATTTTCACAATTCATAAATTGCTGATAATCAGCACTTTGTGTCATTGCCTAAAATAGGTTGCCCTCAAAACAGGACAATCACATGAGCAAAGATGATTTAAAATCTAAGAAAAGTACAAATCTGAATATCCGTCCAAGGCGAGTATTCAGTACTGAGTTCAAACGCCAAAAAGTAGCCG
>JANNEN010000340.1:0-5355 GCA_031378715.1 Emticicia sp.
CCCCTCTCCACTGGAGAGGGGGCTTTCAACCCCTTGAAAAGCCCCCCCCCCCTCTCTTTTGGAGAGGGGTAGGGGGTGAGGTCATTTCCGCAAAGTTTCGTACACCCGTAATTTATGAAGTAGCTATTTGTCGATTAATTATTTTCAACTACCTATTATTCACAAAAAACTACTCATACAAAACCCTTTTATCAACTTTTGCGGGCAATGGCCCTATGGTGGTCAGTTTCAGTATGGCCATATTTACGCCCGCCTTTGCACAGATTTCGATGTCTTTTTTATCACAAAAAGCAGTCAAAAAGCCCGCCCAGTAGGCATCGCCTGCTCCTGTGGCATCGACTACATCAATTTTTCGGGCGGGTATTTCGATGGTTTTTTGACCATTTTCGTGCGAAATAATGCTTCCACGCCCGCCCAGCGTAAAACACACAACCGAAGCTCCCATGCGGTGCAGGTCAGCGATGGCTTCTTGGGGTGCAATGGCTCGGTCGTAGAGTCGTTCGGCGTCGTCTTCGCTCATTTTTGCCAAAGCTCCATTTTTCAAGTATGCCGCAATTACCTGCATGGCTTCCACTCGGTCGGGCCAAATCGTGGGGGCGTAGTTCAAATCAATACTCAATTGGCAACCTATTTGGGCGGCTCGTTGGGCAGCATCAATGATGGTTTTTTGAGCGGGATTTTGACTCAAAGCAAAGCAAGTGGTATGAAAAATGGTACTTTGTCTCAATAATTCGTCCGAAATATGATGGGATTCAATCATGCGGTCGGCCATTCGGTAGGCGATAAAATCGGGCGTTTGTCGGGAGCGAGCCACCACCACAATACTCGAAGGCTCTTGCTTATCGACAGCAATGTAAGTCACATCTACACCCGTTTCTTGCACTTTTTCGATAAGATATTTACCCAAATTATCATTGCCCACACAGGCAACAATACTGGTATCACTACCCAAACGAGCCATATTTGCGGCAAGATTTGCGGGACTTCCGCCCTGAAAACGTTGAAAACACTCGGCCGTCGAAATATCATCGGTGAGGTCAGTTCCAATAAAATCAGCTAATAATTCGCCAACGGCCAAAAGAGTATATTTATGGGTCATGTATGATGCTTGATGTATTATATATGAGGTATGATGCTTGATGTACAGTTTCGCTGATTCATGTTGAAGGTATGCTAAGTAATGTTAAATGAAAAATGTTGACAGGGTCGCCCGAGCGATGAGCGATGACTTAACTCCTTGATTATCAACTAATTTGATAAATGTAAAATATCGTTTGCTACATTCAACCATTAATGTAATGTGTGGTTTCATACATGATATATCATACATAAATCAGTCGTTTAGTTTTTTTGTCAGTAAATATAACGGATAGCTCAATACCAAGAAAATAAGGGCATACATTCCGCTTTTGAAATCTTGAAAAACGGCTCCGATGAGAAACAGCATCGACACCACAATCAGCAAAATTGGCACAAAAGGATAGGCAATTACTTTGTACGGTCGGGGTAAATTGGGTTCTTTTTTTCGGAGCATGATTAGTGAAGCAAAACCCGAAATATAACCCATCACAAAAAAGAAAGTCGCAATATCCGAAAGGCGTTCGCAGGTGTCTTTTCCACTGATAATCAACAAGATAGAGCAAATTCCCGTGAGTGGCATTGCTACCGAGGGCGTGCCGCCACTATTGGTTTTTTGAGCTGATTTAAAGAAAAGCCCGTCTTTACTCATCGAATAAATGACCCTCGGAGCAAACATTATTTGGGCATTGAGCATTCCCAGAATCGAAATCATCAAGAAAAAAGTAACGATTTTGCCCGATTTCTCACCAAAAATCAATCTGATAGCATCAGCGGCGGCTAACTTAGAAGTTGCCAACGTTTCGATGGGCATGATGTAGAGAATCGCCAGATTGACCAATAAATAAATAGCAATAACTACCAATACACCGCTAATCATTGATTTGGGTAAATTCTTGGCGGCATCGGTATTTTCTTCGGCAAAATATGCCGCCGTATGCCAGCCATCAAAGGCATAAAAAACTTGTTGAAGAGCAATAATCAAACCCGCCAAAAGGGCGGGTTGGGCTACTCGCTGGGTGGTAGCCACCAGGTCTTGGGTATGAACATCACCCCCGTAAATGAAGCACATCGCAATAAAACTAAACAGCCCGATTGCCTTCAAAAACGACATAATTTCCTGTGATTTTCCCGCTGATTTGGTTCCTAACCAGTGGAACCCCATCAAAAACACCAAAATACTGATAGCCATTATACGAATGATTGGTTCGGTATCGGGCCACACCAAGGCGATGTATTCGCTCATCGTATAAGCTCCAAAGCCCAAAGCCGCCACCGTGCCAAACCAACTCGTAACGCCCGTAACGAAACCTACGTAATCGCCAAACGCTCGGCGAGCATACACGTACCAAGCCCCCGCACGAGGCACCGAAACGCCCAGTTCGATGGTGCAGAGTACGCCCAAAAAAGCATAGGAACTCACCAAAACCCAGACCAGCATTATCAAAGCGGGGTCGCCGAGATTAGCGGCTATTGGGCCGGGCTTTCGTAAAATTCCCGTGCCGATGGTGCCGCCCACCGTAACCGCAATACCAAAACCCACACCAAGCAACTTCAATAGCTTGTTGGGGTCTTCATTTTGTATGATTTTGCTCATTCGGGAAGGTTTTTTGTTAGTTTTGGAGCGAAGATAATGATTTAAAGTAGAATCTAAAACGGGAAGGTGAGTTTTTCGGAATCAGCGATACTTTTTTCGGCAGTTTTACGTTTTTCTTGAAAATTTTGGCAAAAAAAATGGTCAGTTTGACAACCGACCATTCTTCGTCCATTTTTAAACTCAATTAATAAGTTTCAAACAAAATGTTTTAACTTAATCTTTTTATGAAACAAAACTACGACAATATAAACTTTTAGGTAAGTGATTCTTGGTGATAAATTTGCAGATTAGTGGTTTGAAGACTATGAGCAGGTTGCCAGTATTACCGACAACCACTCTCAGAGTCAATATATTTCATCATAGGTTACTAATTCTTAAAGTATAATGCAAATATATGCAAAGTTTTTTAGTATTGTCAAGAAATATTTGCATTTATTTGCAATATTTGTGTAAAATTTTGCAACAAAATGCTGAAAGAAGAAAGACAAAAACTGATTTTAGAAAAACTTAACACCGATAGAAAAATTAACTTCGTGGAGTTAGGTACTTTTTTGAACGTATCGTACGATAGTATCCGCCGTGATATTATAGAATTGGAAGACAAGGGTTTCTTGAAAAAAGTACACGGGGGGGCGGTTGCTAACGCCTATCTGTCGGTTTTGGGAGCTACCCACAATGGCTCAAACAGCAGCGAAGAGTTGAGTGTTTTGTCAAAAAAAGCCCAAAAATTCATCGAAAACCGCCAAACTATCATCATGGACGGCGGCACAACGAATTTTTTTATGGCCGAGCAACTCGCCAAAACCCTCGAACTGACCATCGTGACCAATAGCACTCCGCTGGCAATGGCACTCAACGAACACCCCCATATTGAGGTGATTTTGTTGGGCGGAACGTTCTTCAAACGCTACCAAATTACGCTTGGCAGCGAAGTATCAAGGCAACTCGAACACATCAACGCTGACTATTATTTTATGGGGGTCAATGGCATACATTTACATAAAGGGCTGAGTATCAGACATTACGAGGAATCGCTCATCAAACAAAAGATGATGCAAGCCGCCAAAAAGACAGTTTGTTGTGTCATTGAGGAGAAATTTAATGTACAGGAAGCCCACAAAGTTTGTAGTTTTCAAGATATTGATTTACTCATCACGAACCTAAAACCGACTGATGTTGCTCTGAAAGATTTTCAGAAATTGGGGGTGGAGATTATGTAAATAATTAATCTTTTGCAACTGGCTCTTCAATAAACCTTGCCATATTTCACCTCATCAATGACGATTTTGGCGATTATTTCTTTCATAATTTCGGACGTTCCGCCCGCAATCGTGCCTACCCGTACATCACGGTACATTCGGCAAATCGGGTAATCTTCGATATAGCCATAGCCGCCAAAAAACTGCAAGCAAGTATCGATCACTCGCTTGGCTAATTCGGAGGCGTGAAGTTTTGCCATCGAACATTCTTTTACTACTATTTTCCCTTCCGAAAATAGCTTGCAGACATTATAAACGAAGTGTTTTGAGATTTCGATTTCGGTGGCAATTTCGGCGATTTTATGCCTTATTGCCTGAAATTTAGCTATTTTCTTGCCAAATGCTTCCCGCTCGTGTAAGTACCGAAGGGTTTCTTCGAGTGCTAATTCGGCTTGGGCAACAGCCATGATGGCGGCAACTAATCGCTCGATTTGCAGGCTTTCCATGAGGTAATAAAAACCGCCATTTTCTTGTCCAATCAAGTTGCTGACTGGCACTCGCACATCATCAAATTTTATTTCGGCAGTATCAGAGCTGTGCCAGCCCATCTTGTTGAGTTTGGTTTTCGTGATACCTTCTACCGCTAAATCTACCACGATAAGGCTGATACCCGCCGCCCCTGCATTCAAATCGGTTTTGCAGGTGAGGGTGATAAAATCACCGTAATAGCCATTCGAGATGAAGGTTTTTGAGCCATTGATTATGTATTCATTGCCTTCCTTACGAGCGGTGGTGCGGATTGCCGCCACGTCCGAGCCAGCATCGGGTTCGGTGATGCCAAGAGCCGCCAATTTCTGCCCAGCAATGGCGGGTACTAAATACTTTTGCTTCAGTTCCTCGCTTCCTGCTTTGAAAATATGGTTGATGGCCATGTAGGTATGCACGCTGACCATGGTACTAAAACCGCCCATGAAGCTACGAGTAATTTCTTCCAAAAATACCACAGAAAACCAAAAATCAGCCTTATTGCCCCCGTATTCTTCGGGAAAAAGCAGGCCAAGGTAGCCCATATCGCCCATTTTTTTCAAGATTTCCTTCGGGATATGCCTTTCAGCTTCCCAAGTTTCGGCGTTCGGAATGACTTCTTTGGCTATAAATGCCTTGATTGATTCCCGAAAAAGTTGATGCTCATCGTTAAAGTACATTGGCTTTGTTGGTTTTTGAATAGATGATAAAGGTAAGAAAATGAAAGTAAAAAATGAGATAATTTAGGTTTTTAGAAATTTCAAATCCAAAAAGCTCCGTTTGTAATATATTTGTCCAAAAATAGAAATTTATTTAGGGTCTATGTTGAATAGCGTGGGTAAAGATAATAAATAGTATCTTTGCTTTATGAATAGTACAGAGATATTTCAGCTTGGTTTAGGCCTAGTAGCCCCATTTAAAGTAATCAATGTTGAGCTACAAATTGATTCATCAAAT
>JANNEN010000341.1:0-12396 GCA_031378715.1 Emticicia sp.
GCCTAAGCAACGAGGGCAACGGTCTGTTTTATTACACATCTGTTTTTAGTTTTGAGTTTTGATTCACAAAAGTAAAAACCTCGTTGCTCTATTTTATATTATACCAAAAAAAATATTCCCAGCACCCTAAATGTACCACTACCGATTTTTAAATGAATTTTGGGTAATCAAGAAACGACCCCTCGAATAGTTTTTATAATGCAAAACAACTTTCACCTTCTTCGATTTACTGCCGCTACTTTGGTACTTTTTGGGCATTGCTACCCGCTTTCGGGTCGAGGATATGATTATTTGACCGAAATTTCACAAGGGATTTTTCCGACCGCTCACATAGGCGTTTGCATTTTTTTTATTGTCAGCGGCTACTTGGTTAGTCAGAGTTTGTACAATACGGGTTTGTACAAAACCAACAAAAATACCGAAAATGAGAGCAAAATCAAGCAAAATATGCGAATCATCGTAAATTTCCTATGGAAACGTACAATTCGTATTTTCCCAGCTTTGATTGTAGTTTTGTTGCTGACAGTCTTTGTACTTGGGCCAATTTGTAGCACGCTTTCGGTGAGTCAGTATTTTCAATCCTCCGAAACTTACCGCTACTTTAAATTCATCAAACTCTTCCCTTATGTTACGGATTTGCTGCCTGGCGTGTTTGAAAATATTCCCGAAAAAGGCATCAATGGTTCACTCTGGACACTGCCCTACGAGGTCACGATGTATCTGACTTTGGCACTTTTACAGTTGATGAATATCTTTTCTAAACGGAACCTGCTACTCATTTTGGGGCTATCCGCTTTGCCAATTCTAATTTATTTTATTTTTAATTACAACCCTGCGGCACTCATTCCCGTCATACATTTAAGGTTTACGGATACCCTCGAATTTGGGATATTTTTCATGGCAGGAACGCTCCTGTTTCTCTTTGATGATAAAGTACTTTATCACTTTGGTATCTTTATATTGATGATTTTCTTGTGGTTTGGGCTGGGACTTTTGCACCTCACAAGCCCAACTTGGATTAAAATCATAAGTTTCTTTGCGTTGCCATATATCGTACTTTATTTGGCCAAACTAAAAGGGAAAATCAATAGTTTTAGTAAACTGGGAGATTTTTCGTACGGTGTCTATCTGTACGCTTTTCCAGTACAGCAGATGATTGTACATTTTTTCGGTCAAAACATTAGTATCACAAAAATGTTTCTATTGAGTAGTCTTATCGTTTTACCTCTAAGTAGTTTGTCGTGGTTTTGGGTGGAAGAGCGAGTAATGAAGCTCAAGTCTATACGAATTGTATGAAAAAAATCTTGATAATAGTCGTTTTCGTTTCGGTTAATATCGTTGTGAAAGCTCAAAATTACGCTTTAAGAGTTGCCATTTTAGGCAATAGTATTACGCAACACGGCCCGCTGCCCGCCAATGGCTGGTTGGGTAATTGGGGCATGGCGGCATCGTCCGAAAGTAATGATTTTGTACATTTGCTCGAAAGAGAATTAAAAATTAGTGTTCAAAACCTTCAAGTAAAAGCACTAAGCATTGCCGATTTTGAGAGAAATTATAAGGGATATCAGGTCAATAATGATGGACTTAAAAGTATCAGAGATTTTGCCCCCGACATTATCTTGTTCCGCATTGGGGATAATATACCCGATGCGGGGATTGATATCCCAGAGTTCCATAAGTCGTTTCAAACGATGATCAGTTTTCTATCCAACGGCCGCAAGCCTAAAATAATCGTAACTAATAGCTTCTGGACAAACCCCTACCGTGACTGGGCTTTGCAATCATTCGCCGAAAAAAACAACCACCGATTTATTGACTTAAATGGGCTTGATGTGATTTACGAAAACACGGCTTTGTCAGTCTTTAAAGACCCATTCATCGGCCGCCACCCTTCCGACAAAGGCATGAAAGCCATTAAAGATCGGGTTTGGGCTGGAATGAAAATTGATGTTGAAGACCTAATCTGCGACTATTACGGAAAATGTAATTACTGCCAAGAAGGCAAGCATACGGGGTATTTAGATGAGGCTACCTGCGATGTTATTAGGGGTTGGGCCATTGATGAGCAGAGAATTGACCGCCCCATTCAGGTCGATATTCTGGTTGATGGAAAAGCCTTCGTTAGTCTTTTGGCCAACGAAACTTACCCCGATTTACAAAAAGTTTATGGAGTAAAAGGTGTCAATCATGGTTTCAAATACGCCGTTCCCGCTGGGGTTTGGTGGAAAACCGACGGACTCAAACACACCATCACCGTAAGGCCCTGCTGGGAGGGAGCAAAGTTTTTGAACTGGTCGGGAAAAGAAGTAAAATGTACCAAAACCGACGAAATAAAAGCCCCCGAATACGCCTCCGATTGGGTAAACACCGAATGTAATGAAATCATCGGCTGGGTTTATGACAAAAACAACCTCACAAACACCATAAAGGTTGATTTTGTATTGAACGATAAAGTTTTGGCAACCTTAGAGGCCAATCAACAACGCCCCGAATTATTAGAGCAGGTAAGCACCACACCCGATGCCGTCAAGCACGTTTTTGTGGTAAAACTTCCCAGTTTAGTCACTGGCAGCTATAATGCTCAAATACGCTTGGCAGGTACAACAAAAATCATTGGAAATATTAATAATTTCCAATGCCCAAAAATGGTTTTGGCAACTGAGCAAGAAGATTTTGAAATAACGGTTTTTCCGAATCCTAACCAAGGAGGCTTTCGCTTGAAACTACCTACTACCTACCAAAATCACGCAATTAGCATCTTCGATAGCCTCGGCCGAATTGTAGAAATCTCACAAGAAAACGATGAAATTGTTCTCAAAAACGCTACTAACGGCCTCTATTTCTTGAAAACAAACATCAGTGGTAAGAGTATTGTGAAGCGTTTTGTGGTTCGGTAATCCCTCCTAACTACCCTCACTAATCGCATAATAATTATAATCATTGAGCAACTGCCGCAGGAAAAGGGCATCATTCTCACTGCTTTCTATCTTCAAAATATGCTTGATGTGTGTGGCTAACTTACGGGCTATTTCAGGATTTAGCGTATCGTTTCCTTGCTCAAACAATGACTTTACGAGCGTAATATCTCGATCAGATAACCGCATGATTTCGGGAAACTTTGGCTCGTAGCCTTGGCGAGTATTGGCGTAGGCATAAATCGTGTCGTGGATATGCACCTCCTGCTGCCGTGTCGAAATCACAATCGTATGGGCGGCTATATCGCCGAGGCGTTGGTGGTTTTGGCTGAAATTTATGAGCAAACCCCCGATGAGCGGACTAAAAATAGCCAAGAAAGAAAACGATGGGTGAATAAAAATAAAGATGTAAATCAGCCAAACATCGGCCGATAGAAAAATCCAGCGAGTGGCACACTGATAAATCGACGGATAGTTACCCTCCACGCCCGCTACTCGGCATTTGAGCAACATCTTACCAAAACTCTGCCCTTTATTAAAATATTCAAACAAAAACGAATAAAAAATAAACGGACTATAAAGCAAAAACGAAAACAGCAACGTACTATCAAGCAGCCCCGTACCAGTGGACGTAGAAATAATGATGAGATACGACCATTTGATGAGCCAGTCTATCACGAAAGCCCCAAATCGGGTGCCTGTGGAACTTAATTCAAAACTTAAATCAATGTTTAGGTAAGTTGGTATAGCGATTGCTTTCATCGGAAATAATATATTTTTGATAAAATTATTTTTTTTGTGTTAAAATATATAATTTTCAGCATAAAATTTTCAAATTAGTTTTCTGAAACCCAACATCTCCCCATTTAGCTTATGCGTGAAGGTACTTTTATTGACAGAAATGTAAAGCGATGGGAAGATATAGAGAGTGATGCAAAGACCGACCCCGACGAGGTTTCGTCGGACTTTATCGACTTGATGAACGACCTGTCGTACGCACAAACGCACTACCCGCACAGCAAAATAAATGCCTACGTCAATTCGCTGTCGTCGAGGGTTTACAAAAAAATATTTCTTCACCAAAAGCAAGGCAAAAACCCCTTTTATTATTTTTGGGTGCGAGATTTTCCCGCTGTACTTGGTCATAATGCCAACATTCTTTGGTTGGCTACTACCTCATTTTTAGCTTTTTGTATCTTAGGCTATATCTGCTCGACTCTCGATCCGAGCTTCGTGGAGGCGATTTTGGGAGCAGATTACGTAAAAATGACCGAAGAAAACATCAGAAAAGGCGAGCCGTTTGGGGTATATTCTTCCACTTCACCCCTCAATATGTTTCTCCGAATATTCTCTAATAATCTTTGGGTGGGGCTAATCCTGTTTGTATCGGGCATTGGCTTGGGCGTCGGAACGGTTTATTTTACCTTCACAAATGGTATCATGGTTGGTGCTTTTTTGTCACTTTTCGTTGCCAATAACCTCGGTACTGATGCCGTATTTGTAATTATGCTTCATGGTACTTTCGAGCTGATGGGCTTGGTATTGGAGTGCATGGCGGGGCTGATTTTGGGTTTGAGTTTTATTTTCCCTGGCACGCTTACCCGCAAACAAGCATTTTATAAAGGCCTCAACGAGAGCGTAAAAATATACTTAGGCACGGTACCGTTTACGATTTTGGCGGCTGTCATCGAAAGTTACGTGACGTATCTGGGCAAGGGCGGCTTTCAAAATAGTAATATTTTTACAATGATTTTTCTGGCAGCAATCTTTGTTGGCAGTTGGGCGGTGGTAATTTGGTATTTTTTTATTTATTCAAAAAAACAGGCGGAAGTTTACCCCTATGCAAAATATCTTGAAGGCATTGTTAATAAATAAAAGCTCCTCCCCGACCCTCCCCGATGGGGTAAACGAAGCAACGGCTGCCCGACACCTTTTTGAAGGCGAAGAATTGGGGGGTGTTTTTCTCCCTCCCCATCGGGGAGGGTCAAGGAGGGGCTTTTGCGGGGGTTTACTCCCTCTCCTTCGGGGAGGGCTGGGGTGGGGTTTTCTCCTCTCGCTCAATATCGCTTTCGCAAACCCTGACAAACCCGTCACGAAACCCGAAGTCGATTCGCTGAAACGAGCCGAAGAGCGACTATGGTACGTTGATGGCCCGATAACTAAAAAGAAAGCCGACCCCCAAACCCAACGAGCTTATAAAGCCCCCCGAACGACCACCAAAGTAGAAGAACCAAGTTCGGGTTGGGCGGCAATTGGTACGGTTTTTCAAGTACTGATTTGGGTAATTTTGGGGGCGGCCGTGTTGGGTGCAATTTATGTGATTATAAAAAACCTAAAAGATTTTAAATTCAAGCCCAAAAGCAACATAAAAGTTTCGACCAACACCATCATCGAAGAACTCGAAGGGCAAGAACTCGGCTCGGTCGATTTTGATGTATATATTGATAAAGCTATCAAGGAAAAAAACTACCGCTTGGCCACTCGTTATTATTATTTATGGGTGATGAAAACCCTAAACGAAGCAAATCTAATTGTGTTTAATATCGACAAAACTAACCAAGACTACATACGAGAATTGAGCAAAAAAACAGCGTTTGCCCGAGAAAAACTCACGAATTTCAAGCAATGCACCAATTATTACGAATATCTCTGGTTCGGAAATTTCAACGTTTCCGAAACAACCTTCGTGAGCATCGAAAATACATTTAAAGACTTTATCAACAAACGCCCATGAGGAATAAATTATTGATAATCGGGGTTGTGCTGGTTGTGGTTGTGCTAATTTTGGTCTTTGGACTGGGGCAGAAATCGACCAAGCCAAAACAAGTTTTCGATAAAACTTTTAATGTAAGTAGCACCTCTTACAAACCCTACGACACCAAGTTTTTTTATGCCAAAACAAAAAAACTTGCAACGAACGGTTTTGAGGAACGAAAAACATCATTCGAGAATGTCGATCATTACGACGAATCTACGACTACGTACATGGTGGTTTCGCCGTATTTTTATCCAACGGGCGAGGCAATTCATCAAATCAAAAACTTTGCTACGGCAGGCAATACCGTTTTTATTTGTGCGTTCAGTTTCTCACCCGAGTTGGTTGATTCGCTCTATTTTTCGACCCGAAGCGATGAAGCATTTCTCCATTTTCCACCCGATTTGACCGAAAATCAGTGGCGTATCAACTGGAAATCGGCCGATAGCAGTGCGTCATTTAGCTATCCAGGACACCAACCAGCCGTGGCCGTATTGGACTCAATTTACGTGAAAAGTAACGACGTTATTACCCAAATTGATACCCTCGTAGTAGATAATTATCGGCAGATTCAGCTACTTGAAATGACCTGCGGTGAGGGCAAAATACTGCTCTGCAACAACCCAATTTTGGTCAGTAATTATTTTTTATTGCATAAAAGTAACTACCAGTTTTTTAATAAAATTGCTCAAAAACTCGACTTGACGAATAATTATGTGGTCTGGGACGACTATTACAGAACCATTCGGAGCGGTGGTGCCGACCAGTCGAACGACCAACCACCGAGTGCGGGCGAAAGTGCCGTGATGAAGGTAATCATGCAAAATCAGGCCTTACGGTGGGCTTTTTATACCTTTATCTTCGGTATTGCCTTATTTGTGTTGGTTTATTACCGCAGGATTCAGAAAGAAATACCGATTTATGCTTCGCTCAAAAACAACAGCGAGGCCTATATCAACGTCGTGAGCGGGCTGTACTGGGATCAACAAAATCATAAATCAATCGCTGATAAAATTATCAGTCAGTTTTTTGATTATCTATCAAGCAATTTTCATATTAATTCAAAAGATTTTCAAGAAAATGAATTACAGAAAATCAGCCAAAAAACGGGGCGGAATTTACAACTAACCAAGGGTATTTTTAAAGAAATTTCTTTCGTAAAATCACAAGATTCTATCAATAAACAAACCCTCATGAATTTGTACCAAAAGATTAATTTATTTTATCAAGATTGAACCAATAAACAATGGAAGACCAAGAACAAATATTTGAAAACCGAATTGACCTCCAAATCGTAACGAAGGCCGTAGAAAACATCAAAAACGAACTCAATCAGATTATTTTTGGGCAGGAAGAAGTCATTGACCTCATCTTGATTGGACTCCTAAGCGATGGTCACGTGCTGATTGAGGGCGTACCAGGCGTAGCCAAAACAATGATGAGCAAGCTACTGGGTCGGGTGCTGAATTTGTCATTCAAGCGTATTCAGTTTACACCCGATTTGATGCCTTCCGATGTACTTGGCACGTCGATTTTTAATCCAAAAACGCTGGATTTTGAGTATAAACCTGGCCCCGTTTTTGGCAATATCGTACTGATTGATGAGATAAATCGCTCACCTGCCAAAACCCAAGCAGCACTTTTTGAACTCATGGAAGAACGCCAAATCACCATCGACGGCAATACTTATCCCATGGAAAATCCGTTTATTGTGTTGGCCACCCAAAATCCCATCGAGCAAGAAGGTACGTATCGCTTGCCCGAAGCCCAACTCGACCGTTTCTTGTTCAAGATAAACGTTGGCTACCCGACCTTAGATGAAGAACTGCTGATGCTCAAACGCTTCAACTACGACACCCACAGCAGCGTTATGGATACCGTAAAGCCCGTTTTAGATGCCAAAATCTTGCAAAAACTGCGGAGCGTGGTGCGTCAGGTGATTATTGACGAAAATATTTTGCGGTACATTACGCTACTCATTCAGGCTACCCGCAACTATAAAATGCTGGAATTGGGAGCATCGCCCCGTGCTTCGATTGCCCTAATGATGGCGGCAAAAGCAAGGGCGGCCTTGGCAGGACGAGATTTCGTAACGCCCGATGATGTAAAAAGCATTGCCAAACCCGCCCTCCGCCACCGAATAATCTTGACACCCGATGCCGAAATGGAAGGCATAAACGCCGATGAAGTATTGGATAACATTTTCTCAAAAGTCGAAATCCCACGATGAAAAACTTCTTTCGTTCGTACTATCTAACTTCCCGAACTTTCACGATGCTGGGTGTTTGTATTTTGCTCTTTGTCGGTGGAATCGTGCTGAATATGAGCTTTATTCTGGGAAAAATCACACTTTTTTTGCTGTTTTTGGCAGTTTTGGTCGAAACAATTTTACTTTTCAGCCAAGCAGAATTAATTGATTTTCGGCGAATACTGCCCAACCGACTCAGCAATGGCGACCAAAATACGGTTACGTTGCAGTTACGAAATCTTTCTAAACTTAACCTCAGCCTGACAGTTTTTGAAGATTTACCCGAACTATTACAGCTTCGTACGTGGCAAATCGAGGTGCCGCTTGCGGGGAGTGCCAACCAAAGCACCGAGTACGAAGTGCGTCCGACGCAACGAGGAATTTATACTTGGCAAAATACATATATGCTCGCTCGACTTTCGTTGTTGGGACTCGTTGCCCGAAAACTTACTTTCGAGGCCGAAGTTAGCGTTGGGTGCTACCCGTCGTTTGAGCAGTTCAAAAAGTTACCCATCAAGGCCTTGATTCATAGCCATTCCGAGGCCAATAATGTGCATATCCGTAAGATTGGGCAAAGTTTGGAGTTTGAACAAATAAAAAACTACGTTATCGGTGATAATTACAGGCACATCAACTGGAAAGCCAGTGCCAAGCAAGGCCGACAAATGATAAATCAGTACCAAGAAGAGCGTAGCCAAGATATTTATGCCGTGATTGATATGGGACGAGCCATGAAAATGCCTTTCGAGCAACAAACCCTTTTGGACTACGCCATCAACGGTTCGGTGGCACTGACGAAGGCAATCTTGGACGTAAAAGACAAAGCAGGGCTGATTACGTTTTCATCGAAAAGCTGCTCGTACGTGGCCGCTCGTAGCGAATACAAGCAATTTGGAGTCATCAATGATAATTTATATAACTTAGAAACCGATTTTTTGGAATCAGATTTTGAAAAACTATATAAATTTGTTAGATTTAAAATCAGTCAGCGTAGTTTACTCGTAATTTTTACTAATTTTGATTCAATTAATAGCCTAAAACGTAATTTGCAGTACCTCAAAGCCATCGCTCAGTACCATTTGGTATTAGTGATTTTCTTTGAAAACTCCGAAATCGTAAACTTTGTGAACCAACCCGCCAACGATATTAGAGAAATTTATTCCAAAACTATCGGGAAGCATTTTTTAAGTCAAAATCAGTTGATATTAAAAGAATTAGTAAAATCGGGTATTCAGGGACTCATTACCCAGCCGCACTTGCTCAGTATGCAGGCTATCAATAAATATATTCAGATTAAGCGAAAGCAGATGATATGATGTTCTTACCACGGAGGTAACAGAGTTTTACCACGGAGAAAACTGAGTTTCTATTTAAAACTCCAGAAACTCAGTGCCTTAACTCCGTGCTACTCCGTGGTAAAGTAAAGTAAAGTGGAGTTGCTACCACTCAAAAAAACAAGGTGAAAATCTGAAAAACCACAAGAGTAAGAACCAAACAGTAAACCTCTAAACCTTTTTGCGATTATGATTGATTACTACATGAATGCCCTCAAATTTAAGTACGCCGACTTCAACGGTCGTGCCAGACGTAGTGAGTATTGGTATTTCCAATTATGCAACTTCATTGTTATCATTTTGCTGGCCATGGTATCGACAGCCGCTGGTACATTTGGCTTTGTATTAGTAATTCTTTATGTTTTGGCCACACTCGTTCCTACATTAGCCTTGATCGCCAGACGATTACACGATGTTGGTAAAAGCGGTTGGTTTTATTGTATTTCATTCATTCCTCTTATCGGAGGTATTTGGCTATTTGTACTTTTCTTAACCGATAGCGATTATGGCAATAATCAATACGGCCCAAACCCAAAAGGCATTGGTAATGGCGGTAACATTGACGACCAAATCAATGACATTGGCAAGTCGTTGGGGGTGTGATAATTTTGATATTTTACAGAAAAAAGCTCGAAGGTCATTCGGGCTTTTTTTGTACAGGAACGTTTACAACAATGTGCAACGAATTTTCAACCCTTTCTTAATAATTCCTCACCAACTCCATTGCCCCAAAAACTCCCGCACTGTCGCCGAGTTTGGGTTTCAAGAAAAGCGTTTCTACGGTGCGGTTATTAAAAATCCAGTTTTTGAGTTCTTCGGGAAATGCAGTATAGAGCAAATCAATATTTCCCACGCCTCCACCAATCACGATAGCATCGGGGTCAAGTACATTTACGATGGAAGAAATCGCTCGCCCGAAGGATTTTATTAAGTGTTGAAGCGTAGCCGTGGCGTGAGGGTCAGTGCCAGCTTGGTGTAAATCGGCTATTTCTTGCATTGTGAGGAGTTTTCCGCTCAGTTTTTCGTAGTATCGTTGCAGATTTGGCCCCGAAAAAACGGTTTCGTTGCAGCCTTTTTTTCCACAGTAGCAATCAGTTCCGTTTACGTCCAGCACATTATGTCCCCATTCGCCACCGATGCCGTGGCGGCCATTGATGACTTGCCCATTTATCACAACGCCACCACCAACGCCCGTACCGAGTATTACGCCAAAAATAACCTTAGCATCGGGCAACACGTCAGGCACAATTCCCATCATGGTTTCGGCCAAAGCAAAACAGTTGGCATCGTTGGCAATGGCAATCGGCACGCCCAAGGCTCGTTCAATATCGGCTTTCATCGGCTGGCCATTCATGCAGGTTGTGTTGCTGTTTTTCATGGTTTGGGTGCTGGGGTCTAATGCCCCAGGCGTACTAAAACCAACGGTTCGGGGCGAAAGCTGCGTTTCGGCTTTCAGCAAATCAACCAATTTTGCAATCTGACTGATGATATGCTCATAGCCTTTGCTGGCTTCGGTGGGTAGTCTTTTTCGGGCTAAAATTTCGTTATTTTCGGCGTTCATCACCACGCACTCAATTTTTGTGCCGCCCAAATCAATGCCCCAAAGTGTATTCATTTTCGATGTTTTTAAAAGATTTTCTTCAAAAATACTTTTTTTAGTTTACACTACGTGAAAAAAGTTTTGCTTTTAAAAAATATACTGCAATTTTGATATAAGACAAGTTTATTTTACCATAGAGAAAGCAGAGTGAATACCACAGAGAATAAAAGAAATCTATATGAAACATTGAGATAATGGCTATTAAGTAACAAGATAGATATAATCGACAATTTTAGGGACAACTAAATGGCTGATTATCAACACATTATATTACTATCGACTTATCGACTATTGACCATCGACTACTTACCTCTATGATATCTTCTGTTTTTTCTCCGTGGTAAAATATTTTTAAATAAATTTTGACCCTGTCCAACACCCTGCTGTACTTTATGTAAAGTTTTCAAGCAAAAATCTTTCTTTAATACAATTTTCTGTCGAATTTTACTGCACAGAAATTTAACAATAAAATAATGGAACACCCATTGATGGGCGTTGGTGTCGCTCTGATTACGCCGTTTGACCAAAACCACGAAATTGACTACGAAGGCTTGCATCGCTTAATTACATTTACGAGCGAAAATGGCGTAGATTATCTCGTAGTGCAAGGCACAACGGGCGAAACCTCAACCACAACCGCCCAAGAAAAAGCCGATTTGCTAAAATTTACGAAAGAACACAATACCAAAAACCTCCCAATCGTCTATGGTTTAGGTGGAAATAATACAAAAGCAGTGCTTGAAACCATAAAAAATACCGATTTTGCTGGTGTTTCGGCTATTTTGTCGGTTTGTCCATATTATAATAAACCTTCGCAAGCGGGACTGATTGCTCACTTTACGGCCATTGCCGATGCCTCGCCCGTGCCAGTGCTGTTGTATAATGTCCCTGGTCGGACGGTTACGCATCTGCAAATTGCTACGGTTTTGGAACTGGCACAGCACCCAAATATCGTCGGTATCAAAGATGCCAGCAGCATCGAAAATGCCATTGAATTGGCCAAACGTTGCCCGAAAGATTTCTTGTTACTTTGTGGTGATGACAACCTCGTAACGACCGCCGTGAGCCACGGTTTTAGTGGCGTTATTTCGGTGATTGCCAATGCGTTTCCGAAGGAATTTAGCGAAATGACTTGGGCGGCACTAAAAGGTGATTTTATCTCGGCGGCGGCTTTTCAACATCGTTTTTTAGATTTTGATACCCTGCTTTATGTAGAGTCAAACCCCGTGGGCATCAAAAAATGTTGTGAGATAAAAGGGATTTGCAGCTCCGAAGTGCGGCTTCCATTGGTACGAGCTTCCGACGAATTGAACCAAAAACTCTTGCAGGCGATGATTGGAGAGGGTTTTTGGGCTTGAAGTTGTTTTTTAAGTTAGAAAAAAATAGAAAATACGTAAAATATGGGGTCTATGTTGAATAGCGTGGGTAAAGATAATAAATAGTATCTTTGCTTTATGAATAGTACAGAGATATTTCAGCTTGGTTTAGGCCTAGTAGCCCCATTTAAAGTAATCAATGTTGAGCTACAAATTGATTCATCAAAT
>JANNEN010000365.1:0-2042 GCA_031378715.1 Emticicia sp.
GTTCATTTTGCATCAAACGCCCAGCCACGGGCACACTTTTGGATGCATCAAGCACGTGAATAACAGGCCCCGAATAATGCGGGTCGATTTTTACGGCCGTATGAATGCGTGAAGTCGTAGCTCCACCAATCAGCAATGGGATATTGAAACCTTGACGCTCCATTTCTTTGGCAACGCCCACCATTTCGTCCAAACTTGGCGTAATCAATCCCGACAAACCAATAATATCGACGTTGTGTTTGCGGGCTTCTTCCAATATTTTATTGGTTGGCACCATCACCCCCAAATCTATGATTTCGTAGTTATTACAACCCAAAACCACCGCTACGATATTTTTACCAATATCATGCACATCGCCTTTTACGGTTGCGAGGAGGATACGTCCAGCCCCCCCCGCCCCCGATGGGGGAGCTTTTTCATTCGCTAAATTGATTGAAAAAGTATTTGGTGCTTTAATCTCTACTAATATTTTTTCTAAGACCAATGCTATATTTCCCAATACTTCATCATTAGTAAATCGAATTACTTTAAAACCGATTGAATTTAGCCATTCTTTTCGTTGCAAATCAGATTCAATATTTTCTGGTAATTGATGAATTGAGCCATCTACCTCAATAATTAACCTTTCTTTCAAACAAACAAAATCTGCAATATATTGACCAATTATATGTTGCCTTCTAAATTTATATCCTTCTAATTTTTTTCCACTTAGCATCATCCATAGTACTTCTTCGGACTTGGTGGGGTTATCTCTGTGTTTTTTTGCAAAATCTTTTAACAATTCATAAATCATTGGGTCTGCCATTTCCCAATTATCAAAGTTATCATTAAACCCATTTTTAGCTCCCCCATCGGGGGCGGGGGGGGCTTTTTTCTTCTCCTCTTCAATAAATGGCAATAAATACGCCACGGCTTTTTTCATTACTCTTGCCGATTTTACTACTTGGGGCAGAAACATTTTCCCCTCGCCAAATAAATCTCCGACGATATTCATTCCGTCCATGAGTGGGCCTTCGATGACGTGCAGTGGTTTTTCGACTTTTTGGCGAGCTTCTTCTACGTCTTCATCAATAAATTCGGTCAAACCTTTGATTAAGGCATGAGCCAAACGTTTTTCGACGGATTGTTCTCGCCAAGCATTATCAACGACTTGTTCTTTTCCCTTCGATTTTACGGTTTCGGCAAAAGTTACTAAACGTTCGGTGGCATCTTCACGGCGATTCAAAATTACGTCTTCGCAAAGCTCCAACATATCCTTTGGAATATCGTCATAAACGCCCAATTGACCTGCGTTTACGATTCCCATGTCCATTCCTGCCTTGATGGCGTGGTATAAAAACACGGTGTGCATGGCTTCACGCACGGGTTCATTTCCTCTAAAACTGAACGAAATATTGGAAACTCCGCCCGAAACTTTGGCGTAGGGTAGGTTTTTTCTTATCCAGCGAGTGGCATTGATAAAATCAACAGCGTAGTTATTATGTTCTTCCAAGCCAGTAGCAACTGTCAAGATATTTGGGTCAAAAATAATATCTTGCGGAGGAAAATTAACTTCATTGACCAAAATATCGTAGGCACGTTTACAAATTTCGATGCGTCGTTCGTACGAGTCGGCTTGCCCGGCTTCGTCAAAAGCCATGACGACCGTTGATGCTCCGTAACGTTTTACTTTTTCGGCCGATTCAATAAATTTTTCTCTTCCCTCTTTTAGGGAAATTGAGTTTACGATTGATTTTCCTTGCACACATTTCAAACCTGCCTCGATAACCTCCCATTTCGAGGAGTCAATCATCAGCGGTAATCTCGAAATATCGGGTTCGGCAGCAATCAAATTCAAGAATGTCGTCATGGCTTCTACGCCATCAATCATGCCTTCGTCAAGATTTACGTCAATGACTTGAGCTCCGTTTTCAGCCTGATTTCTTGCCACCGAAAGGGCATCATCGTACTTTCCTTCACGAATCAAACGAGCAAAAGCCTTCGATCCAGTTACATTACATCGCTCACCAACGTTGATAAAGTTGGTTTCTTTGGTCATTTTC
>JANNEN010000384.1:0-3249 GCA_031378715.1 Emticicia sp.
TTATGGCAATTTGGTTAGCTCCCGAACAGTTCGTATTCTGGACATAATCAAGCCCGAAGTTTCATGGAATTTTGGTGTAAGCTTGACAAAGAATTTTGGCAAAAATAGCCTCATCGTTGATGCTTTTCATACAAATTTTCAGAACCAACTGATTGGCGATACCGAACACCCAAACTTTCTATATTTTTATAATTCTCAGGGTAAAAACTACGCAAATGCGGCCCAAATTGAGTTGAATTTAGTGCCGAGCAAGCGAATGGAGGTCAAAATTGCCTACCGATATTCGGATATTTGGCAAACTTTGGGACGATCATTCAACCAATCAATCACGGTTCAAAAGATGTTTGTTCCAAGGGATAGAATTTTGGTAAATGTGGGCTACGCTTTGCCTTATGATAAATGGAAATTCGATGTAACGCTACAACACAATGGCGTGCGACGGATTCCGAATTTATCACCTAATTATCAGCACACAAGTTACGAAAGTATGCCGATACAGTTTGCTCCCGCCTTTGCCAATATTAATGCCCAAGTTACTCGTTCGTTTCGGAGATGGGACGTATATTTGGGAGGCGAAAACCTAAATAATTTCACCCAAAAAGCACCAATCATCACGCCAGATAATCCATTTGGTAGCCGATTTGATGCGGGCAGTGCGTGGGGGCCAGTGGTGGGGCGAGTGATTTATTTCGGCACAAGGTATAAATTGGGGGGGATAATTTAATTGGACTCAAAAACTATTTCAAAGGTCAATTCGTTAGTAATTGTACAAGCAGGTTTTTGTTGAAATAGCAATAAATATAATCCTATGAAATATTTTTCGAGAAACACATTAAATTATAGTACACTGATAATCAGCGTATTACACATTATATTACTTATTTTTTCCTGCAAAAAGAAGGAAACCCCAAGCCCCGAACCTGTTTCGGTGGAGTATCCGAAGGGCTACGTTGTGAATGGTGGCAGTAATACGATTTCGATTATTGATTTGAATGAAATGACCGAAAAAAACATCATTCAAATGACCGAAACTGGGCGTTTTCCGCACCATATCAATATGTCAGCCGATGGTACAAAGTTGGCAGTGGCCATTCCCGAATATGACTTCACGCTCGGACACGCATTTCTGCATAACGCCACGGGTAAAAAAGGAGGAATTGCGGTCATTGAAGCCAAAACAGGTAATACGCTATTAAAAATTTCGATGCCCAGCGTAAATTTTAATGCCGTATTCAGTGCCGATGGAAGCGAAATATGGTCAGCGAGTTCGACTCATGCAGGCGAAATGTTTGTATTTGATGCAAAAACGGGGGTTCAAAAAAATAAAATAGCTTTGGGATCTGACCCGACGGAAGTAGTATTCTCGAAAGATGGTCAATACGCTTTTGTAGCTTTGGGTGAAAGTAGTTTTGTTTATGTGTTGAATACCACCACGAAGGCAATCATCAAAACCATTAAAGTTGATGCCTTTCCTACCAATGTTTGGCTCGGAAATAACGGAAAAATCTACGTTGAAAACAAAGTTTCGTTGTCAATAAATATTATTAACCCGACAACTTTGGCCGTTGAAGAATACCTTGACGTAAATTTCAGACCTGGACAAATGGCTTATAATCAAGCACTTAACGAACTTTGGGTATGCCAAGCGGGCGAAAACAAAATAGCATATTTTGAAAGAAAAGGAAACCTTTGGAATTTAAAAGGGAGCATCATCACGGGTGATGATGCCCACGCAGTTAAATTTTCAAAAGATGAAAAAAGGGCGTTTGTGGTCAATCAAAAAAGTAATACAATATCGGTGATTGATGTTGCAAGCCACAAAAAAATTAAGGACATTACCGTGGGAAATTTGCCCAACGGAATAGTTT
Organism: Emticicia sp.; assembly: GCA_031378715.1. GTDB lineage: Bacteria > Bacteroidota > Bacteroidia > Cytophagales > Spirosomataceae > Emticicia. The sequence continues at coordinate 1,869 of JANNEN010000384.1, forward strand.
TGAAAGAATAAATAATTATCAATAATAAATCGTGGCGACGAACCGCAATCAAACAATGAAAAAAATCGTTTCAATTTTAACCATCTTACTGACTATCAGTAGTTTAGTATTTGCAGTTCCGCCAAAAACTGCCGAAATAAAAGTAAAAACTTCGGCCAAATGCGGAATGTGCAAAAAACGCATCGAACGTGATTTGGGGGTATCAAAAGGAATTGTTAGCTCAAATTTAGATTTAGCTGACAAAGTTGTGACAATTACTTACAACACAAAAAAGACAAATCCCGAAAAAATCAAGGCAGTAATAGCCAAAATTGGCTACGATGCTGATGAAGTTGTGGCCAATCAAATATCGCATGATGCTTTGCCAGGTTGCTGCCAAAAAACCGCCGAAGCTCACAAGGATTGATCAAGGTCTGCACCGCAGATCTGACCTCACATAAGGATTAATCAAGGTCTGCACCGCAGGTCTGACCTCACATAAGGATTGATCAAGGTCTGCACCGCAGGTCTGACCTTTTAATAAACAATAAGTAACTACTTAGCCATATAATTCTATAAAAAGTACAACATTCACAGTAAATTCATCTTTGAATAATACAAAAATGTGCGATTTTGAGCTAAACTTTGTGAAAATTCAATTTTGTCGTTTGTATTTTTTCAATATAGTAAAAATGTAACATCTTGATTATTAGTACTTTATGAAAATTAAAATTGCACTTTCTACGGCTAAGTAGTTACAACAATAAATAAAAAAGCATTACTTTTCTCATTCAAAATGACAAAAATAATGCTTTTTTCTTATTCTACACTAAACGTCAGACCTGCGGTGCAGACGTTACAAATCAATCATTTAATACTTTCTCAACCAATTCGGCAGCCTCTTTCAACACGATTGCTGAGTAAACTTTCAAACCTGATTCTTTGATAATGGCAGCACCTTCGGCGGCGTTTGTTCCTTGCAAACGAACGATTATCGGTACTGGAATTTCGCCAATCGCTTTGTAGGCTTCAACTACTCCTGTGGCTACACGGTCGCAACGGACGATTCCCCCGAAAATATTAATCAGGATTGCCTTCACATTCGGGTCTTTCAAAATAATTCTGAAACCTGCTTCCACCGTTTTGGCATTTGCACTACCGCCCACGTCCAAAAAGTTGGCTGGCTCACCACCCGATAGCTTGATAATATCCATCGTGGCCATTGCCAAACCCGCTCCATTGACCATACAGCCTACATTTCCATCAAGTTTTACGTAATTCAAATCACTTTCTGAGGCTTCTACTTCTAAGGGGTCTTCTTCCATTTTATCCCGCATCGTAGCCAAATCTGGGTGGCGATAGAGTGCGTTATCATCTAAATCAACCTTGGCATCAACGGCCA
>JANNEN010000420.1:0-1948 GCA_031378715.1 Emticicia sp.
CAGCCCACAGAAATGTCATTCAATCTCGAATGAAGCGTTCTGGGCAGAGATGGACTATCAAAGGAGGGCAACAAGTTTTGAATATTAGGACTACTAAACTGAGTAATAAATGGAATAATGTTGTCAATTTAGTCAGAAAAGCAGCTTAAAAATAATAACCTGCAAAGTTTCGTACACCCCTAAAATATTATTTATATGACAGCCGTACAAAAACCTTTTTCCAATATTCAGTTAGAACTTTTGAAGATTTTTCCGCACAATTTGAGCGAAACAGATGTAAAAGCGATAAAAAAGATGCTTGCGAGGTATTTTATGGAAAAAGCTGTTGATGAAGCAGATAAAATTGCCAAAGAAAGAGGTTACACGCCCGAAATTATGATGAGTTGGTTAAACGAAGAAAACCAATGATAAAATTAGTCATTGATACAAATATTTTTGTATCGGCTTTATCCAAGACTTCTCCAATTCATTGGCTCGTGGAAGATCTGTTAGATGAAAAATTTACTCTTTGCATCAATGAAGATATTTTACTTGAATATGAAGAAGTTTTAAAAACGAAATATTCACTAATAGTTGCCGATAGTTTTTTATCAGCATTAAAAGAATTAGACAATGTTACTTACACAGGCGTGTTTTTTCGTCTTGATTTGATTAAATCCGATTATGACGACAATAAGTTTGTTGATTGTGCATTTGCTGGCAATGTTGATTTTCTTGTTACTAACGATAAACATTTTAATAGTTTAAAAACTCTTGATTTTCCTAAAATAAACGTACTGACAATCCAAGAATTTGAGAAGTTTTATAAAAACAATTTATGATTAAGCCTAACATCCGAGAAATACTAAAAGACCGAATCCTTATCCTTGACGGAGCAATGGGTTCGTTGATTCAAGAATATAAACTGTCTGATGAAGACTACCGTGGCGAGCGTTTCAAAGATTTTCCGCACGAGGTCAAAGGCAATAATGATATGCTTTCTATCACAAGGCCCGATGTTATCAAAGAAATTCATGCCAAATACTTTGAAGCGGGAGCCGATATTGCCGAAACAAATACTTTTTCGGGAACGACTATCGCCATGGCCGATTATCACATGGAGGAGTATGTCTATGAATTGAACTATCAATCTGCCAAGATAGCCCGTGAAGTTGCTGATGAATTTACTGCCAAAAATCCGTCAAAACCTCGCTTCGTAGCAGGTTCAATCGGGCCAACGAATCGTACGCTTTCGCTTTCGCCCGATGTAAATGATCCAGGTTTTCGTGCCATTACCTTCGATGAATTAGTAGATGCCTACTATGAGCAAATCCAAGGTTTGGTTGATGGTGGTGCTGATGTGCTTTTAGTAGAAACAATTTTTGATACCCTCAATGCAAAAGCCGCTCTTTTTGCGATTGATACCTACTTTGCTAATCATACAGCCCCCCCCGCCCCCGATGGGGGAGCTGAAAGTGTGATGATATTACCTTTTAGCAAAAAAGAAATAGCGATTGATAGAAAACTATTTCCAAAAGCTGATGGTGGACTAAATGCCTCTTTAAACTCCCCCACTGGGGGGCGAGGGGCTGTCATGGTTTCGGGAACTATTACCGATGCTTCTGGACGCACCCTTTCGGGACAAACAACGGAGGCTTTCCTTACTTCGGTTTCGCACATAGATTTATTGTCGGTTGGTTTGAATTGTGCCTTGGGAGCAGATTTAATGCGTCCTTATGTGCAGATTTTGGCCAACGAAGCCCCCTTCATGGTGTCGGCTCACCCAAATGCGGGTTTGCCCAACGAAATGGGCGAATACGACCAATCGCCAGCCGAAATGGCAGTGATTGTGGAAGATTTCTTGCAAAGTGGCTTTATGAATATCATAGGTGGCTGTTGTGGCACAACGCCCGCCCACATCAAAGCCATTGCAGAAGTTGCGGCAAAATACAAGCCACGTGTCGTTCCG
>JANNEN010000025.1:0-19046 GCA_031378715.1 Emticicia sp.
GTTCATTATCAGACTTTTGGGCGGTAATAAAAGCTCATTTTGCTTTTTACGCCATGATTCCGAGATTGAAGAGAAATTCTCCCAAAGAAGTAAGCCAAATTTATCAAAGAAGTATTGTTTGGGCGTATTTTGTGAGGAAAAAAAAGATTGATTTCAACTTTTCAACCAAAATCCCGAATGAATAAAACAGCCGCAAATAGCACCTCAACGCACTGCCGAATGATTGGCGTTACGGGCGGCATCGGCTCGGGAAAAAGTATTGTGTGTGGTGTTTTTGAAGCCCTTGACGTACCCGTTTACTACGCCGATGCACGAGCTAAATGGCTTACTAACAATGATTTACAACTCAGAAAAGAAATAAAAGAACTACTCGGCCGCCAAGCTTACGACGAGAATAGTGAGTATAACCGAAAATGGGTAGCAAGCCAAGTTTTTGAGAATCCAGCTTTGCTGCAAATGCTCAATATGCTCGTTCACCCACGAGTTTTTGACGACACTCGGCGGTGGCTACAATCGCACCAAGATAAACCTTATGTAATTCGAGAAGCAGCACTCACCAATGCCGCAGGTGATGGCAATGATTTAGACAAATTGATTGTCGTGATATCACCCCTTGCCCTTCGCATCGAACGCATAAAAAAGCGTGACTCGCAACGCACCGAAACCGAAATTGAGGCAATTATTGCTCGCCAAAAAACTGACGAAATGTTTGCAAAAATAGCTGATTATCAGATTCTTAACGACGAGAAGCAGCTCCTACTTCCGCAAATACTCAACCTTCACCAAGCATTTACGGTCGCATAGTCGGGCATGGTTTTCAGAAAATCTTTTTCTTCATCAACATCGGTCAAAGTGGCGAGTTTTTTATAACTTAAATGCAGTCGCTCACAGGCATCAACGGCCTCTTGGCACACGTAGGCGTGGCTCCATTCTTTACCCAAAAAAACTTGTTTTAAAACTTCTCCGCATTGCTCCCCGATTGTCTTGAAATTAAAACCTATCAGATAATATCCCCCATCGTTGGCAGGGCCGATAACCACTTCATTATCAGTAAGTTGCACAAAGGCATCGTTTATTATTTTATCAGTGAGTTCCAAACAATCGCTACCGATAATCAATACTTTTTCGTGGAGTTTCTGAATGGTTTCTTTGAAAGCAAAAGCCATTTTCTGCCCTAAATCTGGTTCGGGATATTGAATAGATTTCTGATAAATATCGTTCGCCCAAATGTCATTTTCATCAACAAAATCGGAGTAAAATAAGTATTTTTTGGGGGCTAAATCAACCGTAATTTCTTGCGTATGCTTCATCAAAATATGATAAATTTCTAAGGCACGCTCATTGCCAACGGTTGCCGCCAAGCGAGTTTTGACTTTACCCAAAGCTGGATTTTTGATAAAAACAATGATGGCGTTTTTATGTTGTTGCTGATGAAAAATGTTTTTATGATTGTTGAAATTATTCATTTACGGTTGATGTTTTTTTTAGAAAATTGTCTGTTGAGTAGTGCTATTTTTTCAAACATACGAAATTTAATACAACAAGGTTGATTTTTCAAAAAGCATTTTTTACTTTTGAGCCTCAAAAAAACGATACTTTCAAAGAACGCTACATGAAACAAATTATTTTTACTGAAAAAGCCCCCGCCGCTATCGGGCCATACAGCCAAGCGGTTTTGGCAGGAAACACACTTTACGTGTCGGGGCAGATTGCCCTTGATGTAGCAAACATCGGTGATGTCAAAGCTGAAACCCAAAAGGTCATGGAAAATTTGGGAAATATCCTTGCCGAAGCGGGCATGAACTACGAAAATATCGTAAAATCAAGTATTTTCTTGAAAAACATGAATGATTTTGGCACCGTCAATGAAGTTTACGGCAGTTTTTTCCCTTCGATGCCCCCAGCCCGTGAAACCGTACAAGTAGCACGCCTACCAAAGGATGTAAATGTGGAGATTTCGGTGATTGCCGTGAAATAATTTAATGCCCCACCAAATACGCCTAAAAACCAACTTAATAAACTGATTATCAAGGATTTATTTTAAGATTAGACTATCTGTGAAAAAAGAAATTTTACCGTAAAATAATTTTCATAGGTCAGAATGTATCTATAACAAATAAAAACTTATATATTTACACAAAACAAAGTTTCCCTCCCAATATTTTTTACTAAAACTGATAGTTCAGCTATGAGAAAGAATTATTTCTTATCCCTATTTATGTTGCTAACTGCTTTTTGGCAGGTGCAAGCAACTGACGGAAGTAAGCCCGCAAATCCAAACGGCAACACCACTCCCACAAATTTTTTCGTTGCTCCAAACGCACCGACTGGCCTCGTTGGCACGCCCGTTGGTGGAGTCGGTACAAGAATTAGTCTAAGATGGACTGACAACTCTATTGATGAAACTGAGTTTGAGGTTGCGTACTCGCTGTTGCCAACTGGGTACCAGTCAGTACTTACGGGCATCTCAAACGGTTCGCCACTTGGCACTTTCACGCTATCCAACTTGATGCCTTCATCAACTTATTACATTTGGGTAAGGGCTATCCGCAATGGTGCGGACGTTCCACCAGTTTGTCCGATGCAAACCAATATGCCTACCAATCCTGTGCCTGCTACCAAGAGTGGGTCGTGTTGGAGCGGTGGTATCGTGGTTTCGACCAACGATAATTTGGCTGCGGCTGTGACTGACGTGATTGTTGCTACGCCGTATTCGCAGCGTACCAATACTGTTACGTTCGTGGACAATTCTAACAACGAAACGGGCTTTATCATCGAGCGTTCAACGGGTGGTGATTTTGTCATATTGACGACCATTCCAGCCATTGCAGGTACTGGCCGCCGAGCGTACGTTGATAACACCACTTTGCCAAACACGGCTTACCGCTACCGTGTATCGGTAAGAAACGCTACGGGTGTTACGCTGCCAGAGGCCGTAACGGGTTTTTTCCAAACGCCGCCAGATCCGCCAGTTCCAGCGAGTGGCTTAGGAACTTTTGATATTGGTTTAAATTCAATCGGTTTGTTTTGGATAAATAATGCAAGTGACGCCACAGGGTTTTTGATTCAGCAATCGGTTGATAACAATAGCTGGGCAACAATCGGAACCAACGACCCTGGTAATAGAGGTTTCGTGGCGAGAAATTTGAACGAAGGCCAAAGGTATTTTTTCAGAATTATTAGTTTCAATAGCGGCGGAAACGCTACGCCGTCCCCAGTTTTGGCCGCAACAACATTGAAGCGAGTTGCTCCGAATCCTTCAACTAACTTGATGGCGAAAACGATTTCGACTACCCAAATTGATTTGAACTGGAACTTGGGTGTACAAGACAACGTGACCAATAACCGAATTGCTCAGGGGGTTTACCGCTCATCAATTAGTGCAACAGAGGGCTTTGTTCAGATTGCAACTCTTGGCGATTTTGAGGCGGCTTATTCAGATAAGGCAGCTATGCCAAAAACGAAATATTGGTACAAGATTTTGTCAGCCAATTTTCAGGGCGAATCTCCTTTCACGAATGTAGCTACTGCCACAACTTTGGGGCCTCCGTTTGCACCGAGCAATTTGACAACGGTACTTGCAAATGATGCACTCGGAAATGCTATCATCAGAGCAACTTGGAAAGATAATTCTAATGATGAGTGGGGTTTTACACTCGAAAGAGCAACGGATACTTTGTTTACGAAAGATGTATTAAAGGCTAATTTAGATTCAAACTTGGTAGCAGCTACCAGCGTTCCGATTGAAGAAGGCCTGACTTATTATTTTAGAGTCAATGCTTCAAACAGATTTGGTAGCTCGAAGTACTCTAATATTTCACAAACCGAAACCATTGTGACGGTAGCACCCAACGCTCCCTATGCCTTGAAAGCGACCACAACCGCCGCCGAAGTAACGCTAAGATGGGGTGATGATTCTAACAAAGAAGCCGCTTTTGATGTAGAGCGTTCGGACGATGGCAAAGTGTTTGCTAAGATTGGTTCAACGACTCGCAACGAAGTAGTGTTCGTCGATAAAACGGTGAAGGAAAAGACAAAATATTTCTACCGTGTACGAGCAACGAATATCAAGGGAAACTCAGATTTTTCAAACATTGTAGAGGTAACAACGCTTGCAAAAGTATCGGCATCTATTGAAATGATAGATAATAACGATATGATTCAAGTATATCCGAATCCAACTGCGAGTAGTTTGAAGGTCAGCGTAACCGAAACAATAGCCAAAGAAACGGGTGTGATTGTAATTACTGATAGGTTGAACAGAGAGATTTCTAAGGTTAATCTGACCTCAAATCAATTAGAATATAATCTTGACTTAAATAACTATACAGAGGGTACATATACCGTTAGTATTCGTACGGCAACGCAGCAGATTACAAAGCGTGTGTATAAATATTGAGTTTAGTATTGGAAACAAAAACGGCGTTGCAATTAGTTTGCAACGCCGTTTTTGTTTATATCCCTTTTTTTAGGAGCTTCTTCATTAAAATTATTTATTAAAAAGTATTACTTTTGTTTTGTAAACAATTTTCGCACCCGACGACTCCCATAACTTAGTTAATCCTACGGGAAAGTTGTGATAAATGGCCTTTTTTTAACATTATGTCACAGATTTCATCTATTTGTATCATCATTCCGTGCTTCAACGAAGCCTCCCGACTTCCAGTTGAAGACTTTAAGGAGTTTCTTCAAGATAACCAAAATAGGTTAGTATGCCTTTTTTTTGTTAATGACGGTAGTACAGATGGCACCCTCAATGTACTGAATGACTTGCATAGCCGCTTTTTGTCGCAAACCACTATCATAAATCTATTGCATAATAAGGGTAAAGCGGAGGCAGTTCGAGTTGGCATCAATACTGCCTTAGCCGATAGCAGACGGTTTGAGTGGATTGGCTACTTTGATGCCGATTTAGCAACTCCTTTGAGTGCCATAAGGGATTTATACAATGCCGTGAATCAAGCGAATTATCAGTTTGTGTTGGGGTCGAGGGTACTGATACTGGGGCATCGAATAGAGCGAGTTTGGTATAGACACTATTTTGGGCGAATCTTTGCAACCTTTGCGAGTATTCTGTTAAAATTGCCCGTATATGACACCCAATGTGGAGCAAAGTTGATTCATAGGAGTATATGTAAATCGTTATTTGATGAACCTTTTATTAGTGCTTGGTTTTTTGATGTCGAGCTTTTGGCGAGAGTAATCAAGTACTATGGCAGGGATTTTGTTGCTAAACATCTCTTGGAATATCCCCTTTATGAATGGGTCGAAAAACATGAGTCCAAGATTAAAATTTCTGATATAACCAAAATTCCACTGGAATTTTTGAAAATCTATAAGCATTACAAATCGTCCTTATGACAAAACAACAACGCATATTCATTGGTATTTTAGTATTGGCTTTGGCCAGTAGGTTATATAAATTAGATACTTACGCTCCATATATTGATGAAAAATTTACTTTATTGACAAGCAATGGCATCTGTGTAGGTGGGCGTAATCAAGAAGATGTTTTTTTTTCTAAAAAATATTTTACACCAAAAGAGTTCTGGAAATACAAACACTATGCCGATTATGAAGAAGCCATTGCTCGTGCTGAAATTGGGGCTCATTTGCCTTATAATTTCGCCCTCCACGCATGGAGTAGTGTATGGGGTTTAAGCGATTTTTCGCAACGAATATTTTCGGCGATATTGGGTTTCTTAACAATTATATTGGTGTATTTCTTTGTTAAAGACGTGCTGAAATCACCCAATTTGGCCTTAGTTGCGGCTTTTTTGGCTACTATTGAGCCGATGTTTCTGGCTCTAAACCACATGATAAGAAGCTACTCGCTTAGTCTATTCTTGACACTTAGTTCAACTTATTTATTTTTTAAATTACTCCAAGCCAAAGATGATAAAAAGATTATTTACCTGTATTTTCTCTACTTTTTAGTAACCACGATAGCTCTACTTACGCACTTCTTGAATGGAATGGTTTTGTTGATACAGGGGTTATATGTATTATGTTATGTTAGGGACTGGAACAAATGGCTGAAAATTGGCATTTCGGCGGGGTTATCCATTGGAATATTATTATTATGGTTTATGTACGGTGGTGGGCAATGGACATTTCAGTTTATGGCAGATAAAAATGTACTACACAGCCAAATAGCAAAGCTGCCAGCCAACCAAAATCCGTTGAGTGGAACGGTAGATTATCCAACCTGGCAAAACCTTTATCTTCACTTGTCTGAGGTCATTTCAGATTTTTTTCTAACGACCAATGGTTTATATGCAAAACTAAAAGGGACGAAAAATTTCATTGTCTTCTTTGTAAGTATCCTCGCAAGTATTTTTATCTATCAGAAAGTAGCTGAAAAGTATAAATATTGGGCTATTTATGGTGTATCATTGATAGCGTTTTTGCTGTACTCTACTGCCAAAATTGACTACCTTATACTATCAGCGAACGTATTTATGTTGGCTTTGTACGTAGGTAGGCTACAAACCACCGAATCGAAGTCTAAGAAACGATTCTTTATTTTTTTGCTTTTTTTCTGCATCGTTCCCCAAGTGTATTTGTGTTTTGATGCCATAAAAAGTGGACATACGGGTAGCATCACGCAACGTTACGGAGCATTTGCAATGCACTATTCTGTGATTTTGGTTGCTATACTGGTCGAAAACCTTTGGTACTACGCCAATTTTATTCGGGTGCCTATATTTTCGATTTTGGTAATTCAAATGTTTTTTGTGTTGAAAATTGATATGAAAATCTTTGATGACACCTCTGCAAAATATACTTATTTTGAAAACCCCCGTACAAGAAATCCGTATAAGATTGTTTCAGAATTGATCATTCAAAACTATGCCGAAGGCGACACCATTGTATATCCATCAAATAATAAAAATGTATATTCAACGGTGCTAAAAGAACAAAAGACCTTAAATATCTCAGATGCTCAGTACACCAATATATATTTACCAAAAAATGCCGATTTTATTCAGAAGATTGACGTGTATGAGGTCGATAAAGTAAAAATAATCAAACGAGATGGCAGTAGCATGCTTATATTTGATTTTGAGGGAACTAAATACCGTTATTAATTTCTCCGCCTAAGCAAAAAAATGACAGCTTAAAACGGTATATTATTTGTTATCATATTCCTTAATAACGATATTTTGTGCCTTGAAAATCAAAAAGTACTTCCTGATTTCCGTTGGCTTTTTTGAGTATGACTTTGTTTTCTTCAAAAATATTTACCCGTTGAATAATGGTAGCGTTTTTTGGTAAATAAAAATTTGTGAGTTGAGCGTCAGAAACGGAGTAAGTTGGCATATTGAGTCCACCGTTTTTTTCGACAAATATAGATGGATACAAAACTGTGTCACCTTTGGCGTAGGTTTGCTCAATATTGCGTGCCAAAAGTTCGTAAGGATTGCGGGTACGTGGTTCGGCAAAATACATAAAATACCGTGGGGCGGTATCGTTCCAGACGTTATTTATCAGTTGAGAAATTATAAAAATATTGGCTAAAAATATCGTGTAAAAGCCATATTTTACAAAGAGTTTAATCGAACATAAATCTCTGATAATCAAACAGATAAGGATTAAATTGAAGCCATACGAATAGGCTAAGTAGCGAGGTATGATACGAAATGTATTACCGTCTTGGTAGGCAAAGGCGATTAATGCCAACAATGGAACGAAACCTAACAAGATAATGAAAAAACGCAGTTTTTTTTCTTGCTTATCTTTCAGTTTCATCGTTTGGTAAAGAAACATCAGTAGCGAAGCAACCGAACTTATAACGATAAACAAATAGGTTTTTTTGTACAAAACTGATAATGAAGGATAGCCGTCAATAGCCAAAAATGTGGCAGAAATGACGTGTCGGATTTGCTTTAAAATATTTTTTAGCGTAGTTATGTTCAAATACTCATCGGGCGTCGAGCGGGCCATTTGGTTATAAACCTTCACGCTGTTGGTCACGTAATCGCTTATCCATTTGCCCCCGTCCGAATTGAGCCACAAAACAAGACCAATCAAGGGAATAATCATCGCAAATGCAAAACCAAAGTAAGGTCTAATCTTGCGAAAAAACACCAAAACGTACAAAGCATGAATCAAAAATAACGGAAAAGTAGCCAAATGACACAATTCGCAGGCAAGTACCGAAAAGCCGTAGAAGATATATTTTCTGATAGGTTTGTTGTCGCTTTCTTCTTCTTGCAGGATTTTTAATAATAGGTGAGTAGCCAACAATGCGAAAAACATGTTGAGGCTATAATTTCGTGCCACTTGTGCATAAGCAATATAAAACGGAGAAATTGCGGCCAAAAATGCAGCCAACAAAGCCATATTCGGCGACTGAAAATGCTCTTTTACAAAAATAAACAGGAGTATGATTGTCAGTAAATTAAACAATAGCGAAGGGAATCGCATACTCAAATCCGAAACGCCAAAAATCTGAGTCCAATAATGTAGCGAATAGGTGTATAACGCACCGTTGCCCGTATCTAATCGGGCGATGGAATCGAAAAAATAGGGTAGCTTTTTTTCTGACCAAAACTCTTGGGGAGTGAAGTATTTATCGTTTGGTTTCCGCACCGAGTCGTGCTGGTTATTGCCTTCGTAAGTAACAAATTGGCTCACAAAGAGCGAATATTTTTCATCGCCTGCCAAACCGTGTGCGTCAATTTTATAAAATCTCAATCCGAAAGCCTGCACCAAGATTATCCCTAAGCATAAGTACGGATTTTTATTTACAAAAATAGCTACCTTCATCGGTCAAATATTTTTTAAATCCTCAATAGTCTGAATCGGATTTGCCGAAGCAAATACAAAATTTCCTGCCACCAGAGCATTTGCTCCTGCATCAATAAGTTTTCTTGCATTAGTGGCATTTACGCCGCCATCAATTTCTATCAAAGTATTAAGGCCTTGATTATCAGCCATTTGACGGGTTTTTCTGACTTTTTCGTAGGTATGCTCAATAAATTTTTGCCCACCAAAACCTGGATTTACCGACATTATCAACACCATATCAATATCCTGAATAATATCTTCCAACACATTTACGGGCGTGTGCGGGTTGAGGGCAACACCAGCCTTACAGCCCAAATCCTTGATTTGTTGCAGCGTTCGGTGCAAATGCGAACAGGCCTCGTAATGAACCGTGATGATTTCGGCACCCAACCGCTTGAATGTTTCTAAATATCGCTCGGGCTGCACAATCATCAAATGCACGTCGAGAGGCTTGCGGGCGTGCCGTTGGATTGCCTCCAAAACGGGCATTCCGAACGAAATATTTGGCACAAAAACACCGTCCATAATATCAATATGAAACCAATCGGCGGCTGAGGCGTTGAGCATTTCGCAGTCACGTTGGAGGTTGGCAAAATCGGCGGCTAAAATTGAGGGAGCGATAATTACTCCGCTTGGAAGAGAACTCATATTTGGAAAATATTTTTTTGGCAAAGTTAGGGCTAACTAATGATGAATGATGAATGATAAATTTTAATAAAAAAGGTCTGCGTAATTCAATTACGCAGACCTTTGCTATTGACAATTCGGAGAATTGTGCTTACAAATTACTTATCACGATACAAAACCTCGTCAATCAAGCCATAGGTTTTGGCTTCTTCGGCTTTCATCCAATAGTCACGGTCAGAATCTTTCTCGATCTCTTCAATGGTTTTGCCAGTATGATTTGCCAAAATTTCGTACAATTCATAGCGTAACTTGATGATTTCTTTCACCGTGATTTCCATGTCACGTGATTGCCCTTGCGTGCCGCCACTTGGCTGATGAATCATCACACGGGCGTGTGGCAATGCCGAACGCTTGCCTTTCGCTCCTCCTGCCAACAAAACTGCCCCCATCGAAGCGGCCAATGATGTACAGATTGTTGCCACATCGGGACGAACATAATTCATGGTGTCGTACATTCCCAAACCTGCATACACCGAGCCGCCTGGACTATTGATATACATCAAAACGTCTTTTTTGGCATCGACCGACTCCAAAAATAGCAACTGTGCCACCACAACGTTTGCTACGTAATCATCAACTCCCGTGCCGAGAAAAATGATTCGGTCCATAATTAGACGAGAGAAAACGTCGATTGCAGCAAAACGCATCGGACGCTCTTCGATACTATTGGGAGTCATGCTCTGAACGTTGTGCTTCATATAATCATCAATTCCCAGACCACTCATGCCGTGATGATGGACGGCGTACTTACGAAATTCTTCTCCAAAGTGCATAGTTCAATTATCAATTATCAGTTATCAATTATTTTTTAACGCCACGGTTTTCAACTTAGTTCAAAAATAGAACTTTCTACCAGTACGTTTTGTTCGATACAAAGATGTGATTTCTTTTATAAATTTGTAGTCAGAATTTCGGATTTTTTGTCAGAAAAAGCGATAATTCGTAGGCGATAGTCGATAGTCGGTAGTCGATAGACTCATAACTTACTGATAATTAAGGTTTTAGTGTTATTCATTCTTCATTTTAAATTATTTATCAAAACATGAATATCGGTGAAAAAATAAGACAGATTCGCCTCACGAAAGGTTATTCGCAAGAAAACTTGGCCGATATGCTGGGCGTTTCGACGACGGCTTATGGCGATATTGAACGCAACAAAACCGAGTTGAGCATTTCGAGAGCCACCGAAATAGCCAAAACGCTCAATGTTAGTTTTTTAGATTTATTAGAAATCGAATTACAACCCTTAGAGTTTTCGGTCGAAAAACTGCATCTTGAAAATGAAAAACTAAAAATCGAAGTTGAGAAATGGCAAGCTACAGCGGCCTTTTGGCGTGAAAAATACGAAAATCGCTTTGCAGGAAATGTGCTACGGCTCATCAAGGAAGAACCCGAGCGTAGGATGATTGGGTTTTGATTTTATTGTAGCACAAGTTTCCAACTTGTTTAAACGATAAATGCACAAGTTGAAAACTTGTGCTACAAACTCAGCCCATTTTTCTGCACTTTCACAACATTTATTATTTATCCGTAATTTCAAAGTATAGTTTTGTTCAAAAATCAAGAACACTATGCAAACGCTCAAAAAACTCCGAAATTACGAGTTTCTTCTCATTGCTTTCGCCACGACTATTTACGTTATTCGCCGACTTTTTTATGAAGCAAATAATTTCGATTGGATGGTTGAAACGGTCGAACTCAACAAAGTTCCCGCTCGAATAATCTGGAAAAGCCTTGAAGGCTACGACCACATAGCCAGCAATAATTTTCCTACCATCGTGGCAGTTTCGCTGTTTTTGGTGGCGTGGTATATTTTTCATTACATGACTTTCCCAAGAATCAAAGAACGGGTTTTTGATAGTACCACTTTTACTTATCTAATTTTGGTGCTGATAATATGCGTTTCGGGCGTACAGATTTATGAATATTTGAAACTTTATATTCGCTTCAAATATGATGAAAGTGGAGGTGTTCTCGGACTCAAAGTGTATTCAGAATACCGAAAACTAACGGTGTTTACGAATACCGTTGCCGTTGTGATGATACTATTCGTTTACGAAGCCTTCGCTCAGTTCTATTATTATATTCAAACAAAACTAAGCAAAGAAAAAGAACAAAATTATCAGTATTTGGCTTATACACTGAACGTAATTCTCGCTGCTTTAATACTTTTATTCGGCTTGTTTGGGAGTGTTTCGCAGGATAGTTTTTGGTACGGTTCGGTGCGAGAATTATTAATATTTGGCGTTGGTGGGGCTACAATTTATTTTACCCAAAAACGATTTTACTTAAATGTGTTTCCTTATATTTCAACCTTACCTTCAAAAGAGTTTTCAAAGGGAATTACTAACTTCTTCATTATCAACCTTTTAGGTGCATTTACAACTACCATCATTGCTACGATACCCTTTTTTAATTTTATCCAAATCACCGTTGGTACAACTACGGTATTTTTAGTTTATACCTTTTCTTCGATTTTCATTGCAATAATCAGAAGAGTTTTCACCCAAGAAAAAACACAATTACAAACCCAAATCGTTTCAAAATCAGCCGAACTTTCGAGTTTGCGTTCGCAAATAAATCCGCATTTTTTGTTCAATGCCTTGAACACGCTTTATTCGGTTTCGTTGAAAGAAAAAGCAGAAAAAACCTCCGATGGTATTCAGAAATTGGGCGATATGATGCGGTTTATGCTCAACGAAAACCACCAAGACCGTATTTCGTTGAGCAAAGAAATTGAATATCTGCATAACTACATTGCTATTCAACGTATGAGAATTGACGAGAGCCAAAATATTGAGATAAAAATTAATATTCAAGACAACGAACAGGCGATTTTCATTGCACCGATGTTGCTCAATCCATTCATAGAAAATGCCTTCAAGCACGGTATCAGTTTCCGAAGCCCATCGTGGATATACATTACACTCACGCACGATGCCCAGAAATTATACTTCAAAGTACATAATAGCTTGCACCCAAAGCAAGAAATTGACTTGGAAGAAGAAAACAACGGTACGGAATGCCGCCCAATTGGCTTAGAAAATGTCAGAAAACGCCTCGAATTGATTTACCCAAATCGCTATACACTTGATATTCAGGCATCGGATAATGATTATTTTGTGTCGCTCGTCTTGGGGATTTATTAGAAATACTTACTTAATCATCAAATCAATCTCAAATTTAAGCCCTTTCAAAATACGGAAAATATCAAATATTTCCTCATCAGTTGCCGTGTAAACATTGCTGATAGCATATTGTTTGTCTTGCAAAGCCACAAAATACCAGCTACTCCCAATGATATAGCACCCAAAAACAGGTTTATTATTAGCGTTCAGTTGTTGAGCTACCAGCATCGCAATAAGCACTTGCCCACGAGGGTCGCCATTGGGGTCAGTCTGTCTTTTATATTCATTTAGGCAGAAAAAAGGCGTTTTTGGCTTTCGATACCCCGTTGCAATCATACCATCAACCTTACCCGACAACTCATATTCACCGATAATGGCTTGCAATTCTCTTTCAAGAAAGTAAGCAAATTGTTTGTTATCAATTTCTGAAAAAACAATCAACGGACTAATAAACTTATTTTCCAATTCTACCTCATTCCAATCATCACCACCAAATAATTTATAATTTTGGGCTAATGTTGATAGATAAGTTTTTTGGTATTCGGACAAATAAAAATCGAATGTCAATATTTTTTCTAAAATTGGCAGTGAATTTACCTCATAAAGTTGAAAAATATCCTCAATTTTATCAAGTGTCCATTCTCTAAAATTGCTTATCATTTTGTTTTCTTTTTACAAAAATAAATAAAAAAGAAGATTGTTTTTAATAAAAAGGTGTTTTAAAATCAAAAAAGTAAAATTTCATCCAATGCAAAACGCAAAAACGCCCCTTCAAGGCTCAGGCATTTCCGCAATCGCCATCGACGACGAACCCCGTGCCTTAGAAGTTGTGCAGATGCACGCCCAAAAAGTGCCGTTTCTTGACCTAAAAGCAACTTTTACCGATGCTTTCGAGGCGATTCCGTATTTGCAGCAAAACAAAATTGACCTCATATTTTTAGATATAAAAATGCCCGATATTTCGGGTATTGAGTTGGTGCATATCCTGCAAAAAGTCCCCATGATAATTTTCACAACTGCCTACTCTGAATATGCCGTCAATGGTTTTGAGTTGAACGCCGTTGATTATCTGATGAAGCCGTTTTCGCTGGTACGCTTCACCAAAGCCTGCAATAAAGCACTCGAAATCAAGACGCTACGCAATGACGAAACGCCCAATTTTATATTCTTGAAAACAGGCTATGAAGATGAAAAAGTACTGCTTGATGAGATACTTTATATCGAAGCCGAAGGTAACTATATGGCGTATATTTTGCCCCGTAAAAAGCTATTGAGTCGGCAAAATATTAATGAAGTTTTGAGCCAACTATCTGACTATCAATTTATTAGGATTCATCGGTCGTACATTGTGGCTTTGAATAAAATCCAAAAAATTACCCGCCAATCGGTGTGGGTGGCGGGTAAAGAATTGAGTATTGGAGCTTCGTACGAGGAAAAGTTAGGCGAAATTCGGGAGAAATTTAACCTCACCTAATTCCTGTATCAATGTCAATATTTAATTTGGTTGCCACATTTTTCCTGATTTTGAAGGTTTGCGGAAATCTTTCTTGTGAAAAAAAAGTTTTTGGCTTTATATCTAATTCATACTCGCCAACTGGAATACTTGTCGCATTCATTAAGCCATTTGTTCCATTATGTGTAATTTTTTGCTCTAAAACTGTCTTTTTAGTTTTGGCATCACTCACAACAAAATTATAAGCCTCATAAATCTGCTTGGTTTGCTCCGCAGAGTTTGTGCAAGGCTCAACTGGGCAAAGCGGCCCAATCGTTACTTTGATGTCTAACGAACCTGTTTCGGGTTCAATGTTTTCGGTTGAGCATGCAAATATAACAACCATCAAAAAACCTATTATTGTCATTTTTTTCATCTTTTTTATCGAATCACTTGTTAGTTTATAATCTGATTCTACAACAATGATTCCATTTTATACAAAAGGGTTGGAACGACCCGAAAATTAGTAAGGACAAGCCACAATCCGAGCTGTAAAAACCGTACTCGGTGCTGTACCTATTGTTATGCCCGATGATGGTGTAAAGGTTATCGCCTTCCCTGCTTTGTATTCTTTTGTACCACTGATGGTAAGATTTCCCGAATTATTGATATTTTCGGTTGCTTCATAAGGTGCTGCTGTTGCTGTGCTAAGGCTCCGAGTTTGAGGTATAATTGTTATGTTAAAGTCGTTGCTACTCGTAACTGATGGATTTGTAGAAACAATTCTTAATTTGTAACCAATACCCCCTGGCAAAATGCTATTTGGAGGAGTACCCGAAATTGTACCTGCGGCAACAGAAGTCAAAGTTCCGATAGGTAGTGGCGTGGTAAACGAACCTGTATTATCAGAAATTTGGGCAATAAATTGATTCCCTGTATTGTAAGTGCCTACAATAGTAAAAGGAATATTATAGGCTTTATTGGCACATAAAGTAAGCGATGAAGGCGAACTCACAGTGATACTATTCGGTAGTGAAATTGAAACTTTTGCCCAATGGGTAGCCCATCTGTCGTTACCTCCTGAAGCAGTTTCGGCATATTCTTGTACTGTCCAAAAATCAGTATCATTCACAGGATCAACCACGGTAGAAGTATAATCTCCCCACCGATTGGAAGTCCCACTGAATGTCTTGAAATATTTAGCTAACCCCGCTTTATATAAATAAGGAGCATCGATAGTTCCTGAAGCATAAGTCCCTAACCGAAGGGCATACGAGCTACTTGCAAAAGTTGTAGCCGAAGATTGCGAAAAACCCAACAACACATCATTACTTGCATTGACCGCTATACTTGGAAAATAATAATGCTGCGTTGCGGTATTATCATCAATGCGTAATGTTTGATTGACAACCAAACCTGTCGGATTTATCTCCCAAGCCTGTACTGCACTACGAGTGGGGGAGGTTGAGGGTAAAAATATTGATTGTGTACCCCATAATTTCCCATTTCTATACACAACTGATTGCATCCTGACATCATTGGTTTCTATGTATTGTGCAGCTATCACTCCCGACTGAGGAGCAAGTACTCTCGAACTCGACCATGCACTACTATTTGTTGGAAAGCCCAACGAAGTCATTGTAAGTGGGTGGGTTGTTCCTGTTATTTCCCACATTCGCCAGGTAGCTCCCGCAGAGTTCCATTGCTGTAACATGTATTGTTTTGCCAATGTATTATCATAAGTAAACGCAGGAGTATGTGTGCCACCAATAGTTGCATCAGTAATTGTAGTTGTGTTTGTTGCGTTCAAAACACCACCTGCATACATATTTATTTTATCAAAAACGTATATTCTGGCACCTGCAAAAGAGCTGGCAGCATTCGTAAAAAGGTTTCCAGTGATAGTAATCCAATCTTTATTAAAACCCACACTCGGATAATCAAGCCAATTTAAATTACTTACATCGGCATCAATGGCATAAAAGTTCCAAGTGCCTGTCGGATCATTTGTTTGGGAAACGGCTACCAACAATGCCGAATTTGCACTTCGTGATGAAGCAGTAACACAAAAAATCCAACGATTATTATAAGGATCATACACAATATTTGGGTCGAAAGGCCCAGTGATACCCGTTGGTGACCAAAACGTACTGGGAGATATTGTACTAATTGTTGTTCCTGTTCGGTCGTGATAACGGTATTGAGAGTTCAAAACCGTAAAAATGTGATTTGGTCCAACGGCACCTTGCACGTCGGGCGGGATAGTTGCATTATTATCAATCAAACCAGTAAAATTGATACTTGGAGCTGGAGATACCGCATTTGGTAAAGTTGGATCGGGTGTTTGGGTATTAACCCCCACCGATGGAATAAATTTAGCATCAACGGGCATGGGCATATCATCGGGGTAGCCAGTTTTTTTCTTTGGCGTATAAACTACTTCTACTTCTTTTAATAAACCACTTCTTACCTTTTCTACAAGGTCATTAATGTTGGCACTGACAGGTTTGACTGTAAAGGGTAATCCTTGCGATTGAATAGTTTGGGAATAAACAGCAGAAGCAATGAGCATAAAAAGCCCAAATAGGAGAGTTTTTTTCATGGTAATAGAGGTTTTGATTATAAACGTAATCAAAAGTAGGGAATACCTATCTATTATTTCTACCGTTTAATAAGTTTTTATTTAACGGTAAGTATTTTTCTAATTGCTCCTCTAATACCTTTCTCGATGGCTTTATAGTCTTCAATTTCTTTACCAATGTAAATAAAAGCAATGCTGAACGCTCCCGTAAGTAGCTGATTATTAAGACGATAGGCTTCTTTCATGCGTCGTCTGATGAGATTTCTGTCCACGGCGTGCTTAAACTGCCGCTTCGGAACGGAGAATAAAACTTGGGATTTGGGCGAAATATTTTTCAGTGGGCTTTCGGCAGATTCGATAATAACCATTGGCTGAAAAACCACCCGCAGCGGATAGGCAAAAACACCCCCATTGGCAGAATTTTTTCTGTCAAAAAGGTTATCAATAACCTTCACGGAGCAAAGACGTTGATCTTTTTTAAATGTTTTTTTCATCGTACGCTCCCCCCTCTCTTTTGGAGAGGGGGGCTGGGGGAGTGAGGTCTATTCCACAAAAAAAGCCACCAAAAGGTGGCTCAAATATCTTCATTATCAAATAGATTGATAAAATTTCTATTTGCGAGAAAGCATTACTTGTGCTTTTTCTCGTCCGAAACAGTTAATTTTTTTCTGCCTCTGGCACGACGTGCCGCCACTATTCTTCTTCCGTTGGCAGTTTCCATACGCTCACGGAATCCGTGTTTGTTGCGACGCTTTCTATTTGATGGTTGGAATGTCCTTTTCATTATATTTTTGTTATTTTTGTCTTTAATTCTAAATTCGGGACTGCAAAAGTACAAAATGTTTTTAAAAACACAAAATCCTTACGAAAAAAAACTGTATGAACTACAAAATATATTCAAAAAACCGAGCCAGTCACTTCATTGACATCGAATGTGAAATCGAAAATATCAAAACTAATACCGTCGAACTGCAACTACCCGCTTGGCGGCCTGGGCGATATGAGTTGCAAAACTTCGCCAAAAATATTCAACGATTTGAAGTTTTTGATGAAAAAAGTAATTTATTGATCACCCAAAAAATCACCAAAGACCGTTGGAAAGTAAACACCAAAGGAGCGAAAACAATCACGGTAAAATACAATTATTATGCCAACGTAATCAATGCAGGTAGCAGCTTTGTGGACGAAAAAGTGCTTTACGTAAATCCTGTAAATTTGTGTATTTATGCCGAAGGACGTATCAATGAAAAGTGTAAATTAGCGTTGCAAATAACTGATAATGAGCAAGTTGCGGGAATAAGTGTTTCTTCCGAAAATAAGAATGGTGTAGTTTTTAATGACTTTTATCACTTAGCTGATACGCCTTTTATCATCAGCAAAACCTTGAAGCACGAGTTGTATAATATCGGAAAAGTCAAGTTTAACTTATGGTTTGAAGGTATCATTTCGAGAGAATACTTTGAGCAAATGAAGGTCGATTTTACGAAATTTACCCAAGCACAGATTAATGTTTTTGGGGAGTTTCCCGAGGCCGAATACCATTTCATAACCTGGATTTTGCCAACGCCTTATTACCATGGTGTAGAGCATCGCAGCTCAACGATGCAGGTTTTGGGACCTGACAGTCAGGATTTCTCAGAACTTTATATTGACCTGCTCGGTTTGGCTTCGCACGAGCTTTTTCATACTTGGAATATCTGCAAACTCCGCCCCGTTGAATTATTACCTTACGATTTTACGAAAGAAAACTATTTTTCGACTTGTTTTGTGGCCGAGGGCGTAACGACCTATTACGGCGATTTGATGCTGTACCGCTCGGGAGTTTTTGATAAAACACAATATTTGAAGGAATTGGAGGCGGCCTACAAACGTCATTTTGATACTGCCGACCGTGCGTCGCAATCGCTGACCGAATCCTCGTGGGATTTGTGGCTTGATGGCTATACTCAAAGTATTCCCGACCGCAAGGTTTCGGTCTATCATAAGGGAGCGATTGCGGCTCAGATTTTGGATTTACACATTCAGCGAGTTTCGGGCAAAACCCGTTCGCTTGATGATGTGATGGCTTTGCTGTGGCAACGCTTCGGAAAGTCCGAAAACGGCACGCCATTAGTTGGTTATTCGTTGGAAGATTATCAAGATATTTGTGAAGAAGTAGCCCAAGAAAACTTAAATTGGTACTTTGAGAAATGTATTTCTGGCACCGAATCACTATTTGATTTATTGAATGATTATCTGCAAGACCTTGATTTACAGATAGTTAGGGGTTTTGAAGGCTTGGTGAGCATAGTGGAGTACTGAGTTTAGAATGATGAGAAATGAGTGATGAATGAGGGGTGATTAGTTCTGAATGTCACGGTTCTCTTATAAAAATAAATAGCCCGCTGATGACACAGATTAGGCAGATTTTCACAGATAAGACCGA
>JANNEN010000096.1:0-4587 GCA_031378715.1 Emticicia sp.
TAAACCTTGAAATATGAAAAATATTGTTCGCAATAATCCGCAAGGGTTGATAATTTTAAGTGTATCTCATTCTTTTATCAACAAAAAATTACTACTTTTAAATCCAGTTACTACCATTTTGTTTAAAGTGGCAAAGTAGTAATAGATGACAACAATTAATATAAGGATAGTCTGTCAAAACTTTTATATCATCTGGGTGTACAAAATCGTGAGTACAAAAGTAAGCAACTTTATATAACGGAATTGCTCCCCATCTACCGATAAACGTTTTATTTAAATTTACGCTTACTTGCGTGATGGGAGGTGGTATTATGATGCTTTTCTTGACATTCTTAGAGTTTTTTTTTGATGGAAAAATAATTTCTAACAGTAACACTATTATTAGAATTAGAATAGAAAAATATGCCATTGGAGTCATTCAGAGTTGGCGTTACATTGGTGTAAAAGTCGCTTCATCAATGATTTGGTGAGCGTTTTCTTTTCCGAGATATTTATCAATCAAATTATGAGCTAAATAAATGAGCGGGGTGAGCAAAATCGCCACCACAAATTTATAAATATAATTGTTCGTACCAGTAGTGAGTACCTCCGTGATTGTCCAGTTGCCGAAGAGATAAAATGCAATAAAAACCACCACAAAGCTATCCACGAGTTGCGAAATAAGCGTTGAGCCAGTTGCTCGGAGCCAAATCATCTTATTATTGGTATATTTTCTAAGCCAGTGAAAAATCGTAGCATCAAGAATTTGACCAACTAAAAAAGCTGTAATCGAACCCAGAATGATTCCCAGACCCTGTCTAAAAATTATTCCGTAGGCATCATTAATATTCAGAAACTGCCCCGATTTATCTTTGTTATTATGATTTACCCAAAAATCGGCGGGTGAAACTATCGTTGATAAATAAATGATAATGAACGAATAGGCAATCAAAATAGCGGTCAAATAAGAAATTTTCTTGACGCCACTTTTGCCATAATATTCATTGATAATATCGGAGGTAATGAATACAAAAGGCCAATTAAGCACGCCAGCTGACATATTGAAGTTAAACTTTTGTCCAAATAACGGAATTTGTAGCGGATTAATGCCGAGTGTAGCTTCGACCGAAAATATTTTTGCACCGATTACTTCCGCCACTACGGCATTGGTTAAAAATACACCACAGAGAATTAAGTAGAGCGTTTGTTTTTTTGATTTTATTGATTCGGGCATTTTTCGAGTCCAGAATTTTTAGTTTAAAAACGATAGGTTATAAAATCAGCGGATTGAATAACTACTCAATGCTGAATTATTTTCCCATCTTGCATCACGAGTTTTCGGTCAGCCATGTTGGCCAAAAGCTCATTGTGTGTGATTATAACAAAAGTCTGGTTAAATTGTTTCCTCAAATCAAAAAACAGTTGGTGTAGTTCCTCGGCATTCTTTGAATCAAGATTGCCGCTTGGCTCATCGGCAAATACCACGGCGGGCGAGTTTATCAAGGCTCTTGCCACGGCTACTCGTTGCTGCTCACCACCCGAAAGCTCCGACGGAAAATGTTTTGCTCGTTCTTTTAGACCCAACAATGCAAGCAACTCTTCGGCTTTTTTGAAAGTTTCGGTTTTATCTCGGCCGCCAATCCATGCGGGTAGGCATACATTTTCGATAGCCGTAAACTCGGGCATTAGGTTATGAAACTGAAAAATAAAACTTATTTTTTCGTTTCTAAATCGAGCTAACTCCTTGTCTATCAGTGAACTATAATCAATTCCGTTGAGCAGCACTTCGCCCGAGTCGGCCTTATCAAGTGTGCCGAGAATCTGCAAAAGCGTAGTTTTTCCTGCCCCCGAAGCCCCCACAATCGAAATAATTTCTCCTTGACTAATTTCTAAATCAATGCCTTTCAGCACTTGCAGACTTCCGTAGTTTTTGTTTATATTCTTTGCAACGAGCATAAATTCTATTTCTTATAAAAATCAATAATTGTTTGCAAAACGCCGAGTAGTTTGGGCAATTGAGAAAGGTAATAATTATCCAAATCTTGAAATACAGTTTCCCCGTCAAGTACTAAGAATTTCCAAATTTCCCCGTTAGTAACTGCCCCGTAAATTTTTATGATACGATTTCCCTTTTTTTCGTTGAATAGCCTTGCAGCGAACATTTCGGCAATACATTGTGGAATACCGAGGGAAATATCGGCATTTTTCGCCTCAACAATAGAAAAAATCGGTGAATCAATAATCGGCGAATCAACACTTGTCGTTAGCAAAAAATCACAATGTCCTTTTAGTCCACGAGCTTTGTCCACGTCAAAGTTATAGCCCGAAAAAAAATTAAATGTATTTGGATTTTTAAGTTTCAACTCATTTAATATTGGCACCACAATCAACTCCGACTTTGCTTTTTTGGTATCTATCGGAGCGTCTTTATTGATAGCAAAAGTTTGGTTCAACCAGGCACTGGGTTCTGAATGTTCGATATTTCCGAAGAGTTTGATTGACTTTAAACTAACCCCCAATTCGTCCAAATCCTCGTACTTAAAATTTGAATATGTTTTTTGCTTTCCCATTTTCGTAAAAGTCTGTTACCTTTATTTCTTGTAAAAATCAATAATTGTTTGCAAAACGCCGAGTAGTTTGGGTAAGTTATTTAGTTCGCATATTTTTTTGTCTTGATAAACTGTATTATTTTCTAATTTCAGAAAAAGCCAAGAAGTTCCTGTGGTTACGGCACCAAAAATGATTTTTAAATTATCATCATTTCTTTCATTGAATAATCGGGCAGCGTACATTTCTGCTACGCATTGCGGGATTCCTAAATCGTAATCACTCTTTTTGGCTTCCACCACCGAAAACACTGGTGAATCAATAATTGGCGAATTATACTTGAGTGTCAATAAAAAATCACAATGACCTTTCAGCCCAATTTCATTATTAACGTCGAAATTATATCCTGAAAAAAACTCGAATACATTTGGGTTGTTTTTCTTTAATTCGGCAAGTATCGGCACTACAATCATTTCAGATTTTGCTTTTTCAGTTCCTTTCGGAATGTCCGAATAGAAATTCAGGGTTTGAATTAACCAATCGCTTGGCTCAATATCAAGCGTTTGTTCAAAGAGAACTTTGGATTCAAAAACTAAACCTAAATTTCTTAAATCCTCGTACTTAAAATTTGAATATGTTTTTTGCTTTCCCATTTTCGTAAAAGTCTGTTACCTTTATTTCTTGTAAAAATCAATAATTGTTTGCAAAACGCCGAGTAATTCGGGTAGGTTTTGCGTAGAATATTCGACAATATCTTGTTGAACGGTGCTTTGTTCAAGTTTCAGAAAAAGCCAAGTTGTACCATTCGTAACCGCCCCAAAAATAGCCATCAAGGGCTTCTTTTTTCGTTCATTGAAGAGTTGAGCGGCGTACATTTCTGCAATACACTGTGGGATTCCCATTTCAATATCGTCCCTTTTCGCCTCTACAATGGCTAAAACAGGTGCTTCAATAAAAGGAGAGTTATAATTGGTAGAAATCAAAAAATCGCAGTGTCCTTTTAGCCCTCGTTCCTTATCAACATCAAAATTATAGCCCGAAAAAAAGGTAAATACACTTGGATTTCTATCTCTCAATTCCACTAAAATTGGTGAAACATATAATTCTGACTTTGATTTTTCGGTCAATCTCGGAATCCCCTCGCTTTTTCGTAAGGTCAGTAGTAGCCAATCGCTTGGTACTAACGGTTTGACATCTTCAAAAAGTCGAGCTAATTTTACATCAAGGTTTAATCCTTCTAAATCTTCGTACTTGAAGCTCGAATATGTCTTTTGTTTTCCCATTTCTTTAAAATATTTACTAAGCAAATGTACGGCTTTTTGGAAATCTTTGCCTAATTTCGCACTAAATTATGTTACTTTAAATCATAACCAGAGAATGAACGTTCACGAATATCAAGGTAAAGAAATACTAAGCCGTTATGGTGTCCGAATCCAGCGTGGAATCGTTGCCGAAACTCCCGAGCAAGCAGTGGCTGCCTACCAGCAAATTGCCGAAATGACCAATTCAAAATTTGCTGTCGTGAAGTCTCAAATTCATGCGGGTGGACGTGGAAAAGGTAGCATCGTTGGCTCGGAGCAAAGAGGCGTACAATTAGCAAAATCGGCCGATGATGTGCAACGAATTGCCACAAATCTGCTTGGAAATGTACTCGTTACTATCCAAACGGGAGCTGAGGGCAAGAAAGTAAACAAAATTTTGATTGCCGAAGATGCCTATTATCCTGGTGAAAGCGAGCCAAAAGAGTTTTATATGGGTATCTTGCTCGACCGTGCCAAAGGTTGCAACGTCATCATGGCATCAACCGAAGGCGGAATGGACATTGAGGAAGTGGCCGAACACACGCCCGAAAAAATATTCAAAGAGTGGATTGACCCACGGGTGGGTTTGCAGGCTTTTCAGGCACGTAAAATTGCCGATAAATTAGGTCTAACAGGTACGGCCAACAAAGAAATGGTGAAGTTTGTAGGTTCGCTTTATCAGGCTTATGTGGAGTCTGACTCGGCAATGTTCGAGATAAATCCCGTTCTCAAAACTTCGGATAATAAGATTTTGGCCGTT
>JANNEN010000254.1:0-15494 GCA_031378715.1 Emticicia sp.
GGAGAGGGGCTGGGGGTGAGGTTAAAACCGGCAAAGCTTCGTACACCCTATCAATCGGTGGTGGAAATTGAAAACAAATGCTTGATTTCTTGCATTTCATTTTCAGTATTATTACCCAAATCAAAAGGCAAAACTTGTAACGACATTCCCTCATCATAATCAAATCTTAGCGGAGTTTTGAAGTGGACATTTGCGGGATAAATCAGAAAAAGTTGCTGGGCATTGTATTTTTTCCCGTAGGCAAACATTTGGTACAAATCTGATTGTTCGATGCCGTAGTTTTGTCGGGGTTTTGAGCCATCAATGAGCTTCCATTTAGTGTCAAAAACCAAGGTTTCAGCGTCATTTCGTAGTACAATATCAGGAATTAATCTAAACTTTGATTTGTCTAAGTGGCTGTCTATCAAATACTTAGCTTTATCTTGAAGTTTTACAGAATAGTTTTCGGAGAAATATTTTCGGAAACACTTTCCAACGTAATTTTCAAATAAAACTTCCATCGGAAACAACAAACCGAGTTGTAAATTTTTCCCCGAAAAGGGTAAAAATGATTGTCCATTAATGAAAATATTTGCCCAGTTGAGTAGCTTTTCATAACGGATAAATGACAGGTTTTTGTAGAACGATTGCTCTAAATCTTGCTCAATATTATTACTGATTTTTACTTCTTCAAAGACGCCAATATTTTGTTTGATTCGGCGTTGGGTTTTGTGACTAAAACCTTGTTTATCAAGTATTTGCAGGCAATTCTTCAAAACCCTATTCGGTGGAATATCGGTCGTAAATTCATCGATAGCAATCACGAAACGTTCTCTTCGCACGGGATTTTGGCGGAGATTTTCGGTAATTAAAATTTTGCCTTTTACGAATGCTTCGTTCGAGATTTGTTGTTCAAAATTTCGCCCCAAACCTTGCGAAAGTAGCTTTTCGAGTTCATCTAAAAATACATTCACAAAAATCTCAAAAAGCGGCAAGTGTGATATTTCAAGATAAACATTCGACAGCGATTGATACGGCGAATCGGGCAGCACTCGCAGCATTTTTAGGAGCATTTTGCGGGCTTCTTTGGGCGAATTTGTCGTTGATTTTGGTAAAATTTCAATCTGTTTTCCGTCGGGTGTGGGAAGTATGCCAACGTAGTTTTTAAGCCGAATTTGCTCTTTCCCCTTTTGGGTTAAATAGCTTAATATCAAGTCATTATCTCCCGAAAAGGCAATGTTTTTGAGGTATTGAAAAGTTTGGTTAGAAACAAAAATCTCCGAGAACGAGTCATCAGTCAAGTCATAATCGCTTGCTTTTCTGATGATACCATATTCGGAGATTGTTTGGGGCATATTTTTTTAGTCAATAGACGATAGACAATGGTCGATGGCTTTAAAAAAAAGTGTGATAAAAATAGTAGAAACTGCGGGCTATCGCCCATTGACAATAGTCTAAAACATCACTTCACCACTTTAATAACGCCCTGCATGAGCGTATAATGCCCAGGATAAGTACAGACATAAGTATAGTCGCCTGGGGTGCTTGGGGCTACGAAATAGATACTTTCTTGGGTTTCGGGTTGCATCAAACCCGTATGAAACAACACCTCGTCCAAATCGGGTACGTAGGCCTTGGTTTCGCCTTCCAGCCCCATATTGAAAGCTGCTTCGCCAACTTTATTTACAGCTTTGGGTTTCACAATCACCAAATTATGCAGCATATCATCGTTATTGTTGAATACTAAACGGATTTTCGTACCCGCTTTTACCTGAAACTTCGCCACGTCATATTTCAAGCCAGGTTTAGTACCAACCGACAGCGTTTGGTCGATTTTTCCGTCCCAGTCGGCGGGTATTTCATTGGTTCTTTTTGCCGAAACAACGTTCGTAATCTTGGCGGGCATTGCTGCCATATCGTGGGCGTGAACTTCGGCTTTTTTCTCAACGATGGCGTATTTTACTATGTCCATCGGTGGTGTTTCGCTATTGATATTATTGAGTGTGTAGTAACCAAAATTATGCAGAAGTGGACGATTTTCGATATTCTGAACGCCTTCTAAACGAAACTCATGAATGTAGCCCAATCGAAGCGAATCAATCGCTAACCGCACCGACATTCCATCGGCTGATATTTGTAACGCCTTGATTTTCAGTGATTTAGCATTAATTATCGGGCTTCCGTAATTGTGGTGATATTTGTAAGTGAAGCTATTTATTTTGTAAGAATCGACATTTTTTGCGGTTGCTACATCAACGGGTTGCGTAAATTCAATCACGAAACCATCGGGCATCGACTTTACGGTTTTCATCTCAAAAGGTGTTTTTCCTGTCCATTCCAAACGCTGCAAACCGAAGTCATCTTTGCCCGTTGAAGACCAGCCTCGGCTCGTCATACCGACAAACATTGAGGCATCAAGCCCCCAACGCATTCGCAAAATTCCCGACTGAAAACCCTCTCTAAACGGGAAGCAAACGCCTTGGTATTTACCCGCAATTTTTTCTAAATACACCCGCATTATTTTGCTGTGTCCTTGGTCGCCCACGAATAATTGTCCTTCAAATGGACCGAATTTTCCGCCCGAAGTATCCTCAATCAAATCGGCCGTCGAAATACCCATCAAGGTATGCGGAAACCAAACCGCAGGGTTTTTTATTGCAGGAAAACGCTTGGCAACTTCGTAGAGCGGCTCGCCCGTATCGGGTACGTCCGAGGGCTTGATGTTGAGCGGTGAGTTTTCTTCCGAAGTCCATTTCAAACCCGCAGGATTTCCCGCAAAATCACCTTTTTCGAGGTGCGTCATTCGCCCCGAACCAACCCAATCGCCCTGATTTTCGGTATAAAAAACATCACCATTCCGCAAAGCCCCAAAACCAGCGGGCGAACGCAAGCCCGTTGCCCAAGGAGTCATTTTTCCATCGGGCGAAACCCGCAACATCCAGCCCCGCCACTTCGATAAACTCACGCCCTTACCCTCCCAGCCAAGATTTAGCGTAAAAACCATGTCATTATCGGGCAGCACCACGGGGCCATACGAATACTCGTGGTAGTTGCCACTCAACGGAAATTTCTGGAAAGACTCGTATCTGTCGGCCACTTCATCGCCGTCAGTATCTTTCAAAATCGTAACTTCGCCCCGTTGGGTAGCCCACAAATTACCCTTGACGTAAGCCAAACCCAGCGACTCGTGCAAGCCCGAAGCAAAACGCTTGTAGGTAGGCGAGGTGCCGTTTTTCATGTACGGATTCGACACCACCCACACATCGCCCCGCCGAGTAGATACGCCCAAGCGACCATCGGGCATGACGGCCAAGCCGCCCACTTCGAGCAGCACGCCTTCGGGTACGGGCAGCGTAACGATGCGATAAAAATCTTCTTCTACGAGTGGTTTGTTTTGGGCAAATACGGCAAATTGTTGCCCACCCCAAAAGCTCAGAAATGATAGTAGAAATATTGTTTTTTTCATTTTTTTATGCGTTGAATGTTAATGAATATCACTTAGAATTTACTTTTTTGTGAAAAAATAGTAGCTTTGTTTAAAAATTAATAAAATGACAAGTATTCAGTTAGATACTCAAAAAGATAAATACTTAATTTCGGTTGATAGCTCTGTTTTTGACAAAGCGTGGATTCTACGATTAATTGAGAATTTACGCATGGAAGAGCTTGCTCGCCAGTTCGATTTCGATAAAGAAATCGAAGAATTGGGTGAGGAAATAAAAGCTAATTGGTGGGCAAAAAACAAAACTCGTTTTATCCATGAGTAGAAAAATTATTGTTATTGACACCAACGTAATATTTAAAGCTCTTCGATTAAAAAATTCGTTTATTAGAGAGATTTTGAACCAAGTGTATTACGATTTTTATGCCCCCAAATTTTTGCTTGTTGAAATCTTTAAGCACAAAGAAAAAATCTTAAAAAATAATGTGCAACTCGAAGATGAATTTTATGAATATCTCAATATTTTGCTCAATCGAATTACGTTCGTAAATGAAGATATCGTTTCAATCGGTAATTATCTCGAAGCTTTTCGCCTTTGCAAAGATATTGATGAGAAAGATGTTCCTTTCGTAGCCTTAGCTCTTCAACTAAATTGCGAGTTTTGGACTTATGACGAACCCATCAAAACAAGATTGAAAAATAAAGGATTCAGTATGTTTTTTCACCACCCCACCCAGTAATTAACCGTACCCATCAAAGGCACAATTATTTCTTGTCCAACCGCCGAGTTTCTTATTAATGGTTTCACCTTCGGCTGTAATGTAATGTATTGATTATCAACTAAATACAATCCTTTTCCGAGTGCTACTATCGACTTTCCTTCGGCTAATTTACAATAAAAATTTCTACCACCGTTAGCCGTGACCGTTACCATAAATCCCTCTTGGGTTGGCGTTAATTTCTGCGAAATTTCGGCTTCGTTCATGTTAAAATTATACGTCGGAAGCCCTTCATTATCAAGTGAATAACTTTTAAAAATCAACGTTTTGTAGGCATCAAGTAAGTCGGGCATGGGGGCGTTGGCATCGGTCAAAACTGCTACCATTGGCTTGCCCGAAAACTTAGTTTGGACACCCTTTGGCTCCAAAAGTTGCGGCTCGCCACGCTCATAAAGCATATCCGTTACGTCCGCAAACTCGCCTCGCCAAGCGTAAAGCAAAGCCCCTTGATCTAAATCGTAGCTGTAATGTACGCCAATTGGGCTACCGACTGAGATGGCGTGCGTACGTTTTTTGCCATCAAATAGCACAAACGAACGTACCATTTCTACGTTATTTTTGGGCGAAACCGTAATCTCACCAACCAACTTCGGTGCGGGCAATGACTTCTCGCCATGCAGGGCATAAGGCCTAATTTCGGGGCCAGATGCAAAGAGTCCGAGTTCGGGTTTCCACCAAACTTTTTGGTATTTTAGTTCGATGGCGTGCTTGCCTTTTGTCAAGTCCAAGAAAGCCGTTCGGGGTTTTCGGTAGCTTTCATCGGTTAAGGCCAATACTATTTTTCCGTCAATGCTCAATTCTCCTTTTCCTGCGTAATCGGCCGTGAGGGCATATTTTCCGTCTTTTTCAACTTCCAAATCGCCTCTAAATACGATTAAAAAGCGGTTTAAACCAACCCCAAATTCACTTGTCAATTCATTGGCTTTTCCTGCATTACTGGGCTTCTCACTTTTCTTGCTAAACTGCTTATCCCAGTCGTTTGTTTCAAATAATTCGTAAGACAACCCACTGATTTTTAGCGGTTTATCTCCATTATATTTCAAATATTCAACGTTTCTAACGGCAACTGTTCCTTCGGTATTTTCAAACACAATCGGGCCTTCGTTTTTACCGTTCGAGGGCAGCACGTAGCCTTGATGAATCGTTATGCCATTCAAGATAACTTTTTCAAGCACCAACGCATTGCCGAATGTAGCCTCCGAAAACGTCACTTCGAGGGTTTGCCAAAGTCCCGTTTTGCGGCCAGCGGTCTGGTTTGGGAGCTTAACTGTACCGTCTTTTGTCAAAATCGTTCCGCACGTACGGGTACTATTCAGCACAATACCGTGCTTGCCCTGTACATAAAAAATCGCTTCACTTCCCATGCCCAGCATAAACTCAAACCTAACCGTGGCATCGGCGGTGGTGAGTTTGGAGGTCATTTTTCCAACAGTATTGGCAAAGAGTAACTTATTTCCAAGCACAAAGCCTGCCTTTTTTTTGTACGGATTATCGACCGATTCGACTTGCTTCCAGTTGCCCAAATCCCAATCGTCAAGCGGAAGTTTGTTCATCGAAAAACTTTGTGCTTTTGTTTGAGAAAAAGAAAATAAAGACACTAAAATTACTAAAATACGAAGATTCATAACTCGAATTGATTAGATATTAGGCAAAATTAAACCATTAAGTGTGTTTTGTACATTTATTGGCGAAAAAATTTTTATGACAGAACGAAAAGTGTTTTGTAAGTTTGTAAAATTTTTTTTAATAATTTTTCAATTCAATCTACACAAGCTCGAAACTTGTGCCACAATTCATGTCAAAGCCAACACTACTTATTTTAGCCGCAGGAATGGGCAGCCGCTATGGGGGCATCAAGCAATTAGATAAATTTGGGCCAAAAGGCGAAACCATCATTGATTATTCGCTCCACGATGCCATTAAAGCGGGTTTTGGGAAAATAGTTTTTATTATTCGGGAAGAATTGCGGGCTGATTTTCAAGAAATTTTTGGACCAAAATTAGACGGAAAAATTGATTACGATTTTGCTATTCAGTCTGTGCAGAGCTATGTTCCTGCCGAACTTGGCGAAATAAATCGCACCAAACCCTGGGGAACTGGCCACGCTGTGCTTTGTGCTTGGGAGCAAACCGATACGCCTTTTGCGGTCATTAATGCCGATGATTTTTATGGTTACGAGGGCTTCGAGATAATGGCCGATTTCTTGTCGAATAATACTGACGAAACCTGCCAAGCCATGATTGGCTACCAAATCAAAAATACATTGTCAGAAAATGGCTCGGTTTCGAGAGGGATTTGTGAGTTAGACGCTGATGGATTTCTGACGGTTGTAAACGAACGCACCAAAATATACCGCCAGGCGGACGGCGATATTGTTTTTGAAGAAAACGAAAAATTGACAAAATTAGCCGAAAATACACCAGTTTCGATGAATTTTTGGGGATTTATGCCCAATGTTTTTCCTGTAATCAATGAAATGTTTAAGGAATATTCGTTAAAAAACCTACATTCGCCCAAAGCTGAATTTTACATTCCGAACGTAATGACGCACTTGATTCAGCACGGTTTGGGCAAATGCAAAGTTTTCTCGAATGAGTCAGAATGGTTTGGCGTGACTTACCCCGAAGACAAACCGACGGTGATTGCTGCCCTAAAAAAATTAGCAGACATTTATTAAGGATTAAGAAAAAATGAAATTTTATATCGTAGATGTCTTTGCCAACGGCAAATATCAAGGCAATCAATTAGCGGTTTTTGAAGATTTTGAAAACCGAGTTTCGCAAGAAGAAATGCAACAAATTGCTCGTGAAATAAATTTTGCCGAAACTACTTTTATTAAGCAAAATACTGATAATCAACGCTTTATAGTAAAAATATTTACGCCCGAACACGAAATTCCGTTTGCGGGACACCCGTCCATCGGTACGAGTTTCGTGATTGCGAAGTTTATTTTGCCCGAAGTACAAGCTCAACTGACGCTGGCTTTGGCACACTGCGATATTGAGATTTCGATAGCCGACCCCGACAATATCGACACGAGCATAATTAATATGGTGCAAGCTCAACCCGAATTTCGGGAAACTTTTACGCACCAAGAAATCGCCGATGAACTCGGTATCGAAGGCTTAGATTTGTCGATGCCAATTCAGGAAATAAGTACTGGACTACCTTACATCGTTATCCCGATGAAAGATTTGAAATCCATCGAAAAGCTGAAATTTTCGTACGCTACGATTCAGCATTTTTTAGAAAAAAGATCAAAATACCGAACCAATAGCCGCACGGGACATTCGACTTCGCTCTTTTTCTTCACCAAAGAAACCTACGAAACTGGCAGCGATTATAATACCAGAATGATACTACTCGAAAACGGTAGGGTGTCGGAAGATGCCGCTACGGGTAGTGCCAATGGCTGTTTTTTGGCGTATTTGCTCAAATACGAGTCCGCTAATATTCGGGCAACGGTCGAGCAAGGTTTTCAAATGAATCGAAAATCTTACATTTATCTTGATGGATTATTCGATAACGAAAGCTACAAAATCGGTGTGGGCGGGCGAAGTCAGTTGATTTCACAAGGTGTTTGGTACATTTAAAAATAACGCAATGACAGTAACTTACCGAAAAGCAACCATAAATGACGCAGAGGTATTGACCAGGCTACGTATTGAGTTTTTGAAAGGAGTTCAGCCAGCCGAAACCCGCCAATACAGCGAAGCCGAATTGCAGGTTTCGCTCAATGAATATTTTTCAAAAAACCTCGAAAACGAGCAATTTGTAGCAGTTTTAGCTATTTCTGATGGAGAAATAATTGCTACAAGCGGGCTGTGTTTCTTCCAAATTACGCCAGGATTTACCCTCATTGATGGTCGAGAAGCGTATATTCTCAATATCTTTACGCTGCCCGAATGGCGTGGAAAAGGTATCGGAAAGCGTATTTTTGAGTTAATTTTGCAAGAAGCTATCGACCGTGGTTATAAGCGAATCGCACTTCATGCAACCGACGCAGGCCGACCGATGTATGAGAAATTTGGTTTTAAACTATCAGGCGACGAAATGACGCTGGCAATTGCCTAAAAATTTATGTCCGCATTCCACACATTTGGTCGGTTGTGTAGCGTGGTGCTGGTGTCTATTATTTCTAAATAATAATTCGAGCCGTAGGTTTTACTCACATTACATTTTGTGATAAAAATTTTGGCGTAATCTTCTTTTTCTTGTTGAGCAACCAAAGTATTGATTTCGTGCAATACTTCTTCCATTGAATTTAATGTTGTTTTGGCAGCAGATTTCATTTTTCTTGTTTTCTTTTGTTAGAATAGTACTATTTTAGTTTCACTCACTCGGTGGGCGGGCTTATCAAAATTTGTGCCATTGTTTGTTCGCACTTGGCTTTGATACCGCTTAATAATTTAATTATTTCACTTCATAAAATTACGGTGTTTTTGAACGATTTTACCAATAATTTTTTGAATATCTCAAAAAAACTTATCCAAAGGTAGCATATTTATTTTTTCTGATTGAATGCTAAAAATTCTTGAATATTTGTGCCAAAATAAGCCCTTAAATTACGCATACTTCTGTTGAAAATCAAAGTCAAAAGTGCTTATGATGAGATTGGCTAAGCTATTGGTATGATTATTTCACTGTATAATCTGGGACATCGTAATGGTCACTCCAACCCCTCCATTGGTAAGCATTTGTGCTTTCGTAATAACTAAGTAGAAATGTTTACTCTTGGGGGGTGTTGGAAGTGATTTTTCAAATTGCACTACCTTTTCCAACAAAACTATTGAGCGAAAAAAATTCTAAACTTTTTGAGGAAACTCCTCTCAAAATCACTTTTCTGCCAATAGTAATTCTTAAAAAAATACAATTCAATAGCATCTGTCAGTTTCAAAAAAAGGGGACATCGAATGTTCATTTTAAATCCAAAAAGGTAACACTCAAATTTAATTTTCAATAGCAATTATTTCAGTAACGATTTCACTCAATAGCAAAAGTCAGTAAAGATGGGGTTGGTTTTCAGCTCCATTTTTCTTTTTTGTTGCTTTCTATTTTGACATTAGTTACGTAAAAAAGTCACTTCAAAGTTTTTATTTTACCTACATTTTTCGCCAAAACAAACTTTTT
Organism: Emticicia sp.; assembly: GCA_031378715.1. Taxonomy (GTDB): domain Bacteria; phylum Bacteroidota; class Bacteroidia; order Cytophagales; family Spirosomataceae; genus Emticicia. Next base: position 9,331 of record JANNEN010000254.1, read on the forward strand.
GTTATATTTTAAATTATTGATAATAAGCCAATTACAAAATTTTGCCCCCGTTAGATAAGATTTTGTCTTTTTGATAAAAAAATTTGATTTTGGCTTGGTTTTAATCTTCACTCCCAAAATATTTTGTTTCCAACCGAATATCCTTGTAAATTAGCCTCATCAATATTCAACCTCCGAAACCTCATGGAAGCAATCGTTCAATTTTTCGGTCACATCGCTTGGTGGGGCTACGTACTCATTTTTCTTGTGGTCGTTGCCGCTCGTGATATGCTCCAAAAAAAGCATACCGTCCAGCATAATTTCCCTGTTTTTGGACATTTACGTTACTTTATTGAAAGTGTCGGGCCTGAGTTTCGGCAGTATATCGTGGCCAATAACCGAGAAGAACTTCCTTTCAACCGCCGCCAACGGTCATGGATTTATGCTTCGTCGAAGAAAGAAAACAACTTTCAAGGCTTCGGTACTGACCAAGACATCTATAGTGCGGGCTATAATTTTATTAAGCCCGCTATGCTACCCTTCAAGCTACCTAAAGACCACCCCAGTCAAGCCAATCCGTACGTTTGTCCATCGGCCAAAATCATCGGGGCGTCACACAATCGACGGAATCCTTATTTACCAAAATCGGTCGTCAATGTGTCGGGCATGAGCTACGGTTCGCTCTCGGCAACCGCCATTGACTCCATAAATAAAGGTGCGGCCAAGTTTGGGTGCTACCACAACACGGGCGAGGGCGGACTGTCACGCTACCACAAAAACGGCTCGGACGTAGTGTTAAATATCGGCACGGCATATTTCGGAATCAGGGACGATGAGGGTAATTTTGTTTTGGAAAAACTCGTGAAACTCTGCCAAGAAAACCCCTGTATCAAGATGATCGAACTGAAACTTTCGCAGGGAGCAAAACCAGGCAAAGGAGGGGTACTTCCAGCCTCGAAACTTACCCAGGAGTTGGCCGATATTCGGCACGTTCCGATGGGCAAAGATGTGATTTCGCCCGCCAGCCATAGTGCCTTTTCTGACATCAAAACTATGGTCAGTTTTATCGAACGAATGGCCGATGCTACGGGTTTACCAGTGGGCATAAAATCGGCAGTCGGAAAATTAGAAATGTGGTACGAACTGGCCGATTTGATGAAAAATACAGGAAAAGGCCCCGATTTTATTACCATTGATGGGGGAGAAGGTGGTACAGGAGCAGCTCCACCGAGTTTTGCTGACCACGTTTCGCTGCCTTTTGTGTATGCTTTTTCGGCAGTTTATAAGATATTTCAAGAACGAGATTTGAATGATAAAATCACCTTCATCGGCTCTGGAAAATTAGGTTTGCCCGATACGGCCATCATGGCGTTTTCTATGGGCGTTGATGTGATTAATGTTGGGCGAGAATCTATGCTTTCGATTGGGTGTATTCAGGCCCAGATTTGTCATACTAACCGCTGTCCGAGTGGAGTGGCTACGCAAAACAAATGGTTGCAAGGCGGCATTGACCCTGCCCTGAAAAGCGAACGTTTTTATAATTATATCAAGACCTTCACCAAGGAAATCTTGGACATTTGCCACGCTTGCGGCTACGAACACCCAAGCCAGTTTACGATGGACGACGTGGACGTAGCCATGGGCGATAACAATCGTACGCAACCGCTTCGGGCAACCTACCAGTACGAGAAGACTCCCGTAAAATTTGACGGATTCAAGCCCTTGCTGGAAAGTCAGTATCTCGGCGGGCGGGGAATGAGTGAATGATAGAATGAGTGAATGATAGAATGAGTGAATGAGTGAATGATAGAATGAGCGAATGATAGAATGAGTGAATGATAGGACATTAAAAAAAACTATTCCGTGTCAAGTCAATCCCTTTCTTTCTTTCTTTCTTTCTTTCTTCCTTCATTCGCTCATTCACTCATTCGCTCATTCCTTCCTTCATTCATTCATTCCTTCCTTCATTCATTCATTCATTCTATCATTCACTAATTCTATCATTCATTAATTCTATCATTCACTCATTCTATCATTCACTCATTCAAAATTCACTCATTAGATTATGTGGTATAAAGTCAATAACGAGCAAGATTTGGACAGTCCTTCGTTGCTCATTTATAAGGAAAGGGTACAGCAAAATATCGAAAAAATGATAGGCATTGCGGGGTCGCCTGAGCGTTTGTTGGCCCACGTCAAGACTAATAAAATGCCCAAAGTTGTGCAGATGATGCTCAATGCGGGCATCACCAAATTTAAGTGTGCAACCATTGCCGAGGCCGAAATGGTGGCAATTGCGGGTGGAAAATATGCACTTATCTCACACCAGTTAGTCGGGTCAAAAATTGAGCGATTAATAGCTTTACAACAAAAATATCCCGAAGTTTTTTTTGCGTCACTCATTGATTGTAAAGCAAATGCTGATGCTCATAATGCTACTTTTGAACAAAAGAACATCATTTCTAATGTTTTTTTGGACATAAACAACGGAATGGACAGATCAGGGCATGAATTAGATTCGGCTGTTTTGGATTTGTATAAATACCTGAACGTTCAACCAAATCTCAAACTACACGGCTTGCACGTTTATGATGGGCATCTGCGAGCTACTGATTTTGAGGAGCGAAAAATAGCAATTAATGCGAGTTTTGTTGATGTAAAACATTTGCTCGAAGCCATCGAATATGCCGCACTGCCTAAGCCAATGGTGGTGGCGGGAGGCACACCAGCTTTTACATCTCATGCCTTGCGGGCGGAAACGTTTTGTAGTCCAGGTACGTGTGTACTTTGGGACTGGGGCTACGGCGATAAATTGCCCGAACAAGCCTTTGTGTATGCGGCCCTGGTACTTACCCGAGTGATTTCAAAACCCAAGCGGGGCTTGATTACGATTGATATGGGGCATAAAGCTGTTGCGGCCGAAAATCCGATTGATAAACGTATTAGATTTTTGAATGTAGAAGATTATGAACTTTTGAGCCAAAGTGAAGAACACGGCGTGCTACGAATAGAAAATTGGGACTCCGTGAGCGTTGGTGATGTGTTGTATGGTATTCCGTACCACGTTTGTCCAACGGTTAATCTTTATGATGAGGTGTATGTAGTTGATAATGAGCAAGTTAGCGAAACTTGGGAAGTGTTGGGGCGTAAACGAAAAATCAGTGTTTAGTTTTTGTTTAGGGTGAAAAGTACAAAATTTAATAGCTAATTGAGTTTTGTAGGGGACAGTCATAAAAAAGTAGTGAAATGTTTGGAAAGTATAATATTTTATTTAAAATTTACAGGTTAATATTTTCCAAATAAACCCCAAAACAACCAAAACTCATGAGTAAATTAGCAGAAGCAATTGAAACTTACGTTGCACAGTCAAACGAACTTAACTTAGGGCTGAGTGAGGCATTAATCACTTCGGTAGCCAAGGGACTTGGGCCGTCAATCTATAACGTGGACTCTTCAAAGGTGTCGGGTACTGATCCTGACGAATTGGCACGTGTAAAGCAAAACTATTTGATTAATAAATTAGGATTAACGGACGGCCCTGAGCTTGACGTTGCGATAGCAGAAGTGATTGCCCAAATGGGAACCTCTAACCGCAACAAGTACCGTGCGAATGTATATGCTTTGCTTTGCAAGAAATTTGGCAAAGAAGGTATCTATGCTTGATGAATAGAGATTTTATGGAGCGGCACGAAGCAATTTGTGCCGCTTTTTTTGTACCTAAACAAACACCATACTGCCGATTCCAATGAGCATAATGACTTTACAGACACGGCTCAGAAATGCAAAATCTCGGCGTTTGTCGGCCCAATAAAGCTGATGAGCAAACCACGAAAACGGAAGTATTCCCAAACAAAAAAAATAGATAAGATATTGATTATCAAGCGAATAGGCCATCGAAATTAAAATAATTACAAACGATACGAGAAAAATATAAAGCAAGGTCTTGGTTCGTCTGATACCCCAAATGATTGGGAGGGTTCGGCAGCCGTAGCGGGCATCACCTCTGATGTCTTCCATGTCTTTGATAATTTCCCGAATCAACGAAATTGAAAAAGCAAATAAGGCATAGATACTGACCAAGGATTGGTTTCGTTGGTAATAAATACCCAAAATTATCAGTGAAAAAGCAGTCAAAAACGCTACCAAAAAATTGCCGATAAAGGCTTTTCTTTTAAATCTTTCGGAATAAAACCAGAGGGCAGAAATGGCAACGAAATTAATTAAAAAAACCTTCAAACTCAGAAAAAAACCAATCGCTAACCCCACGAAGTTGAGTAACTGATGAATGATAATTGCCCTTCGACGTTTGAAATATTTACCAATAATTACTTCGTCGGGCTTATTGACCAAGTCAATCTTTACATCAAAATAATCATTTATTATATACCCCGCTGCCGCAATGCTGATAGTAGCAAATGTAAGCATAAGTTGCTGATAGTCAAGGATATAGCTACGCCATTCTTCTTTTGGTCCAATCAAAAATATCCTAACCATGTATTGGCTCAACACCACAATCAAGATATTTCGTGACCTTATGAGGTTAAAAAACGCATAAATAATTTCAGAAGATTTATATTTCATCATAGTCAAATATATACGAAACGATAGATACTTGCAAGTAATTCTTTTCGATATAACAGGAAAAATTAAAATAGCTGTTAAAAAACCAACCCTAACAATTTCATAATTCACTTTTTTGGGATTTTTTTTGAAAAATTTTGTTGTACTATAAATGTTACCTAAAAAACAATAATTGTTTATTAGCTATAAATATCGAATGATTTGAAAATCATTCATTTCGCATTACCTAAACCGTATCTATGAAAATCGGAATCGTTTGTTATCCTACCTTTGGGGGGAGTGGTGTAGTGGCCACCGAACTTGGCAAGGGCCTTGCCAAAAATGGTCATCAAGTACATTTTATTACTTATACGCAGCCCGCTCGTTTGGATTTTTTCAATGAAAATATTTTTTATCACGAAGTAAATATTGCCAGTTATCCATTGTTTCAATATCCGCCCTACGAATCGGCCTTGGCGGGCAAAATGGTTGATGTGGTCAAGTACGAAAAACTTGATTTGCTGCACGTGCATTACGCCATTCCGCACGCAACTTCGGCATTTTTGGCAAAGCAAATCCTTAAATGCCACGGCATCAATATCCCCGTCATTACTACGCTCCACGGAACCGATATTACGATTGTGGGCAAAGATGCCTCGCTTGCTCCCGTCGTGACGTTCAGCATTAATGAATCAGATGGTGTGACAACGGTTTCGGCCGATTTGCGAAAGGATACTTATGAAGCATTTGATATAAAAAAAGAGATAGAAGTGATTCCGAATTTTGTTGATTTGGAGCGATTCAAGAAGCAACGCAAAGAACATTTCAAGCGGATTATTTGCCCCAATGACGAAAAACTTTTGGTACATACCTCGAATTTTAGGCGTGTGAAGCGAATTGAAGACATCATTCAGATTTTCGCAAAACTCAAAACCCAAATTCCGAGCAAGCTACTCTTGGTGGGTGATGGCCCCGAGCGTGGGCCGATGGAACAACTTAGCCGTGATTTGAATTTGGGCGAAGATGTACGTTTTGTGGGCAAACTCGATGCTATCGAAGAAGTACTTTCAGTAGCAGATTTGTTTCTGATGCCGTCCGAAAAAGAAAGTTTTGGCTTGGCGGCACTCGAAGCAATGGCCTGTGAAGTTCCCGTAATTTCGTCAAATACTGGTGGTTTGCCCGAACTAAATCTGCAAGGAATAACGGGTTTTTTGAGCAACGTGGGCGATGTTGATGATATGGTAAAAAACGCTTTGTACATACTCCAAGAAGAAAACCTGCCCCGATTTAAAGAAAACGCCTTGGCACGTGCCAAAGAATTTGACATCATAAATATCGTACCGATGTACGAGCGATACTACGAAAAAATACTGCGTGGCGAGGGGTAAACAGCAATCAATTATCAATGAGCAATTATCAGTTTGATTTAATCGTTTGGTGTTTTTCATTAACAAAAAACTCACATAATTTGATTTAAGTAGTCGATGGTCAATAGTCGATAAGTCGATAGTAATATAATGTGTTGATAATCAGCCATTTAGTTGTCCCTGAAATTGTCGATTATATCTATCTTGTTACTTATGTGAGTTTTTTGTTGTCATAGAAATAATTGACTCATGTTATGC
>JANNEN010000114.1:0-6876 GCA_031378715.1 Emticicia sp.
GCCATCACCACCCGCCACGAAAGCGTTATTTTGATAAACTTGCACATCAAAATAATTAGTCGGAGCAAGTTTTAGCGAATTAATTTCTTGTTTTGTTGCGATGTCAATAACGTGTATTCCTTCAAAATTTTCGGCTACCCAAAGCTGATTTTCGGCTGCCAAATAAGACATTGAGTAAACCGAGTGACCAACCTTTGCAATCATTTCTCCAACATCGGGTTTTTCTAAGTTCCAGCTTACTATATACCCATCGCCCGCCGCCGAAAAAAAACGGTGCTTTTCGCCCGATTTTTCGAGAGCATACACACAATCCCGATGCCCCGTAAAACTATCTATTTTTTCGACTTTTATCATACTTTTTGGGGTTCAGCACTTTACTTTCGGCATTTGCATTAGCCCAGTAATTACATTACTTTTACACAAAATTAGTTTATAAAATCATTATTCACATAAAATACATGAATTTTACAGCCGAAACAGCAAAAAAGGACGTTTTTAGACAAGTCGAAAAGGTGATTACTGATTTAAGATTTCATATCGACAAACAAGACCAAAGCCGTCCGTGGGGAGGTTTTTTTGTATTAGATGAATCGCAAGCTCCGCAATTTATCAAAACGTATTTCCCGCATTTATCCATAAATGATTTTGGTGTGGGCCAAAAACTTAGCCCAAAAATATTAGTCGTGGCACCGCAGAAGCGATTGTCGTGGCAATATCATTTTCGTAGAGCCGAAATATGGAAAGTAATTGGCGGAACAGCGGGCGTGATTACGAGCGAAACCGACATACAAAATGAAGTGCAAACCTTACATCTCGACACAATAATTAATTTAAAGCAAGGCGAAAGACATCGCCTGATTGGCTTGGACGAATGGGGAATTATTGCCGAAATTTGGCAACACACCGACCCCGAAAATCCTTCGGATGAAGATGATATTGTACGGGTACAAGATGATTTTGGGAGGTAAATCAAGCAAATAAATCGTCCATAGTGATTTCATTTTGAATGATTGAACGACTATACTCGTTGGAAACCAAGCCAAATGTACTTATCAATGTCAAGAAAACTGACTTTCGAGTTTTGGTGTTTTCTTTAAAAATACGCAATTTATTTCTTAATATTTCATCGTAACTTTTTGTGATAATAAACGAATTTATTGAGTATTTTATCTCACACAAATTGATAATTCTATCTCGTCTATCAATGACCAAATCTATTTGAGTGCCTTTCGATTTTGCTGTTCCTTTCTGACTCCATGTAGAAGATTTACTACTAATACCTTCTATTTTTAGGGCTTTCTTTAATTGTTGCGTGTGCATCAAACAAATTTGTTCAAAACTGATTCCCGCCCACGCATTTACGCTTGGTTCATCTATTCTATTTGTCCATTCTCCAACTTCATATTTCACCGAATGTTCGATAAATTTCAAATAGAAGAGTGTATAAAAGTCAGAAATACAATAGATTTTTTTGGAAGATTTAATGCCGTATTCAAGGTATGTCGAAATAAAACCCGATTCTTCAAGCTCTTTTAATTTGGTGCTAATATCCCCTCCAGAAGTTATTTTTGCTGAGGAAATTATGTCTTCACGCTTGGCTTTACCTCCATTTTCATAGATTTTTCTCAAAATGAGTTCGTGTTTATCCGCATTATTGAAAAGCGATGAAAAAATAAACTGAAATTCTGATTTTAGTAATCCATTATTCTCAAAGCATAAATATTCAATATTTTGAGTGGCACTAAGTCCCTTTTTAACTTGTTCCAAATAAAACGGAATCCCACCCATAACCATATATAATTGCAGGATTTGATACCTGTCTAAAATCACTTGCTTTGACTGCAAAAACTGCTCGGTTTCGCCCAAAGTGAAAGGTTCTAATTTTATTCTTGCCGTAACTCGATTGTATAACCCTCCCCTATTTTTGATTAGTTTGTTTATCATCCAAGAAGCTGCCGAGCCACAAACAATCAATTTCAAATCGGGCTGTGTACTTGCCCAAGAATTCCAAAAAAACTCTAAACCAGTCAAAAAATCTGACTTTTTAGTGTCAAACCATGGCAATTCGTCAATAAAAATTATTTTTTGTTCTTTATTTTTCTTTAATTCGATGATTAAAATATTGAATGTTTCAATCCAACTGCTTGAAACTTGGTACTCGGTTTGAAAAGATTGGTTCAAGAAAACTGTAAAACTTGTCAGTTGTTTTTTTGTGTTGGCGTTAGCCAAACCTGTAGCATAAAAACAAAATTGATTTTGAAAAAACTCTTTAATTAAAAAAGTTTTGCCTATTCTTCTACGCCCAAAAACAGCGATAAATTCTGCTTTATTTGAATTTGAAAGCTCCAATAACGCTTTTTGTTCAGCCGTTCTTCCTATGATTTTCATACAGGATTTTATTTATTATTCGCCAAAAGTAATAATAAAAATCTATTTTGGCGAATAATTGATTATATTATTCGCCAAAATAGTATAAAAAAGTCGTTTTTGGCGAATAATAAAAACCTATACGTCAGGAAATTTGAATCTCAATCATTTTCCATCACAATCATTTCCCAGCGTAGGCTTGATAATATTTTTGTGCTTGTGGCAGTTGGGCTGTCAAATCCGCAATACGAGTTTCGTCGGCGGGGTGCGTCGAGAGCAACTTTGGTGGCTTCTGAGATTTAGAGCCAGCTTCGGCCATTCGCTTCCAAAACTCTGGGGCATTTGCAGGATTGTACCCCGCCATTGCCATAAAAATCAATCCCAATTTATCAGCTTCTGATTCTTGGCGGCGGCTATTAGGTAGCACAACAGTTAGTTGCGATCCTACCCCCAAAACCTGTCCGACTATTTCCATTACTTGTTGGTCACCAGTATAAACACCTGCAATAACAGCACCTGCCCGAGAAAATCCACTTGCTGCCATTGCTGAACTGGCACGTTCTCGTCCGTGGCTCGCTATGGCGTGGGCAATCTCGTGTCCCATTACCACGGCTACACCCGCTTCGTCTTTACAAATGGGTAAAATTCCTGTGTAAAAACAAACTTTTCCACCTGGCATGCACCATGCGTTTACCTCTTTGTTTTGGACTAATTTGAACTCCCACTGGTAGCCGTCAATTACTTGGCTATAATTGTTTTGAATCAAATAGTTTTCGACCGCCGTTTTGATACGTCCACCCACTCGGGCGATCATTTCGGCATCTTTTGTGCCGTACGATACCACCTTGGACGTATCCATAAAGCCTTTATATTCTATAAAACTCATTTGAATCATTTGCTCGTTCGACATCAAACCGACGAACTGCTTACGCCCCGTAAGCGGCACTCGCTGGCACGCCCAAATAAAAATTACTAATGTAATAGCAAGTGTGGAAGACTTAAAAAAGGTTTTCATATAGATAGTATTAAATTTAAGATTTAGACGAACTTTTGTGCCGAATATTACAAAATTGACGAATTATATTTAGTTTAAACCAAAAAATTATGAGTTGCCAAAAGCAATATTACGCAAGTTTTTACCTATTTTTGCCAAGATAAATATCTAAAAACGCACAAATATTGTCATTTCCGAAGAAAATGTTTACAAAAATTCAGAATAAATTTTTATGAAAATCATCTGTATTGGCAGAAATTATGCCGAACACATCAAAGAATTGAATAACGAACGCCCCGAAGAACCCGTTATATTTACTAAACCAGAATCTGCAATCTTGAAAGATGGTGAGGCATTTTATTATCCCGATTTTTCGCAGGATATTCACCATGAAGTAGAAATATTAGTAAAAATCAGCAAAATGGGCAAAAATATCGAAGAAAAATTTGCCCATAAATATTACGAAGAAATCGGTATCGGTATTGATTTTACGGCCCGAGATGTGCAGTCCAAGCTCAAAACCAAAGGTTTACCCTGGGACTTAGCAAAAGGCTTCGATGGCTCCGCTCCTATTTCGACTTTTGTGCCAAAATCAAAATTCACTGATTTGACTAATCTCAGTTTTCACCTTGACGTAAACAACGAAAAGCGGCAGGTAGGCAATACAGCAATGATGCTGTTTCCGATTGATACGATTATTGCTTTTATTTCAAAATATTTCACCCTAAAAACTGGTGATGTTATTTTCACAGGTACACCCGCTGGCGTGGCATCGGTGAGCATTGGTGATACTTTGAGTTGCTTTATTGAGGGTGAGAAAATGTTGGAATTTGCGGTGAAATAAAAAGCCCCCAACCCCAGAGGAAAGTAAAAAAATAAAGAAAGAGAAATATGATAAACTAAATATTTATAGCTATGTCGAATGTCATTTTATTTGAAAAGATTAACAAATTACCCGACCATTTGAAAGTTGAGGTATTAGATTTCGTTGAGTTTTTGGAGCATAAAAAGGCTTCGGAAAGCAAAAAAAAGGTTAGTGAAAGAACATCTCCTATTTTTGGTTATGCAAAAGGCAAATATGTAATGTCAGCCGATTTTGATGAGCCACTTGATGAATTTAAAGACTATATGTAATGAATTTACTTTTAGATACGCATACATTTCTTTGGTTTACTTCTGGGTCTGACCAAATCCCAAAACAAATAATTGATTTAATTGAAAATCCTGCCAACACAAGTTTTGTTAGCTTAGTTTCTTTGTGGGAGATTTCTATTAAAAACGCTCTCGGAAAACTACAAATAAAGAATAACTTTGATGAAATATTAAAAGATTTAGAAGGAAATAAACTACATTTATTGCCTATTGAGTTTAAACACGTTGCAGAACAAAACCAACTCCCACACATTCACAAAGACTTGGCGTCCCCGACCCCTTTGACCGAATGATTTTATCACAAGCGATTGTCGAAAATATCAATGTTATTAGTCGTGATGAGATTTTTGATGAATATTTACAACCCACAACCATCAAACGAATTTGGTAATTTCCACCCATAAATCACATGATAATTACAAGAATACTAAGCTCACTGTTGCTCATTACGTATCTCGTTTCGGATACCTCGTCCAGCAAAGCTTTTGCTCAACGCCGACAAGCCGCTCAAAACCAAGAATATCCAAAAGGCTATTTTATGTTCCCGATTCAACCTGGGCAACAGGCTTCGTTATCGGGCGGTTTTGGCGATTTGCGTACCAATCACTTTCACGCAGGGCTTGATATTCGTACGGGCGGTGCCGAAGGTTTGGCTATTTATGCCGCCGCTGATGGGTACGTTTCTCGCATACGAGTAATGCGTGGAGGCTACGGAAATGTACTTTATATTACGCACCCCAACGGCTATACGACTGTTTATGGACACCTAAAAAATTACAGTAGTCGCATAGAGGCCTACCTTCGTCAGCAAGAGTATAACCAACAAACTTGGGATATTGAGCTTACGCCTTCGCCCAACGAAATCGTAGTCAGAAAAGGCGAAATCGTGGCCATTTCGGGCAATACGGGAGCGTCGGGCGGGCCGCATTTGCATTTTGAGATTCGTGATGAAGCCGAAAATGCCATTAACCCCATGAAGTTTGGTTTTGGCGAAATTCAAGATTCACAAGCACCTGTCATTGAGCGAGTTATCTTAAAAACTTTGAATGCTTACTCACGTGTCAATGGTGAATTTGGGCGAGTATCGATTGCTCCCATTCGAACTTCGGACGGCAATTTTTCGCTCCCAACGGTTGTTAAAGCCCACGGAATTATCGGACTCGAACTTAACGCCTACGACCGCAGCCAAACCTCACCTTTTCGCATGGGTGTGACGGGCGTGGAGGTGCAAGTTGATGGTATTACGACTTATAAATTAAATCTCGAAAAAATGCCTTTCGACATCTCGAAAGATATGAATGTGCATATCGACTATGAGATTGCCGAAACCAATGGCGTAAGAATCCAAAAATGTTATGTAGCCGATGGAAACCGTCTTTCCACCTACGAAACTGACGAAAAGCAAGGGAAAATCCACGTAAACGATGGACAAACGCACCAAGTTTTTATTAAATTGAACGACTCTTATGGCAATATTTCAGCGATGAGTTTTTCGATTCAGGGCGATACACCCAACGAAAATTTTGTAGAAGAATTGGCCGATGAAAGTAATTATGTGGGTAATATTTCGACTTCAATTACCGAAAATACACTGGCCATTCGTGCGAAAAATGCCAAAACCTCATCGGCAATTTTGCAATACCGTGGTTTACCAACTTCCGTACCTTTGGCGTATTCGAGAGGAAAAGAATCAGTTTATTTGCATGATTTAAACAAAGGCATTGCCGACTTTGTACAGGTCGAAAACAGTTCGGAGCGAGTTGATATTAAACAAGAAATATTGCCAAATGGAGGCGGTTTTTACTCCGAACCCAACCTTCAAATTGACTTTGCTAATGCTTTGTATGACACTTTGTATTTACGAACGGCCGTCAGCGGCAACCGAATTTCGATTAACTCAGAAAAAATTCCGCTCAAAGATTTTATTAACGTTACTTGGACTCCATCGGGCATGGCTAATTCGCCCAAAACAAGTATTTACTACGTCAATGACGGACGAAAATATTTGGGCGGAACCTGGCTCGGCAACCAAATTCAGTTCAAAACCAAGGAATTAGGTGATTTTCAAGCTATTTCGGACTATGACGCACCCACTATTCGCCCCACCAAAATTGACTCGACCGAACTACGCTTTTCAATTTCTGATGCACTTTCGGGTATCAAAACCTTTAATTGTTACGTAAATGGGCAGTGGATTTTGATGGACTATGAGTATAAATCGAATCGAATTTGGTCAATCAAACGCAACGAAGCCGAAACATTCGGCGGCGATTTGCGGTTGGAGGTAACAGACAACGTGGGCAATTTGTCGGTTTATGAAGTCAATATTGAAGAGTACATCGAAAGCCATAGGTACGTCAAAA
>JANNEN010000138.1:0-10210 GCA_031378715.1 Emticicia sp.
ACTTCATAATAATAATCATTATCATTTGAATTTCCGACAAATCCTGCACGTCCCAAGGCTTTACCCCAAAGAACGTAATACACCTCTCTTATTTTATTATCAGCAACATTATAATTTCTCTGAAACCATTGAGATGTTGTATTGTACTCGAAGTAATTCACATAAGGACAGAGCATAGTCCAATACGTCAAAGCAGGTCTATCACAGTAATATTCAACCACTGTCTGACCACCAAGATTAGGATCAGGACTATAAACCGAACTTCCAGTTGGTATAGTATTAGTAGAAACAGAGGTTGATGTTCCTCCCCAGTTTTGAAAATCTTCTAAGAGTAATGGTGCTGAAAATATAACTGGACCGAGTGTTCCAGGCAAACTTGGATCTGTTGGATTAGGAATTCGTTTACGAACAGTTACTTGACTGTAACCTGGTATGAATGTCCAAGGGCTAATACCATTTTTGTAACCTACTGGTTTAGAATAATAAAAGTCTAACGTCGTTCTCATATCCAAATCAGGTCTTCCTTGTGTCGCCCAATATCCAACTGGCTCACCAAACCAATCTCCATTAGTGAAGTGCTTCATGTCTAATCCAACAGTGTCGGAAGCATAAGCACGTTTGCTATCAATTGCTCCAATGAGAGTAGTTTCATTTACGTCCGTAAAACCAGTAGGTTTATCCCTGTAAAAACCAAAGTCTGAAACATAACAAGGCTTAACACCACAACCCTCTCCCGCAGAATAAGCCCAAGGTTTTTTACAAGCTAAATCATAAGTACAAGGCGTTGAGCCATCATCACAAAGAGTTGGCTTCATCTTAACGCAAAGTGACCAAGTATCAGATGTTTTAGTATTTTGACGATTGTTGCAACCATAATAGGTCTGAACGTATTGAATACTATCTGGCGTGCTGTCAAACAAAGCCGTTATTTCGGCGGGTGTTAAATCAACTACGTACATTGAGTCAGTATCAGTAGTGGGTGCTGGACTTGTGCTACCAAACAATGCTCCTGTACCTTGTAAAACGGGTGCATTAGTCGGAGCAACGCCGTTAATCTTGATAGAAGTTGGGTCTAATTCCATCTTATCACGGTAAGCTATTTTGAGCTGTACAGTTGCAAGACTGAAATTAACATTAAGGGCTTTGTATTGAAAAGCAAACTTGGCGGTATCTGTTTTAGATTGTCCAGCTCCTAAAATACCAAAATCAACTTTCTTCTTTTGTTCAATAGCTCGCACTTGCTGAAATCCAAATTCCTTTAATGGTGTATTGGTCGAACCTTTCAATACTCTACAAAAATCTGTAAATGTATTATTTGAACCCATATTATAGTAGAGATTTGCTCCACAGGCTTCTTTACAAGGCATTGTGAAATCAAAAGTGACCGTTATTTCTGCTCCTACTTTCATATCATCGGCAAATCAATCATTATCTAAATCATCTAAACCAACGCCATCAGTTGAAGTAGTACCATCTAATGCAGTAGTGGCTAAATCCTTAACCAATATTTTGAAGTTATTAGAATTAGCGGCGGCTGGTAATATGTTAGTCGCTGGCACTGCAATACCATTAATTTTTAAATTCTTTATATTCAACAATCCGCCACCAAAATTGATATTGAAATCTACATCGAAAGCATTACCCGTGGGTGCGGCATTACCAACGCCTGTATTCTTTATTTTATATGATACTTTTTTATCGGGGCAACCATCGGGGTCTTCGGCAGAAATTAGCGTGCCTATAAGGATAGGAGTACCAGCAGCAACACTAATCCGAGGACGCAAAATCTCAGGTTTTGAACACGCAGGCGTACCTGCACTGCAACTGTAAGTAATCGAAATTTCCGAATCGTTTTCTGAACAAAAATTCGGTGCAATTAGCCATTCATCAAAACGTAAAGTTTCGCCTGGCGTTAATTTACCATCTGCCCCCATATTTACATTAGTAATTTTATAAGTACGGATTGTCTGAGTAGCATTATAAGGAACCGCTGAAACTGGACTGACAACCGTATAAGCAAAGGCATCATCAGGTCTATAAACCCACATTTGAGCTGAACTCAATGTAATTGCGTTATTATGTATCGTAGTTAAAGTTAGTTCACTTAAATTACCGTAGCCGTTGTTTTTTACTTCTGTAATAGTTCTGAACTGACTTCCGAAAGCTGGCTTAGAATTAAAAAATTCTGCGGAAGGGGTTACTGCACCACCATTGTAAGGGTAATGTGTCAAAATCGCTTTACCTACATTCATCGAAGCAGAAGTAAAGTTCTCCGTGATTAATGGAAATCCTGCGGGATATGTAACCTTTCCAGTAAACTTGGGCAAAGTGCTAAGATTTGCAATATTACAGTCAGGTCTTACAACAAAACAGATTTTGGTCGTATTACCCGTAACTGGCAGAGGCACCGCAATCATCAACTTGTTTGAAGCATAACTTACTTGGGTAGCACCCGTAGGTTTTGAAGACACCGAGTTATTAATATATTCAACCAATGTTCCACCAGGTATATTCACTTCGATGGTCGTACTTCCAGAATAATTTACCCCTTTTGAGCCTTTCAGATTGGTCAATTCTACACAAATTGTGTCAGTATTGCAAGCCGAAAGCGTAGAAGGGGTAATGAATTTTATCTGCCCAGAGGGAGAAGTTTGGGCAAAGGAAGGCAAACTCATCAACGCAAGCATCATTACAATGAAACTTATTGAAAATTTAAAATAGATTAATTTCTGAATTTCACCCAAACCAGAAATACGAAAATTAGGCGTAAACGCTTTTTTCATGATTGTATATTTATTAGGAAAGCAATTTTATGTTCAGGCATTGAAAACCAAAATATATGCCATGATAGCGTTTTCGCTAATAAACTTACCCAACGGTAGCATATCTCTGAAAGATGAATGATGAATGATGAATGATGAATAAATTTTGCAGAATAACGTTTTGCCCAAAGGCTGTGCCAAAGGAAGAATTTGAGTTTTTTGGCACGCTCAAAAAAGCATAAACTTATCGAAAGGGGGTGGGATGAGCTGAATACTTCTATTGAATATTTTGTTATCTTTGTACTTAGATTTTAAATTTTCTAAAAAGATAGGATATGGAAAAGAATACAATTAGTTCTCTGAAAAGAGTTAATCACTACCGAATTTACGAAGTTATTGATACTTTTAAAATTGTTAAAAACAGAAATTGTGAAATTCTAAAAAATTGGGTAAAAATAGAAAACGCATCATTTACGCCCTTTGAATTTCAAATTATTGATGAAGTAAGACAGCAACTTGAAATAAAATGGGACGAGTGGAATGAGGAAGAATTGAAAATGAATTTCATTAGTTTTGTATTTTTTATAGCAAAACTTGAAGTGCCATATAAAATATCAACTTTTTATGAAAGAAAGTTTTCAGGAAAAGTAAATGATATTACAATTTCACTTATCGTTGATTGTATGCTTGCCTCTCCCAAAAACTCAGGACAACCAAAGTCACCCTATTTTTTTATGCAAGAGTTCAAGCAATCGCTTGGCGATGGACATGACCCAGAGGGGCAAATGTTGGCAGCTATGATATTGGCTCAAGAACTAAATAAAGACGAAAAACCAATGTACGGCTGTTGGATTCAAGGTAGAATTTGGTATTTTACTGTACTGAATGAAAAAGAATATTGCGTAAGTAAACTTTTTGATGCCTCCGATGCCGAAGATTTACTCCAAATCGTCTTCATTCTTCGCAAGCTAAAAGACTTAATCTTAAATAGATAATTGGTTATTTTTCAAAATTTCCAAAAACAAAACTATCTCGCTCCAAAAAGCGTTTACTCTATAAATCGCTATCCTGCACTCACATTCAATTATTATTTCAATGAAAGGTTTTCGTTTTTCTGAGTTTAAACCCGAAATGAAGGGTGAAAATAAATTTGAGCAACTGCTCAACATTCTACAACAATTACTCCTCATCACGGCGGGCGATGTGAGTCAGGCACTCTCGTACATGAGCGACCTTGACCGCCAATATAACCTCACGAGTGATCAATACGGCATGGCCAATTTTATCGATGATTTGAAGAAAAAAGGCTATATCACCGAAGAAAATCAAGAGGCTGGTACCTTCAAAATGACCCCCAAAAGCGAGCAGAGCATCAGAAAACAATCGCTCGACGAAATCTTTGGCAAACTCAAACGCACCAAGTCGAGCGGTAGTCACCATACCCCCTACACAGGCACGGGCGACGAACTCAGTAGCGATATTCGAGCGTTTCAGTTTGGTGATACCCTCGACCAAATTTCGATGACCGAATCGCTCAAAAATGCCCAAATCAATGGCGGTATTGATGATTTTATGCTCCTCGAAAGCGACTTGGAAGTAGTTGATAGAGAATCAAAAATTCAGACCTCAACCGTGCTGATGATTGATATTTCGCACTCAATGATTTTGTATGGAGAAGACCGAATCACGCCCGCAAAGAAAGTAGCATTGGCTCTGGCCGAACTGATTCGTACAAAATATCCGAAAGACACGCTCGATATTTTGGTCTTCGGCAACGATGCTTGGCAGATTCAACTCAAAGATATTCCGTACCTTGAAGTGGGGCCGTTTCACACCAACACTGTGGCAGGTTTGGAGTTGGCAATGGATTTGCTGCGAAGAAGAAAAACCAAAAACAAGCAAGTTTTTATGATTACCGACGGCAAGCCAACTTGCCTAAAAGAAGGTATTAATTATTACAAAAATAGCTTCGGACTCGACCGAAAAATAGTGAGCAAAACCCTCACGATTGCCGCCCAAGCTCGCCGTTTGGAGATTCCAATTACGACATTTATGATTGCAACTGACCCATATTTGAAGCAATTCGTACAACAGTTTACCGAAGTAAACAACGGTCGGGCGTATTTTAGCGGACTAAACGGCTTAGGTGGATTTGTACTGGAAGATTTTCAGAGAAATCGCAGGAAAAATGTGAAGTAAAACAAGTTTTCAACTTGTTTTTTCAAATAATTGCTTGAAAATGCTAAAAAAAGAACGTTACACCGCCTTAGTAGAATATTTTTCAGAAAACAACCCCGAAGCCGAAACCGAGTTGCTTTATACCAATCCGTATGAACTGCTGATTGCCGTTATTCTGTCGGCTCAATGCACCGATAAGCGAGTAAATATCGTCACTCGAAAACTTTTTCCCCGTTTTCCCACGCCCGAAATATTGGCTGAGGCTACGTCCGACGAAGTTTTTGAGTATATCCGTAGCGTGAGTTACCCCAATAATAAAGCCAAACATTTGGTCGGTATGGCTCGTATTTTGGTCAATGATTTTGGCTCAGTGGTGCCAAACAGCGTGGAGGGTTTGCAAAAAATGCCAGGCGTTGGTCGTAAAACTGCCAACGTTATCGTTTCCATTATTTTCAACCAGCCCGCAATGGCGGTCGATACGCACGTTTTTAGGGTTTCGCACCGCTTGGGTTTGGTTCCGAAAACAGCCAAAACACCACTCTTAGTAGAGAAAATGTTAATTAAGCATATCCCGAAAGATAAAATTGCAGTTGCTCACCATTGGCTTATTCTGCACGGCCGCTACATTTGCGTTGCCCGCACGCCCAAATGTGGCGAATGTAATCTCATACCCTTCTGCAAAGCCCACGAAAAACAAAAATTCGACACGCCACATCTTTAAAAATGAATGAATGATAGAATGAGTGAATGTCGAAAGAATATTCTATCATTCTATCATTAACTCATTCTATCATTCAGAATTCAGAATCGCACGGGCGACCCCGTCTAAACTCAGAACTCATTTCACCCGCCCGCTTTTTTGGCTTTATAGCCCTCTTTCAGCAAAAAAGTTAGTATCTTTTCGCGGTGGTCGCCTTGCAGCAATATTTCACCCTCTTTGGCCGTGCCACCACTACCGCAAAGGTTTTGTAGTTTTTTTCTAAGATTCTGCAAATCCTCATCTTTCCCGACAAAGCCCTCTACTCTACTCACTATTTTATTGCCCCCTTTTCGATCCAACCAAATCTTAAAGTTTTGTTGTTGAGCAGGAAGCGTCTCGGGGGTTTCATCAACACCAAAGTTAAATTCAAAATCAGGAATTGTCGAATACACTATTCCCTCACGTAGTTTCTTATTGTTCATATAATCACCTTTAATCCTTTTTGTAAAATACTGATAATCAACTCATTAGACTCTATTTGTAATGGTTCACCGTCGTAATGAACCAAAAACTTATGGTCATTTTGTAGCCTAAATCTCGTTGCTCGATAGTTTTCGGATAGCTCCGATGAGTGAATATTTCCACTGAATAATAGCCCAATCATTCGCAAAGCCTGCCACGCCGAGGGCGGATTGATGATAGTGCAATCAATAAAACCGTCATCAATAACGGCCGTGGGGGTAATGTAGGCGTTGTTGCCAAATTGTGCTGCATTGCCGAAGGTTATACTAAAAACTTCGTAATCGACTGCCCCAAAAACACACCGCAAATCTTTGTATTTCCAAAACTCCGAAAGACCAACCTTTACATAATTCCACAACCCACGCCCCGATTTTTTAGAGAAAACTTCGGCACAATGAGCATCAAACCCAACGCCTGCTGTACAAAAAAACGGCACTTCATTGACATAACAAACATCAATTTGCTTGCCAATCGGCGTATTGAGCGATTCGATAGCCTTGGCTGGATTTAACGGAATTTCTAACTCACGAGCCAAGCCATTGCCCGACCCCATAGGTATGATTCCGAGAGCCGTTTTGGTGTTTATTAGTGCCTTGCCAACTTCGTTTACAGTACCATCGCCACCAACGGCAACGACAATCGGCACACCTTTACTCACAGCCGCTTGGGCTATGATTGTACCGTGACCTGCATACTCCGTAAAATAAACTTCGGGTAAATAAATATGTTTATCTAATTGACTATCAATCAGTTGAGCAATTTTCAGGTGTGTTTTCTTCCCCCCCGAAACTGGATTGATTATAAACCAAATCGTTTGTTTATTCACAAATATTTAATAGATTTATGCTTTCTTGCAAAGATAGAAAAAGTCTATGGTTGAAAGACCATAGTCCATAGAAAAACATCATCTCAAAAAAAATTTCATTTATGAAAAAAACCTTGCTACTCATTTGTTTTATGTTGTTTACATTCTCAGGTTTTGCCCAGAAACCAAATGAACGCCAAGCGGTGCTTGATGTGCTGGCTCGTCAAAACACAAACTGGAACACGGGCAATATTAGTACCTTCATGGAAGAATACTGGAAGTCCGACTCGCTAACATTTATTGGATCATCGGGCATAGTTTATGGCTGGCAAGCAACGCTCGACCGCTACAACAAAAATTATCCCGACCGTGCCACGATGGGGACGCTGAAGTTTGATATTCTGAAAACAGATTTTCACTCAAAAACCGTTTGCTGGGTATTGGGTAAATGGTATTTGACTCGCCCCGAGAAAGGCGATATTGGGGGGTATTTTACACTAATTTTGAAAAAAATTGATGGTCGGTGGGTCATCGTCACCGACCATTCGAGCTGAAATGTAGTACAATTTGGAAAATTGTACTACATTTTAGGAAAGTTGCGAAGCGATTTCAGAAAATCTACTTTTCGGCGGCGGGAGAGGTTTACGTGGTGATGGTCTTCCATTTTGACTAATAATCCTTCGTGAATTTGGTAGCCCGTTACATAGTTGAGGTTTACCATAAAAGATTTATGGGTACGAAAGAAATCAAAAGGGATAAATTGTTTTTCGAGGGCTTTGAGAGTTTTCGATACAGTCAATATTTGACCTCCTTGCAAAAAAAGTTCGGTATAATTGACATCGGCTCTCATAAAAAGCACTTCGGCTGGATTGACTTTTTTCTTGCTTGTGAAGCAAATGATTATGCTGTGGGGTAGTATTTCTAATTTCATTTTCAAGACTTTTTTTAAATAAATGCTATACAACAACATTGACTCGAAAAGCCCTAAAAAGGTTGGAATGAATTAAAAATAAAAATTAAAATTCAAAAAAAATAGGTGTTTCCTGATTTCAGAAAACACCTAACTACTTGATAACAAGTTACTTATAAATTTAAAACAAATACTTTACTTAGGATTACTAATCGTACTATCTCGCTTGATTTGCTCAACTGGTGGTAGTCGCTGGTTCTCTTCGGGAGCGGCGGCTCTGGTTGTATCAACCGCTCGGTAGGTCGAATCGTAGGCAACTCCTCCCCCACCTCCCGCTACGCAACCTTGATATTCTTTAATGATTTTTACGCTCGGCTTCGGAAATGCCCCAGGACTCAACCCAAGTTTTGGGTCAGTATAAACGCTCTGCATAAACTTACCAAAAATCGGCATGGCCGACCTCGACCCCTCGCCCATTCGGGTACGAAAGTGAATACTGCGGTCGTCGCCACCCACCCAAACGCCACAAACTAAGTCTTTCGTAAAGCCCATATACCAAGCGTCGGAATAATTCGATGTTGTTCCTGTTTTTCCAGCCGCTTGTCCACCATTGGCAAACAAAGCACTGCAATACTCAAACAATCCTCGTGAAGTTCCGCCTGCTTCTTCTACGCCTCCACGGAGCATATATTGCATCAAAAATGCCGATTCTGGTCTGATTGCTTCTCGTTTTTTGGTTTCAAATTCAAATAAAACTTTTCCTTTGGCATCTTCAATTCTGAATACCAACATCGGGTCGGTGTAAGTTCCTTGATTTACGAACACACCATAAGCCGCCACCATTTCGTAAAGCGACACGTCGGACGTGCCAATGCCCAACGATAGTACAGGTTCGAGCGGAGCGGTAATGCCCAATTTTCGGGCGTAGTCAATGATGACCTTTGGTTTTACTTCGTCCGATAATTGAGCCGCTACCGAATTGACCGATCGGGCAATGGCCTTGCGGAGAGTCATATTTGAATACGAAAAGTTTCCATCAGCATTTTTGGGTTCCCATGATTTCGTTACACCGTTTTCTTTCCACTCTTTCTTGAATGGCTCATCGGTGCGGCGGTCGCAGGGACTGAGGTCGAGTGGCCCATCAATGGCGGCAGTATAAAGTATGGGCTTGAAAGTTGAGCCAGGCTGACGTCGGCCTTGCCGCACGTGGTCATATTTAAAATAATCGTAATTTATTCCCCCGACCCACGCCTTGATAAATCCTGTATAAGGATCCATGGCCATCATGCCCGTTTGCAAAAAACGCTTATAGTGGTTTATCGAATCTACGGGACTCATCAGCATCTGTTTTTCACCTTCCCACGTAAACACTTTGACCATTTTCTTTTTTTCATACATATAATACCGCACCGAGTCGGGCTGATTCTTAAATCTTTTCACTAAACGTTTATAAATCGGTAATCGCTTGGCTACGGTGTCCAAAAAGCCAGGAATCTCTTCCCCGCTTTCGTATGTCCACGGGTTGCGGCCTTTCCATTCTTGGTCAAATATTTTCTGCAAACGCTTCATGTGACTCGAAACGGCATTCTCGGCGTGGGTCTGCATTCTTGAATCAATGGCGGTATAAATCTTCAAACCATCACGGTATAAATCAATGTCAATATCGTTTTTCTTTGCCCAATTTTCCACAAATTTTGCCAAAGCGACCTTAAAATAACTCCCCTGACCATCGTACGAATCTTCGATATTTACATCAAGTTTTATTTCACTTTTACATAGTTTTTCGGCCTCGGCTTGCTTCAAATCACCATTATTTGCCATTAGTTGCAGCACGGTATTGCGACGCTTGAGGGCATTTTTGGGGTTACGAATCGGGTTATAAAGCGTTGTTCCTTTCTGCAAACCGACCAAAACTGCTGCTTCTTCCACCGCCAAATCCTTGGGTTCTTTGCTAAAATAGGTCTGAGCCGCCGTTCGGATTCCGTAGGCATTGTTACCATAATCGACCGTATTGAGGTACATCGTCAGGATTTCTCCCTTCGTGAAATTGCGTTCGAGCCTAATAGCCGTGAGCCATTCTTTGGTTTTATAGACCAGCGTTTTGACCAAAGGCACGTAATAAAGCAAGCCCTTCATCTCGCTTTTGCGGGTATTATACAAGTTTTTTGCTAATTGCTGCGACACCGTACTCCCGCCGCCACGCTCACCGCCGCCCGTCAAAATACCAACCGCAACGCCCGCCATCGACTGCAAATCAATACCCGAATGCTGAAAAAAACGCTTATCTTCGGTAGCGATTAGTGCCTTAAAAAGCCACGGCGACATTGCCGAGG
>JANNEN010000140.1:0-6197 GCA_031378715.1 Emticicia sp.
CATGATGAGCAAAGTGCAATGAATAAAGTAATTTTGGAAACTTCATTATTGAAGTTAAAAGGTTTAACAGAAATCGTCAGTGGGGACACTGACAATGGTACAAGAACGCCGCTCACTCATCGCTCATCACTCATCACTCATCATTCTTTTACTTATTTCATCGCAGGGCTTTTGAGTTCGTATCGAAATCCGATTTTGTATTTTTTTGCCCCGCTAAAAATTACTCATATAGAGTGGACTTGTGAGGCACACGAGCTGGCACTTCTTGTGGAGCAAGCTACAAGTTAGATTCTCATAGGAATACCTTTATTTTTCAGATAGTCTTTTAAATCAGGAATACCAATTTCTTTGAAATGAAAAATGCTGGCTGCCAAACCTGCATCGGCCTTGCCTGCGGTGAAAACATCGTAGAAATGCTCCATCGAACCCGCACCGCCCGAAGCAATAATCGGGATATTTGAATTTTCTGAAATCTCGGCCGTAAGTTCAATCGCAAAACCTGCTTTTGTACCGTCTGCGTCCATCGAAGTCAAGAGGATTTCCCCCGCTCCACGGTCTTCTACTTCTTTGGCCCACGCTATTGTTCGTAGTTCGGTTGGTGTGCGTCCGCCGTGGGTATGAACATAAGCCCCCCGACCCCCGATGGGGGAGTTTATATGTCGTGTATCGATAGCTACTACGATACACTGCGAACCAAATTCGAGAGCTAAGTCGTTGATTAACTGCGGGTTACGCACCGCCGATGAGTTAATCGAAACTTTATCAGCCCCCGCATTGAGAAGTTTTAAAACATCTGAAACCGAGCCGATTCCACCACCGACACAGAACGGAATATTGATAGTATAGGCAACGCTCCGCACCAAGTCAAGTAAGGTTTTGCGTTCTTCGACGGTGGCCGTAATGTCGAGAAACACCAATTCATCGGCACCTTGTCGGGCATATTCGGCTGCGAGTTCGACGGGGTCGCCTGCGTCTCGGAGGTTTACGAAATTAGTACCTTTTACGGTGCGACCGTCTTTTATATCCAAGCAAGGAATGATTCTTTTTGTGAGCATTTTAGTTACAAAGGTATAGAATAAATCTTACTTACGACTCATCAAACAGCACAGCATATTTGAGCTTTTCTTATGTTATTTATTTTTTGATGTCTGCATCGCAACTTTATCAGTTGGCGTTACGCAAACTGGAATATTAGATTTGGGCGTAGACAAATCAGTTTTTTTCAAATTTACTACCGAAAGTACATCATTTCCTTCTTGAATTTTAAGAAATTGATTGGGCTTAACGTTCTTGAAACTTTGTGTTTTGCCAGTTTTGGGCCAAGTAATCAAAATTTCATCAACTATATTGGCTTGCCCGATACCGATTTCTCGGCGAAGCGACGAACACCCAAAACTTCCGCCCGAGTTTACTTCTCGATAAAGCTCTCGTTTCTTTCCGTTTTCGGTAAATATTACTTTCACTTTCGCCCCGATGGCCGAGCGGTTGGTTATCTTTCCTTCCAAGCGAAAATTAATCCAACGGTTATTGTTCTGCCCAGGATTTAGATAAAGCGAATTGTTGTACGAATCGCCAACGTAAGCCCCGCCAACTTCGATGAATATATCAAGGTCGCCGTCGTTGTCCATGTCGGTCATGGCTACGGCGTGTCCCTTTTGCAAGTTTCCGACCCTTCCCGAAACCGTCACATCAGCAAATTTCCCGTTGCCCATATTCCTGAAAAGTCGATTAGGTATCACCGATTTATAATCAGGGTTTCCCGTGCCGAGGTACATATCCAAGTAGCCATCGTTATCAATATCGCCAAAGTTCGACCCCATCGCAAAGACCGATTTATTAAGGCCCGCCTGCACCGATACATTCGTAAATGTGCCATCGTGGTTGTTGTGATACAAATACATTTGGCTCGAAGCGTTGGGTATATTCAAGGCTTCGGTTGCGGCAGTATGCGGAATTGAGTTACTTACTTGGTAGCCGCACACAAAAATATCCTGCCAGCCATCATTGTCATAATCCCAAAACCAAGTGGGGAATGTTCCTGTAATAACATCGCCCAAACCTGCCTTTTGGGTTACGTTTTCAAAGATTGGAATACCGTTTTTCACGCCTTTGTTCTTCAAAAGTGTGCGGTAGCCGCCCAATCCCGAGATGCACATATCTTGCAAACCGTCATTATCATAGTCGGCGGCGGCAGTTCCTTTCACAAAATCAACGATGCCACACCCCGCTTCTTTGGCCACTTCCCTAAATGTTCCATCGCCCTTACTGATGTAGAGTTCGCAGGGATAAGATTCATTTTTGTTCACGATACTTTCGTTTCCGACAAACAAATCTAACCAACCATCATTATTAAAATCTCTCCATACGCCAGTTTGGGTGGGTTTTTCCGAAAACAAACCACTTTTCCGAGTTACGTCCGTGAAAGTCCCATCACCATTATTGCGGAGCAATGAATTGGCTTGCTGCCCGTAAAAACCCATCCACGCTCCTCGCAAAACAAAAATATCAACATTTCCATCGTTATCGTAGTCGGCTTGAAGGAGATTTAAGCCCCCCTTAAAACGCCCCAAAGAAGATTTTTTCGATAAATCAGCGTAGCCGCCTTTTTGGTCATTTTGGAAATAGTGCATTTGTCCATCTAAGCCCCAATCGGAAGTTACGATGTCCAAATAACCGTCATTGTTAAAATCCTCGATGATTGTTCCGCCCGACTTATTTCGCTTGTTCAGCCCCAACTGCGGAGCAACATCGGCAAAAGGCTTTATGCTGTATCCCGAATTATCTTTGTCCAGATTTGGAATGAGAAAAGCCTTCGGCACTTTCGAAGGATAATCGCCAACGGTCATGTAACAAATATTCATAAGCCACATTGATTCATAATCTTGCGGATTATTTTTGAGGAGTTTTTCGTAAATCTTGATGGCATTTCTCGAACCCGTCTGCACGAGATGCACCCCCGAATTTTTAATTGGCATGATACAAGATTCTGACGTATGGCTCGCTACGCAGTTTTGGCGTTCGCCCAAACGCAGGTACGCAAGAGCGGCTACTTTTTCGATTTCGGTGGGGTCTTGTTGCTGTTGTGCCGAAATTTCGATTAATCGCTCCACCACATCAACGGCTTCTTGCTCACGCCCGAGTTTCAATAAACTATTTGCCTTATAGAAATCAGCTTTTAGTTTTGTATAATAATCGGGGTGGTATTTCGACAACGAATCAAAGAAAACGTGTTCAGCTTCTGGGCAGAAAGTATTTTCTTTGACACTAAACCTTTTGTAGGTCTTGGCCAATAAATCAACCATTTCGTCATTGGCATTTGTGGTGGTTAAGTTTGTGGTAGTTTTACCACAGGCTTGGCAAAGTAGGACAATAATAATGAGTGCGAAATGCTTAAAGTTCATTTTCGTCGTAATATTAGTAGGGAAATTAGTTAAATGAGTCGATTTTGAGTTTCATTAAAAACTAAAAACTGCCTATTAATGTTTTATCTAATTCTACTTTGGCACTTTCAAATCTTAGCTACATCGTTGCATAATATCTGTAGAAAAGAAAAATACTATTCAAAAAAAGTGCATCGCACCGCAATATAATGGTCGAACGTAACGGTGCGATGCACCTATTTATTTTTTTCTACTACAAATATTATGGTGCTACGCACCATATTTTTAAAGTGTCAAAGTAGAACCAAATAACTCACATAAATGAATACTACACATAGCAGTATAATCTTGGGTTATCAATATTTCTGAGTGGCAGGGTGAAAGGTCTGCCAACTGTGCCAAAATTCTTGATAGGCCTTCACTTTTTTGAGTGACGGCGTGCCATTTACCGATTTTCCACTCAACAAAAATGGCTGATTATCAAGAACCAAGGTATCATTTCTGATTTTAAACTTTGTAGCGGTGGGGCGTTCGAACGCAAAAAAACTTTTATTATCAGCCGCTAAAGCTACCACAACGGGCTGCGTGCCTATTTCTGCATTAATTACCCGTTCACGTTTCAACCGCAACCAATCAAAAGCCTTGCTGTCTTTTCCGATTTCGATACCCACCACCCACGATTTGTCTTTCCAAGAAAGCGAATCAGTACGGGTCAAATCGCTTTTGCTTTTGCCTTTTTCGTATTTTGCTGTGCTGTCATATTCTTCTTTAAAATGCTCATCGGGCTGCATAATCAAGCTATTGGGGTGTAGAGTAAGCCATTTTTCGAGCGAAACTTGTTGGGAAAGCAACTCGGACAAAATTTGGCCTTTCAATTTGCCAGTAATGGCCTCTCCATTGGCTTGTCGCCACCAACTTTTGGTGGTTTCGTCTTCAAACATGGCGTTGAAATGATCCATTCCTACCAAGCGAAATTTTTCGGGCTTTCCTGCAATATTTGGCTCAAAAACTCGCCCTGTGCGGCAAACAGTGCAATATGTAACCATTATTTGTTTTCCCGCCAGCGTGTCAAGCACTTGATGGTGGTAGCCAATCAACGAAATTGGATAGGCTTTTGCTTGCCCGTTGAGTTCGATGCCAAGGACGATTCTGTCTTTTGGTACTTTATTGAATTTTGCTGATTTCATCTGCAAATCTCGTGGCTGATAAAATATTGTATCGGCGGCCATCTGAAAATTAAAAGCATAAATCGCCACTGAAACCAACACTAAACCTGCTAACGTAAGCCATTTTTGAGCTTGAAAGGCCCTCAAAAAACCAATTATTACCATCAAACCAAAGAACCCCCGAAACGCCCAACGCCAAGTATAAAGAAAATAGGCAAAATCAATGCTCCGTATTCGCTGACTGCCAGGCAATGGCATGATGAAATAAACATTCAAAAATTCAAATAGAATTAGTCCAACTATGCCCAAATAGAAAAAAATTTTCATTACTTGTAAATGCCTTTTCGGCTTTAATTTTACAAAGATTATTTCTAAAAATCACTATCATTGAGGTTCAATGAATTGCTTAAACAGTAGAACAAAGTAAATATTATTTACAATAAATTCCAAATAATAGGAATAAAAACAATTTATTCCTAAATAATGGAAATTTACATAAAATGTAATTTTGGAGATAATTAATTAGGGAACTGATAGATAGGATTTTTTTTAATACCCCCAAACGTAGATTGTTGGGGGGCATTTGGTAAATTTACAACAAGTAATCAAAGAAATCGGCGTTCAATTTCTTTCAGCGTAACACGCCCCTCGTAAATGGCTTTGCCGACGATTACGCCAAAGATATTAAGTTCGGCCAAATCTTCGAGGTCTTGCATCGAACTCACTCCGCCACTCGCAACCACCTGCAAATCAGGAAATTGGGCTTGCATATTTCGGTATAAATCAAGCGATGGGCCTTGTAGCAGTCCATCTTTGGCTACGTCGGTGCTGATGGTATATTTCACGCCTTTCTGAATCCATTCGCCCACAAAATCATAGACCCAAACGCCCGAATCTTCTTCCCAGCCACTTACAGCGACTTTTTCGTTGCGGGCATCGGCTCCCAAAATAATCGCTTCGCTGCCGAATCGTTTGAGCCATTCCTCAAATAATTCGGGATTTTTGACGGCAATACTTCCACCCGTAATTTGCTTCGCCCCTGACTCAAAAGCCAAACGAATATCATCATCTGATTGCACGCCTCCACCAAAATCAATGTATAGATTAGTTTTTGAAGCGATTGTTTCCAAGACTTTTACATTCGTTATTTTTTTGTTTTTTGCTCCATCTAAATCAACCAAGTGTAGGCGTTTGATACCCGCATCTTCAAACATCTTGGCTACTTCGAGCGGATTTTCGTTGTAGGTTTTTTTCTGAGAATAATCGCCCTGTGTAAGTCTTACGCACTTACCGTCGATTATGTCAATGGCTGGAATTATTTGAAACATATCCTAATATGAATGAGGGTTTTGGTGAAACAAGTTTATTAAATATGGCAATGACAGGGTACTTAAATCTCCAAAAAATTCTTAAAAATCTTTTCTCCCACATCGCCACTAATCTCTGAGTGAAACTGTGCCGCAAAAAAATTATCCCGCTGCAACATCGCCGAATACTCCAAAATATAGTCAGTCGTGGCCACCGTAAACGCACAAAGCGGAGCATAATACCCATGATTATAATAAACAAATTCACTCTCTCGTAAACCTTTTAAAAGCGGATTAACCTCTTTGTTTATTCCCCCTCTGGGGGCAAGGGGGCTTGGGCATAT
>JANNEN010000157.1:0-2979 GCA_031378715.1 Emticicia sp.
TATCAAGTCTGAAATTCGTTCTGTTTTATCTCTAAGGGCATACGGACCCGGGTAAAATATCTCTCCACTGATAGCAACGGTTTTTTGTTCTTCGTAGCGGGGTAAGCGTCTTACATAAACTTTGTCGAATGGTTTCAATAAAAGTTTTCTACTTTCCTTGCCGAGTAATTCTCTATCAACATCAATCATTTCGATTTTGATTGATTGCTCTTTCGGAAGCCCAATGGTATCTCCTTTGATTCTTCGAGCAATTTCAATTTTGGAAGCCGAAGCTCCGTCCGAAAATCCACCCGCTATTTCTACCAAGTCAGTAACGGTCATATTATCGGCGAAGTCATAAATCCCTACTTTATTTACTGCACCATCAACTGTTACGGTCAAACGCTCTCGCAAATCTTTGTATGCCTTCACAAAAACTGTATCTTTCAAGTTTAGGCGTATATCTTGTATCTCGCCCGATATGATTTTGCTAAAATTAACTGGCACATACTCTGGTTCGAGGTTTTCTCTTTCACGTTTCAATAATATACGGTCTTTAAAGGCATCTTGTTTCAAACCCTCAGCACGATCAATTAATTTTTTGAGGGTCATGCCTGGCTCTAACTCATAACTGCCCTCTCTATAAACCGCTCCTTTGATAGTAACGATATTTTCAAAACGATTCAAGATTTTACCGACAATAAAAACATCACCTTTCTGTGGTAAGAAACTACCTACTTCGGATTGGTCAATGTTCATTATTTTTTTCTCGGTCAAGGTTATTCTTTCCAATGAAATTGACTTGGTGTAAGCCAATTCTTTGAACCCACCCGCATAGGAAAGCATATCTTTGAGGCTTTCTCCTTTTCTTGCTTCAAATATTTTCGGATTTCGTACTTCCCCCTGCAAACTCACCCGTGCCTCAACGTAAGGAATGTGAACAATATCTTGGTCTTGTAGCAGGATATTATCTTTCTGATCGCCTCTCAAAAGAAAATCATACACATCTAAGGTTCTGATGAGTTTTCCATTACGAAAAATTTCGATATTACGCAATGAACCAATTTCAGACGGCCCTCCACAAGCATACAGCACATTAAAAACATTGGCCAACGAAGGCACGGTAAATGTTCCAGGTTGGAGAGCCTCGCCAATAACCGTAACCGATATGCTTCTGATGTTTCCTAATGTTACATCGGCGTAAAGTCCGCCGCCGTTATTGTTGAGTCCTGCAAAACGACTTTTCAAACGATTGATGATGCGTTCACGGGCTTGCTCAATAGTCAAGCCACTAACATAAATCGGACTAAGAATATCAATCTGAATTGTCCCTTCGGGCGAAACTTTCGCTTTGTAATTTTGAGCGGCAAAACCCGTGATTGAAATATTGATTTCATCATCAGTCCCTAAAATATAGTTCTTGGGCGTCGGGATTCGTAGATTTGGTTCAAAAACTATTTTTTTGTTATTAAACAAATTCAAGCCAAAATACTTTTCTCGTCTGATAGCATTGGTGTCTTCTTTTATTTGTTGCCTTACACTTTTCGTAGAAATAGTATCATTCAATCTCCTTTCGGTATTGGTGGTATTTGTGTTTACTGCGGGCTTCTTATCGGCTTGCAGTTTGGTCATTCTATCTTTAAACTTAGAAATATCGGCTGGGCCAAATCCCTTTGCTGCCGCAGCGGCCATGAGCTGCTCTTCGGACATACCGCTTTCTTGGGCTTGCTTCATAAATTGCTGAATTTGGTCGTCCGACAATTCATCAACATTTTGGGCTTGGGCGGAGAAAACACCCAAAAAACAGATAAAACAGCAGAAAAGTATTTTACTTAGTGAGTGAAGGAGTTGCTTATTCAGATTCATTATAATAGTTGCCAATGAATAAAATGACTTAATTGAGAATAGAAATTAAATAAGTTATTCAAATTTACGAAGTAATTTTTTGATTAAATTGAACCTCAAAAACTGCCCTTTTGCAGAGTAAAATAAAGTTTTTGCAGGTGAAAAGTTAATTAAAAAGGACGAGTAAAGTTAGATAAGTTATTTGATTTTTACTTCTTTTGGGTGCAATATTAAGTATTTTATGACAAAAAAAGGCAATAAATATTGCTTTATTTATTATTCGGTTGATACTAATAGTAAGCCAATATAAGGGAAAGCACACCCAAAACTGTTTATTTGATGGAAAAAAAAATGGGCAAACCCTGTTAGTTTGCCCATTTTCTATATACTTATCGAATACTCAATTAAGCGTTCGAAATTGCTCTCTTGGCATTGGAATAGCGTTTCTGCACGGCCTCCCAATCAACTACGTTCCAAAATGAATCAATGTAATCGGGGCGTTTGTTTTGAAATTTCAAGTAATAAGCGTGTTCCCAAACATCTAAACCCAGCACTGGAATACCTTTTTTCTCGGCCACGTCCATCAACGGATTGTCTTGATTTGGACTCGAAGTAATGAAAAGTTTTTCTTGATCATCAACACAAAGCCACGCCCAACCCGAACCAAAACGACCGATAGCGGCTTTCTTGAACTCGTCTTTAAAATTGGCCAACGACCCCCAAGTTTCGTCAATCGCAGCACCCAATGTGCTTGCTGGCTCGCCGCCGCCGTTTGGCGAAAGAATATTCCAAAATAAATCGTGGTTAAAATGCCCACCACCATTATTACGAACTGGTGCTGGATATTTGCTGATATTTGCCAATAGTTCTTTTAATTCCAAACCTTCCATCTCAGTGCCAGCCGTGGCATTGTTGAGATTGGTCACGTAAGCTTGGTGGTGGCGGTCATGGTGAATCTCCATGGTTGCTTGGTCGAAATGCGGCTCTAAGGCGTTACTTGCGTACGGTAGGGGTTCGAGGGTATATGCCATCTTAAAAAAATGATAAATTATGAGTGATGAATGAATTTTTATTTCCAACTATACTTCATTAACACCAACAGTTTTTTTTATGTTCGCAAACCCTTGAAAAAATTCTTCAAAAGTATTTCACAAT
>JANNEN010000188.1:0-12505 GCA_031378715.1 Emticicia sp.
GATTCCTCTGTGGTAAACCTCCTATCCTCTGTGGTAAATATTTCAAGAACAAACTCATTTGCCTCTGTGGTAAACCTCCTAATCCTCTGTGGTAAATATTTCAAGAACAAACTCATTTGCCTCTGTGGTAAACCTCTTATCCTCTGTGGTAAAAAAACAATAGAAAATATGAAAAACCTAATTACCTTATTCGCCGCAACTATCTTATTATCAATAAGTTGCAATAAAAAACCAGCAACAAAAAAAATCGAAACCGAAGAGATTCTGGCAGTAGAAGTGCAGCCCGTCAGCCGAAAATCGTTGAGCGAACCAATCATTGCGAGTGGCGTACTTTCGTCAAAATCCGAAATGAAATTAGCTTTCAAAACGGGCGGCATGATTCGGCGAATCTACGTACAGGAAGGGCAATCGGTGCGGGCGGGGCAACTCTTAGCCGAGCTGGATTTGTCAGAAATTGATGCCCAAGTACGTCAGGCAAAGTTAGGCTTAGAAAAATCGAAGCGAGATTTGGAACGAGTAAAAAAACTCTACGCCGACGAAGCCACCACGCTTACCAACGTGCAAGATGCCACCACGGGCTTTGATGTAGCCACCGAAAGCGTACAAGTTGCCGAATTTAATCAAAAATTATCCAGAATTTACGCCCCAGTAGGTGGTCGAATCCTCCGAAAAATATCCGAACAAGGCGAACTAATCACGCCATTTGCACCAGCATTTATTCTCGGCACGGGCGAAAGTGCTTATATTGTAAACGTCGGATTAGCAGATCGTGATGTAGTAAAAGTCAAAATCGGAGATGTGGCAAATGTGCAATTAGATGCTTATCCGAATGAGGTTTTTCAAGCAAAAATCACCCAAATCGCCCAAACAGTAAACCCCGCAACGGGTACTTTTGAGGCAGAATTAGAACTTCAACCCAATGGCAGAAAACTCATATCAGGCTTCGTAGCCAAAGCCGAAATCTCGACTGGAAAAGGAGAATTTATGCTTGCTATTCCTATCGAATCGCTCGTAGAAGCTGATAAAAATTCGGCGTTTGTTTACGCACTAAGCAATGATAATCAGACAGTTAGTAAGGTTTCGGTAAATATTGGAGGTATTTTTGGTAATAATGTAGCCATCATTTCGGGCTTAACGGAAGGCACAAGAATTGTTACGAAAGGAGCGGTTTTTTTGAGTGATAAAGCGAGGGTGAGAGTAATTAAATGAAACTATAAACTTGTAATCAATTCCAGAAAATCGTCTGCATTTATCAGATTAATGTAGGGAAACGGAATGTTTTTGAGAACCTTAAAATGTCGGTCATTTGTTACTAAATAATCAGCCCCGATACTTACCGCACAATCAACAAATTTATCGTCATCCTTATCAATTTCAATCAATTACCAGTTAAAATAAATATCTTGTTTTTGCAAATTATCAAGGTGAATCAACAAATTTAGAACATCTTGAACGGTTTTTTTATCGTAGCGACTCTGAATTATTTCCTCATATTCTGTGATAATTTCATTACTAATTGCCAATACAAATTTACCATCAATTAGGGCATCAAAAATAGGAGCATATTTTGAAAATGGCGAAAGTGAAACCAAAAATACATTCGTATCAAGCAAAACGATTATTTTATTGTTTTTCATCATTTAACCAGTCTTGCATTGTTTGGTCAGTATAGTTTTTCTCTTGCCAAATTTTACTCGTTCTTTTACGAATGCGGTCAGCAAAAAATTTTACCAAAACTTTTTTCAAATCCTGCAAATCTTCTTCCTGACTTTCGTAGGCAAAAGTTTTAAGAATTTCTAATTGAGTATTTGTCAATTTATTAGAAACAGTAGTCATTTGATTTCAAATTTTTAACGAAAGATAAAAAATATTTTTAAAATAACATGAAATTAGTCGAATTTTCCGTAAAAAACTACCAGTTTACTATCATCATTTTTGTGATGATTATGGCCATTGGCTTCAATTCCTTGATGAATATGCCCAAAGCCGAAGACCCGACTTTGAAATCAACCTACAACAGTATCGTGGTGGTGTATCCTGGCACGTCGCCTGCCGATATGGAAAAACTCGTTGTGAACCCAATCGAAGATAAAATGTCCGAAATCAGTGACATAAAAAAAATAATTTCCGTTGCCGATGAGGGCGTAGCAAATATTACGATTGAGTTTGAACACTACATCAATTCCGATGATAAATACAACGAGGTTGTGCGTGAACTAAACGCCATTCGGAGCAAATTGCCCGCCGATATTTACAGCACCGATGTACTCCGTTTTACGCCCGAGGGGGTCAATATTATTCAATGTGCTTTGATGTCCGAAACTACGCCCTACAAAGATTTGCAAGCCGAAGCCGACGATTTGAAAGATAAGCTCTTGAAAGTAAAATCAATAAAAACCGCTGAAATTTGGGCATTTCCGAAGCAGCAAGTTTTGATTTCGGTTAATTTGGATAAAATGGCTCAATTTCGTATTCCTTTGAACAGAGTTTTGGGGGCAATTCAATCTGAAAACGCCAACGTTCCCGCAGGAAATATCGAAATCGGAAGCCGAAAATTCAGCGTAAAAACTTCGGGTAGCTACGAAAATCTGGACGAAATAAAAAATACTATCGTTAGCACTTCGGGTACGACTGTTACGTATTTACGAGATGTTGCCGAAGTAAAATTCGACTACGAAGACGAATCTTATTTGGGGCGATTGAACGGAAAAAGAGCCGTTTTCGTAACCGCCAACATGAAATCAGGGAGCAATATCTTCAAAACTGGTGAAGAAATTCGCCCCATAATTGATGATTTTGCCAAGAATTTACCCCCAAATATTAAATTTGAACAAAGTTTCGACCAAGTAAAAAGCGTTTCTACTCGCTTGTTGGGTTTGGCTCGGGACTTTGGTATCGCTATTCTGTTGGTACTAATTACGCTCATTCCGCTCGGTTTTCGCCCCGCAATTATCGTCATGATTTCGATTCCGTTGTCCCTGGCAATGGGGCTAACGATGCTCGACTTGGCGGGTTTTGGCATCAACCAACTCAGCGTGGTGGGTTTGGTTATTGCTCTCGGACTTTTGGTCGATGACTCCATCGTAGTTGTCGAAAACATCGCCCGTTTTTTACGTACGGGTATGCCCCGCCGACAAGCCGCCATCGAAGCCACCAAACAAATCGGGCTGGCGGTTGTGGGCTGTACTGCAACGCTAATTTTTGCTTTTTTGCCGCTTTGTTTTCTGCCCGCATCAGCGGGCGATTTTATCCGAAGCCTGCCAATAGCGGTTATTATGACCATCATTGCATCGCTTTTTGTGTCGCTCACGATTGTTCCTTTTTTGGCAAGCCAACTGATGCCACGAGAAGAACACGGCGAGAATTTTGTGCTAAGAATCATGAAAAAAGGCATCGAGGGTTCGTACCGAAAAGTGCTTCACGTGGCACTGAATTACCCAAAATCGACACTTTTTATAGCAATTTTGATATTTTTGGGCAGTTTGGCACTCATCCCAGTCGTTGGTACGAGTGTTTTTCCTCGCTCCGAAAAGCCGCAGTTTTTGATTAATATTTCTACGCCTTTGGGTACAAACATGAGCGAAACCAACAAAGTAGCTCGCTTTGTAGAAAACGAATTATCGAAAAACAAAATCGTAAAAAACTACGCTACCAACGTTGGCAAATCGAATCCTCGTATTTACTATAATGTGTTGCCCATTGGCGGTTCGCAAGCAAACTACGCCCAAATATTTGTGCAGCTACAAGACGAAATCGAAGTGCCAGAACGAGAAAAATACATTGACGAACTGCGTTTGGCTTTTGATTCGTACGCAGGGGCAAAAATCCGAGTGATACAATTTGAGCAAGGGCCACCCGTGGAAGCTCCGCTCGCCGTCAGGATTTTTGGTGAAAATATTGACTCGCTCCGTACAATTTCGTTTCGGGTCGAACAGGCTTTTAAGGCAACCAAAGGAACAATTTATGTCAATAATGCCATGTCGGCTCAAAATGTTGATTTGCGGGTAAATATCAACAAAGACAAAGCGGGAATGTTGGGAATCCCGACCGTTGATGTAGATCGCACGATTAGAATGGGAGTTTCGGGCGTGAATATGGGGACTTTCAAAGAAAAAGATGGCGAAGACATGAACCTCAGCGTGAGCCTGCCCCGTGGTGAACGCCCCAGCATGGAGATTTTCTCGAAAATGTTTGTGGCAAATCCGATGGGGAATCTCGTGCCTTTGAGCCAATTAGCAACGATTGGTTTTGAAACATCACCCAACCGAATCAATCATTATGACAAAGACCGATACTCGACCATTTCAGCTTTTGTGCAGACGGGCTTTCTGACACCAAAAGTAACGAAAGAAGTATCGGATAATATTGCCAAAATCAAGCTACCGAAAGGCTACGAGATACGAATGGCGGGCGAAGTGGAGCGTGCCAGCGAGTCGTTTGGTGGCTTAGGAACGATTATTATCATTACGATTTTCGGCATTATCGCCATTTTGATTCTCGAATTTCGCACCTTCAAATCAATGTTTATTGTGCTTTCGGTCATTCCGTTGGGCATGATTGGGGCGATTTTGATTTTGCTTTTTACAGGAAACTCGCTTTCGTTCACGGCCATCGTCGGCATTATTGCTTTGGCAGGAATTGAGGTAAAAAACTCGATTTTACTCGTAGATTACACCAATTTCCTACGAAAAGAGCAGGGTTTGAGCATTGATGCCGCCATCGAAGAAGCGGGCGAAACCCGTTTTATCCCCATCGTACTGACCACAATGACGGCAATCGGCGGCATGATTCCGCTGATTATGGAACATTCACCATTGTATTCGCCACTGGCTTTGGTGATTGTCGGTGGCTTGATTTCATCATTGATACTAACCCGAATCGTTACGCCCGTGATGTATAAATTGCTGCCGCCGAGTGTTTGATGGGTTTTGAAATTTCCAATTTAACCCTGCTTGACCCACGCTAAAAAAAGATAAAAACTACAAAAAATAAACCTTTTTTTGTAATTTTGAAAAACAAAAATTGATATTATGGAAACTTTGCGTAGCGTATTAACACCCGAAGAGCGTCAGACTAATGTTGATGCCTTGATTCATCGTTGGAAAACCAATAAACGTAAAGCCAACGACCAAGCCATAAAAGCATACAAAACTGACCCACGGATTCAAAGTATTATTAATACACTATCCCCCCAAAAATAACGTTATTACACACAACAAAAAAAAAGTAGATTTTATGAAAAATACAGCAATCAAAATTCTTGCATTGATGTTTCTTAGCTTGGGAGTTTTTGCCCAAACGGCCGAGGAAATATTCAACAAACACATCGAAGCCACGGGTGGAAAAACCCTCTGGGACGAGGTTTCGACGTATTCAATTAAGCAGGCATTTCGGGGCAATTCGGCGGCCGATTATGACATTGAGCTGAAAGGCTCTTTTGCCGATAATGCCCTCTATAAGGGAAAAACTATCTTGAAACGTACCTTTATTTTTGGCATAAAAGGCAACGATGCTTGGCGAAAAGTGCCGCTCGGTAGCTCCGATAAAGCTACGCAATACGAAACAAATTCGTTGAGCGAAAAAGAACAAGAAAATATGCGTAGAGAGCTGAAAGAGAATATTTTGCCCTTTATCGACTACCAAACCAAGGGCTACGTGGCAACCGTCGTGGGCGGCGAAACCCTCAACGCAACGAAAGTAACCCACGTAGAAATGAGCGGCAAAGGCATCAAATACAATCTTTACTTTGATGACGCAACGGGAATGTTATTGAGAAAAAGACTCACCCTCAGCACCAACGAAGTAATCACGGAAGACTACACAAAATATGCCGATTCGGCTTACGGAATCAAATTTCCGTCGGAGTCAAATTTCCTCAGTAGCATCGACAAACGCAACTTGAAAGTGCTTACTACGGTGGTTTTTAATGATAAAATCGCCCCCGAGTTTTTATCTCGCTAACGAAACGAACAAAAAAAAGCCTCTCAAAACTTTGAGAGGCTTTTTTTTGCCTAAATTTAATGCAGAATATCAAGCCATGACAAATTTTTTAAATATTTTTCAACTAACTTCCAACCAATTTCAACCAATCGGGGTCTTATTGATGTATCACACTTTTCAACCTGTACAGTTGGTGTATAACTTGCCTTTTTCATGCACAGCGAACAAGAATTAATACAGGCTTGTATTCGCCAAGAACGACCAGCCCAACGGCAACTTTACGAGCGTTTTGCGAGTAAGTTGTTTGCTACGGCTATGCGTTACACAAAAAATAGGAGTGATGCCGAAGATGTTTTGCAAGATTCGTTTATAAAAATTTACCAAAAAATTGAAAACTTTCGCTTCGATTGCCCCTTGGAAGCATGGCTCCGAAAAATAGTAGTTAATACCGCCTTGAAGCATTTGCAGAAGCAACCAAATTATGCACAACATATTGATAATGAGCAAGTTGCGAACGAAATCGAAGACAATGAATTTACGCTTTCGGGCTTTGAGTTTGAGCAACTCATGGGCATTGTGCAGAGCTTGCCCGAAGGTTGCCGTACTATTTTTAACTTATACGCCATCGAAGGCTATCAACACAACGAGATTGCGGCTATGCTGGGCGTGAGTGAAGGAACATCAAAATCGCAGTTTTCGAGAGCCAGAATATTATTACAAGCCAAGTTGAAAGCTATCGGAATTGTTCCGAAAATATCAGTAAATAAAGATTAATGCGAAGACGGATTTCGTAGAAAAGATAATGGATTTAGAAAAACCAAATAATTTTGAAGAAGAGTGGCAGCGAGCATTTGATAATGCGTCGCTTACTCCCCCAAGCGATATGTGGGAGCGAATCGAGCGAGAGTTAGATGAAAAAAAACGCCGTCGCCCATTTTTATTTTTCTTTCGTTCGCCCGCAATTTTATCGGGCGTAGCGGCAGCTTTGCTGATAGTTTTGGGTGGAATATTGTTTTTTAATAAGCCGTTTTCTACTAAAAGCGTAGCCGAAACTTCAAAAAAACCGAATCTTGTAATTCCAAAAAAACAAATCGAAACATCTCTTCCAGCATTGGCAAGCAAAGAATCAGTTTCAGCACTTGGGTTGCCTAATGCCAGCCAACCGCAGGAAAGAACTGCTCAAAACAAGACAACTAAATTAAGTTTTACTGAAAAAATTGCCTCAATAAAACCGCAAAAAAATCATGTTAATACTAAAAATTTAACCGAAACAAAACAACCAGCTTCTACTGCTTTCAATGAAAGTAATAATAATGTTTCAGTAAATAATTTTCCAGAAAAAACAACACAAACTATTGATAATCAGATATTTGCAAAAGATTTATTAGCCAACAATGAAGCAAATCTTAGCTTGCTAAAAGGCCGTGGATTTCGTTATTTTGGTAGCCGTTATACCTTGCAGCGAAGCAAATTAGTATTTGATGTTGAAGAAAAAGAAGCCCCAATTGTGGCGGCTAAGGACTCAAAATTTTGGGTAGGCGTGCAGTCGGGCGTAGCTCCATTCGACCCGAATATCCAGCTTGGTGGCCTCAATTCCGTGGCTTTGGCACAAGCCGATGCTTTCGCTGTAGCTTCAAATAAACCTATGATGAGTGCCTCACCTGGGGTGGGCGACAAAACC
Organism: Emticicia sp.; assembly: GCA_031378715.1. Classification (GTDB taxonomy): domain Bacteria; phylum Bacteroidota; class Bacteroidia; order Cytophagales; family Spirosomataceae; genus Emticicia. The sequence goes on from JANNEN010000188.1 coordinate 7,622, forward strand.
CAAGGAAATGTACTCGTTTCGCAGCCCCAGAATGCGATTAGGTCGGGTTTTGGTACAAATGTGGGCGTAGCGTTTGGGTACAAAATTTCAAAAAAATGGAGTTTTGAAAGCGGTATCAGATACCTACGTGGCAACTCTACGCTGCAAAGTAATACTTACGCCTTTCAGCAAAATGGCTATGTTAATACTTTCTTTGCCGATTATTTATCACAAAAATCTTATCAAGAATTTCAAACACCGATTACACCAATCAATACCGTGGTAGCCGATGCCTCCGAGTTTGGTAATCGCTACGAGTACCTGATGGTTCCGCTACAAATGGGCTACGAAATCAAACTAACCAAAAAATTTGGACTGAACTTATTGGCGGGTATTTCGGCTGATATTTTTCTACAAAATACCATCATCAACGATAACAGTTTGGTGTTGGAGAAAAACGTCATTAATGGAAGCAGTAGTGTTTATAAACCGCTCAATATCAGTGGTTTAGGTGGCGTTCGTGCCAGTTACGCCGTGAGCCGACATTGGCAACTTAACCTCGGAAGCTCCTACCAACAATCACTTTCTTCGGGCATAAATGCTGCCACGGCTCTACAAATGCGACTCCGAATGTTGGGGTTAAATTATGGCGTAAATTATCGGTTTTGAGTTTTATTATTTCATAATTTATGCTCGCTCATATAACTTAAATACGTCACAATTTCGGTAGCTTCGGCGGGTTTTAGTTCTAATTTGGGCATTTTTACCTCATTTCTATAACTGACAGGGTTCAGAATGAAAGCCACCAAATCATCTTTTTTCCAGTATTCGGTCACGCTTTTGGGATAGTTCAGCTCTGGCCCCATTTTTCCACCAATTTTATTGATGGCGTGGCAGGTTTGACAACGATTTTTGTACAATTCGTAGCCCGCCATGGCGGTTTGGTCTTTGGGTTTTAGGGCGGCTACGTCTTCGTTGAGGGGGGCAAAATGGATTTTTACCAAATTATACGGCCATTTATATTCCCCATCTTTTGGCGAAACGCCCTCATAAACAACATAAAAAGGCTCGGCCTTCATCTCGTGTCCGTCCTTAAAAATCTGTTCCCACTCTCGGCCTTTGGGAGCGTCCACATCGCTCACCGCCAAAAATGCTTTTGCCGCCAAGAGTTTTTCGAGCGACATTTCGGGTTTGTAGCCATCTTCACACTCAAAAATCACTTTCAGTTCAGCGGGATTTAGGCTTTTCAAAGATGAGTATTTTTCTAATAATGCTTGCAGTGGCAAAACATTAAATTTTTTGTTTTTGTGATAAACGGGGTCGTTCGGCACCGAAAGCACTTGAGTATTGCTCAAAAGTTTTCTTTGCTTCAAATCAATTAAATCAACGGTCAGGGTATCGCTGCTGACGCTTTCGGTGGATTCGAGCTTGGCTACCTGCAAAGAGTCTTTGTTGGACGCACTTTTTGGGCCGTTACAAGCCATATAAATAGCTGATAATAAGACGAATACGATACTTTTTTTCATAGAACAAAACCTTTTAATTGTACTAATTTTCGGTTGTAAAAGTAGTAGAAAATCTTTACTTGCTTAGATATTTTTATTTTTTTCTCAAAAAATACCTTACATTTATCACAGTATTTAAAAAATGTAACCTATGAAACAAACCAATCGGTGGCTTCAAGTCTGCCTCATGTTATTGTGCTTAACGGCACACAATGTTGTATTTGCCCAGTGGCAAATATCCGCCAAAAATTTTGACCCCAATAATTATTACGGTGTAACGGTGGCCAACGGTATGGTGGGCATCACGTCCTCGCCCGATCCGCTCAAAGTCAAAGAAATCGTGCTGAATGGCACATTCGACACCTACGGGCGTGGGCGAGTAGCTAATATAATGAAGGTTTTTGAATTTGCCAATATGGAGTTAATCATTGATAATGAGATGATTGGCCGCAAAAATATCAGCAATTTCGTGCAAACGATTGATATGCAAAATGCTATTTTTACGACTACTTTTGATATGGGGAGCAAGGCAAGCGTCAAATCGAGCGTGCTGGCGTTGCGGCATTTGCCCCATTCGGCCATGATTGAAATGGAAATCACGGCCAAGAAAGATATTGAGTTTACGCCCATCAGCATCATGCAAACGCCCGATATGCTGCGTGATGTCAAGAATTTTTATCATACCATCGACCGACCACACTCGCTCATTCCGTTGATGACCTCGGTGGCCAAAACCCCTACGGGCAAGCATACCATTGCGGCATCAAATTCTTTTTTGTTTGAAGAAGAGCGGGGAAAAGAACCCGCTTTGATTCACGAAGAATGGGACAACGGTATGCACCGAATGAAATTTACAAAAAAATTAAAAGCGGGCGAAACCTACAAGTTTTCGGTGGTTGGCTCGGTGATTTCGACCGCCCACGTAACCGACCCACACAACGAAGCCGAGCGTTTGACAATCTTTGCGGCACTCGAAAAACGTGAACGTTTACTCAAAAAACATAAAGAAGCATGGGCAAAAATGTGGGAATCTGATATTATTATCGAAGGCGATGAGGAAGCCCAACGAGCGGCACGTTTTTCATTGTATAATCTTTATTCGTTTTGCCGTGAAGGACAAGCGTACAGTCTTTCGCCGATGGGTTTGTCGGGGCTGGGCTACAACGGACACGTTTTTTGGGATACCGAAATCTGGATGTTTCCGCCGCTATTGGCCATGAAACCCGAACTGGCAAAATCGCTTTTGGAATACCGTTTCGAGCGTTTGCAAGCGGCCAAGTACAACGCCAAAGCCCACGGCTATCAAGGGGCAATGTTTCCGTGGGAATCTGACGACTCGGGGCAAGAATCGACCCCCGTTTGGGCATTGACGGGGCCATTTCAGCACCATATCACGGGCGATGTTGGGTTTGCGTTTTGGAAATATTACCAAGTAACCAAGGATAAATCTTGGCTCAAAGACCGTGGCTATCCGATGCTCAAAGAAGTAGCAGATTTTTGGGTAAGTCGAGTCGAAAAAGGCAATGACGGAAAATATCACATAATAAACGTAGTCTGTGCTGACGAATGGGCTGAAAATGTGGACGATAACGCCTACACAAATGGCATGGCAAAAGAGGTGCTGGGCTACGCTAATCAAGCCGCCAAAGAATTGGGGCTGCCCGAAAATCCACGTTGGAAAGAAGTGCAAGATGGAATCGTAATCTTGAAGTTTCCCGATGGTACAACCCGTGAACACGCTACTTATAATGGTGAGGTCATCAAGCAAGGTGATGTAAATTTGTTGTCGTATCCGATGAAGCAAATTACTGATAATCAGACGATTAAGAAAGATTTGGATTATTATTGGAAAGCCTTGGCCGACAATCAGCCTGGTCGAAAAGGGCAAAGCCCAGCAATGGCTCACGGCGTTTTTGCTATCTTGAATATTCGCTTGGGTGATACCGAAACGGCCTACAAGCAATATATTGATAGCTATAAACCCAACGAAGCTCCGCCATTTGGCGTGTTGGCCGAAACGGCGGGCGGCACAAATCCGTATTTTGCCACGGGTGCGGGCGGGTATTTACAAACGCTCATTAATGGTTGGGGCGGGCTTGATGTCACCGATGCGGGTATCATTCAGCTAAAAACCAAACTGCCAAAACAATGGAAGTCGCTGACTATCAAGGGAGTAGGGGTGGAGAAGAAGACATTTGTGGTGAAATAGTTTCGTAAACGATGCAGCAAGGGTTTATCGCACAAAAGGTTTTTTGTAAAAATTTATTAATTTTCAATTCCTAATGCGTTTGACCTCATTATCCAACTACCCAAATTTTTTTCGTAAATTTACGTTTTGAACAACCAAACGAAATTAGATGGAATACGTACTTTTTGATGATGTCACGATCAGAAATCAGCTCAAACCCTTTACCCTTACTCGTCCCGTGGCCGATATTCGTTGTGGGATTTTGACGATACGGGAGAAATGGGAACACCGACTTTTGTATAAAATCCCGTGTTTGACCGAGCATTATCTTCCGCAAGAAAACACCAATGAAAGTACCATTTATGTTTATATCAACGGAGCCGTTTGTCCTGACGAAGCAATCATTGCAGCATTTGGGCAGCTCCAAATCGGACAATCTTTGGTTTCTGGGTCGGATACTTTGGCAATAAAAACTTTCCAAAAACTTAGCTATCCGATTGATTGTCAGCAGTTTGAAAAAATAAATTTTACCGAAACGGCCATTATCATCAAGCAATTACCCCATATTTTCTTGAAAAACGGTGAGCAAATAAAAGCTGATTTTCAAGGTATCACGGCGGGGCGAAAGTCGCAAGTAATTGCCGATCCGTTTACTCGGTTGTATGCCGCCGAAAATATTTTTGTGGAACATGGAGCAAGCATCAAAGCCGCTATTTTAAACGCCGAACAAGGGCCAATTTACATCGGTAAGAATGCCACGATTCAAGAAGGCTCAATCATCATTGGACCGTTTTCGATTGGTGAGGGTAGCATAGTGGCGTGGGGTAGCAAGATGCGACCAAACACCACGCTCGGGCCGTATTGCAGGGCGGGCGGCGAGGTTGGAAGTTCGGTGATGTTTGGGTATTCTAACAAAGCCCACGATGGTTTTTTGGGGGCTTCCGTCATTGGCGAATGGTGTAATTTGGGGGCAAATTGCAATAACTCTAACCTCAAAAATGATTATACCGAAGTGAAACTTTACAACTACGCCACCAACCAACTCGAAGCAACGGGCGAAACTTTCTGCGGCCTCTTCATGGGTGATTATACCAAAGCGGGCATCAGCACGATGTTCAATACGGGTACGGTTGTGGGTGTGAGTGCCAATGTTTACGGGGCGGGGTTTCAGGCAAAACACATTCCGTCGTTCACTTGGGGCGGTATCGATAC
>JANNEN010000281.1:0-15466 GCA_031378715.1 Emticicia sp.
TAAAAAAGAGTTCAAAATACCGAATTTATTCGGGTACTTAAATATAAATTCCGTTGATTATTACAGCAACCGAATTTATTCGGTTTAATCGAAAAAATTGAAATTACTAAACTGTCAATATTTTAGTTCTTGCACCACTAACAAAGTAGTCCTTATTTTTCGGTTCATTTTCTGCACTCAATTGCAGCGGCATCTTCAAATCTTTTAATATCCTCAACGAGTTTGAACATTTCGTCTTCGCTATCATTAAATTTACAAACCCTAATTTGGGAGAATCCTGCATTTTTAAGTTCCTCGGCCAAAGATTTGGCGTCCCACATCCACAGGTGATGCGAGTTTCCGATAAACGTACTCAGAAAACCTTTCAAACCTCTTGGTCGTTCTTTTTTACCAAGTAACGTAGTGTCGAAGAAATTAAAACTTGCTAAATTATCGCCATTTTCCAAGGCCTTGATGTATGAACGGGCTGAAAATTCCAAATCGGGTACAATACACCTAAAAATTCCATCTTTTTTCAAAACCTTGAAAGAGTTTCTCAATGCCTGTCTAAAATCTTGCAGCGAAAGATGTTCCAATGTATGCGAACAATAGAGGCCGTCGCAAGAATCATCATCAACGGGTAGCCCTTTGATAATATCTCCGTATAAAACGTTCGACGGAAAAGTGGTATTTAATTGACTCCTTAAAATAGCACCAATGATGGGTGTTTTTTGGATTCTTAGTGTAGGCGAAACATCAAAATTGCTCCACTCTTTTGGGGCTGAATTTCCACACCCGTATTGTACGTATTTTTTTGTCATTGATTTATAAGTGTTTATTATTTTCTGGCGGTTGCCTTAATTGTTGTTTTCAAAAGCCTTTGATTAATGCGAACGGCTCGGTTTTTAAAATTTTTATTTTTAAAAAATCCTTACGAAAGTGGATTTACGAGGTGATTAAATCCCACTTAAATGACCACCGAAGGCATTTTCAAAACCAAATATTCGTTGGAATCTATTTAGCAGTAGAAATATTATTTCAGATATTTAGCGTAAAATAAACGGATAATGTCGTTGAATACAAATTTATTTTGAAATTATGCTCAATTACTCTTCATCAACGCCTCAATGTCATCAACTTCAATCGGAACGCCCTCCATTAAGTCAATATTTCCGTTTTCGGTAATTAAAATATCGTTTTCGAGGCGAATACCGAGTTTTTCTTTGGTGATATAGATGCCAGGCTCGCAGGTAAAGACCATTCCTGCCTTGAAAACTTCGTAACGATTGCCCACATCATGCACATCAAGCCCCAAATGGTGCGAAATTCCGTGCGGAAAATATTTCTTGTAAAGAGGTTCGTCTTCATTTTGGGCATCAATCTCAATTTGGGTCAAAAGTCCCAGCGTTATTAATTCCTGCTCCATTATTTTGCCCACGTCTTTTCGGAGATTCTCCATTGTATTTCCCACGATAATCATTTTTTTTGCTGCTTTCATCACGCTTAAAACGGATTCATAAACTTGTTTTTGTCGTATCGTGAATTTTTCGTTTACGGGCAAACATCGGGTAATGTCAGCATTATAATTAGCGTATTCTGCCCCAAAATCCATCAGAATTAACTCACCAGTTTTGCACTGATTATTGTTTGTGGTATAATGCAACACACAAGCATTTTCGCCCGAAGCCATAATGGGAGCGAAGGCGTGTCCACGGGAGCGATTCATCAAAAATTCGTGGGTGAGTTCGGCTTCGAGTGCATATTCGGCAATGTCAGCACGGAGATATTTTGCCATTCTCCGAAAACCTTTTTCAGTAATTTCAATCGCTTTTTTAATTAAATCTATCTCAATTGGGTGCTTTATTACTCGTAACTGGTGCATAAGCGGAGCTAAACGCTCAATTTTGTGGAGCGGAAATCGTTGTTTGAAATCACGAATAAACCTCCGCTCACGGCTTTCAAAAGTCCATTCGCCACTATCGTGTTCGTTGAGATTAAGATAAACGTTTTCGGCCAAAAAGACGAGTTTTTGTAAAATTGCATCAAAGTTTTTAGTCCAAATAACCTTTGAAATACCCGATATTTCGGTGGCTTGTTGTTTTGATAATTTTTCTCCTTCCCAAGTTTTGATGTGTTCGTTGGTTTCTCGAATAATTAGAATTTCTCGCAATGCCTCATCGGGAAAATCTTGAAAAAGTACCAGAATAGTTTCTTCTTGATCAATACCAGAAAGGTAGAAAATATCGTTATTCTGACGAAACCCAAGCGTACCATCGGCATTGGTTGGCAGTACGTCGTTTGAGTGCACAATCACCATCGAAGCGGGTTTCAATAATGCCCGCAAACGCTCTCGGTTTGTAATGAATAATTGGGTATCAATTTTTTCGTAACGCATTGTCGTTTTTTAATAGTTTTTTTTGGAATATTTGCGAAATTATAAATTATCACAGACGAATGACTCGAATCGCACTTTTTTTCTTGAATTTTCTTTTTATTTCTTTCTTTTCGGTTGAAACTTTTGCCCAACAGAATAAATATTGGGTGATGTTTACTGACAAAGATTTGACCCAAGAAGTGGCGATTTCTGAAAAGTGTAAAGAAAATAGAAGAAACTTAGGTATTGCTGAAATACAAATTTCTGATATTCCAGTGAATAGAAATTATATTAAAGTTCTGCAAAAACTTGCTATTCAGCCGATTAATAAATCCAAGTGGTTAAATGCTGTTTCGGCAAACCTTACCAATAACCAAATTGCTGAACTTAGAAAGTTAGCCTTTGTAAAAGAGTTGGTTTTGATAAAGAGTAATTTAGTTTTATCAAAAATAGCATCAAATACGTCCAACAACACAGATGATTTACGGGTAGATTTTGCCATGAAACAAGTCGGTATCGAACATTTTCTTGATGCTGGTTTGACGGGTCGGGGCGTGTCAGTTGGCGTAATTGATGCGGGTTTTTATGGGGCATGTGATACTCAAACTTTAACTCATTTATTTGAAAAAAAGCAGATTTTGGCAACCAAAGATTACGTAAATCCGAAGAAGATTAATTTTTTTGGTGAGCAAGAAACTGCCTCAGATTTTCACGGAACGGAGGTAATGAACGCAATTACTGGGCGAAATTTTAAAGAAAACTACCAAGTTGGTTTGGCAACGAACGCTAACTTTTATTTGGCACGCACCGACAGTGGCAACCGTGAGTTTCGGGGCGAAGAAGATAATTGGGTGGCGGCCATGGAATGGATGGATAGTTTGGGCGTACGTTTGATTAATACTTCGCTGGGCTACGCCAAGGGTTTCAGCAACCCAAAAGAGAGCTATGCCCCCGAACAAATGGACGGTAAAACGAGTGTCATTGCCCGTGCCGCTAAGATTGCGGTAGATGAAAAAGGCATCGTTTTGGTGGTTTCGGCAGGAAATGAAGGCGATGATAGTTCTTGGAAAATAGTATCCACACCCGCCGATGTTGATGGCGTAATTGCCATCGGAGCAACCAACGAACTCGGAATGAAAATGGGATATAGCAGCATCGGCCCCGAGTTTTTGAGTTATATGAAACCCAGTATTTCGTGTTTTTCGTTGTTTGGTACATCGTTGGCCGCTCCCGTGATTACGGGATTTGTGGCTTGTTTGATGCAAGCAAATCCAAATCTGACAAATAAAGAAGTGCGTGAAATTCTCGAAAAATCGAGCCATTTGTATCCCTACGGCAATAATTTCATTGGTTATGGTGTGCCGAGTGCCAAGAAAGCCTTAGCCTTTGCCAGCAAAAAATACGTTGAGAATCTAACTCGAATAATTGAAGTAGCCGAAGGTGAAAAGCAAATTGAGATTCCGATGCCAGTTGGGGAAGTTGCCGTAGTTTTCCAGAAAAAAAATGCAACAATCGTAGTTTCGCAGGAATCAATGAAAGCAAAATATAACTTCATTGCCTTGAAACGAAATGCTGCTGTAAAACAAACAACAGTCGTACTGAAAGACGAAGTTATTGAGATTTTTTGGAAATGATATTTCTATTGTTTTGGCGTTGGTCGTGACAAAAACTTAGTCGTATAAAACTTGCCCTTCTGAAATCTAAAATAGATATTTCCGACCCGCACCATGCTCATATCTTTGAGGTTTGATAAGTTTTCGATGTCGTCTTCGAGGGTGTGAATCGAACCTTTGGTTTTCTTGGCAAGCTGCACATAATCAGACTGAAATGCCAAATTTTTCTCGTAGGTTTCGCCGCACAAAATTATATGAACCTTCTTCTTTACTTTCGATGATATTTTCATGTCTTTTATCTGACTACTGTTATCGGCAATCATCACGATTTCGTCAGCATCAGGAAAATTTTTCTGGGCATAAAGCAGTGCTTCGATATTATTTTCGGGTTTGTCTTTGTTATTTTCGGAATTATTGATGGCCGCAAACATGGTATCCCAAAGTACTAATTCGTCTTTTTTTCGAGTCGAAAACATCTTTCCCGGTGAACGACCTCTCGTTTGCCGCCCCAGACTGTCACAATCAGTAAAAAATACGATGCCTTTAATAGAAGTATTTTCGGTATTTTCGGTCATCCAGTCAAACAACTGAGTTGTGTAAGGAAACATACTTGATGTAATGTCACAAACGATTACGATGTTTTTCCATTTGTCGATATTTCGGTCTAAGGCATCGTAGGAAGTCAGTTCGTAGGTACGGCCGAGTTCTCGCACTCTCGAAATTTTATCACTCATCGACACCGCACTGGCCGACATGAAGCGAATTTCTTTTTCGGCTAAATCATTGTTGAGATTGTTCTGAAAATTGAGCTTTTTGTTAGCGATTTTATCAAGTTTTACATCGGCAGAAATTTCTTCGGTCAGTTCATTGGTTTCGTTATATAATTCAGGAAAAACGGGAGAATCTGATTTTTGTACCTCTTTGATTTTGTCAAAATCTGCAACATTTGATGTTAAAACTTCAATATTCTGCTTATCTTTTTTTTCTAAAATAGGCTCTACTATCAAAGAATCGTTTGATTTAATTGGCAAGGTTTGAGAATCATTCAACGAAAATTTATTCGCAGGTAGTTCATTCACAGCCACATAACTAACACTCAATAACAGCAAACCCAAAGTTGGGTAAACATAACGCAAAGCCTTGGTTATCAATAGCTTACGTTTCATTTTTTGCCAATCGTTGGGTGATTTTTCAGGACTTAAACTGTCGAGTTTTTCTCTGATAAACCGATGAAATTTTTCTTGTTCTTGCATGATTAAAGCATTTTTTTGAGTTTCTCACGGAGCATACCATTGGCTAATGATAGATTTGCCCGTGAGGTACTTTCTGCCATTTTGAGCATTTCGCCAATTTCTTTGTGTGAGTAGCCCTCAATGGCGTACAAATTAAAAACCAAACGATAATTGGTTGGCAAACTTTGCACCGCCAACATAATATCCTCCGATGAAAGTTTTGCGTAAACCGATACATCGCCAAAGTTGGGTTCGACTACATTTTCAGGTAAGGCTGAGGTCTTATTTTTAGCATTTTTACGAAAATGATCAATCGCTACGTTTACCATTATTCGCCTTAGCCAAGGCTTTATGCGTTCGATATTTTCGATTTTATCCAAATTTTTGAACACCTTCAAAAAGCCATCGTTCATGATTTCGAGGGCATCGTCCCGATTATCACAGTATCCCAAACATACCGATAAAGCAAAGCCCTGAAAATGCTCATAGAATTTTTTCATGGCACTTTCCTTGCCTTTGAGGCAATCGGCTACTATGTCCATCAAACTTGGTGCGTTCAATAGCTGCTTTCTCGTTAAGGTTTCGTAGTAAATTATGGGTTTTGACGCAATCACAAAAAACTTACGTTTTAGATGGACTTTGCATCATAGACGTAAGTTTTTGGTGAAAACGCTGTAAATTTCAAATGTATTTATTCTTCAAAAATAGTTTCGTGGTTAAGAGCGAAATCGGGGAGTAGTTTTGAAAGTGCTTTTTCACCTTCTTCGGCGTATGAAATTAGGTCAAATTTTGCAGAATCATTCAAGTTATAAATCCAAATACTTTCGTTGAGGGAATCAATAATCCAATATTCTTTTACACCAAATTTTTCGTAATCATTCTTTTTTTCAATGTAATCACGAGCAACCGAACCTTTGGAAACGACTTCAACCAACAAATCGGGAACACCCGAAATGTGGCTTTCTTTAATGATTGAGGTATTTAATGATGAAATAAATATCAAATCAGGTTGCACAGCATCGCCTTTTTGAAAAACTACATCAAGCGGTGAAAGAAATATTTTGCCAAATGCGTTGGTTTTTACAAAGGGCTTTAACAAATCGTAAATATTGCTTACGATTGTTTGATGTTTCGGTTTCGGTGAGGCCATTGCTAATAGATGATAGTTACGTAACTCATAGCGTGATTCGGCAGGGAGTTTCTCTACCATGTCTTGGTATGTCCAACGCTCAGTATTTGTGCTTACGGTCATGGTCTTGCTTGTTTTGTGCAAGATAAGAATTTATTTATTTGATTGATTGATTGGTGGTAAGTTTTTTAAAGATTTCCCCGCAATGTCAGCATAAAGTTTCTCCCTGCGTTGCTAATCCCCGAGGCGAAATTGCGGTAGTTTTTATCCAAAATATTTTCGCAAGCAGCCTGAATCTGCAAGTGTTTGTTTAGCTGAAACGAACTTCTCAGATTCAACGTCCACCAAGCGGGCATACCATCAGCGGTTGCGTATTGTTGGTTATCTTCCCCTTCGAGGTTATAGTCAGCAAGTTTTTTTGGGCCATTATACAAACTAAATGCTTCGAGTTGCAATTTATTTTTGGTGAATTTCAATGCCGTTCTTCCAAACATCGGTGGAATATGGTCGAGCGGTGTATTTTTTTCATCTTTTATTCGCCCCTTCGTATTATTCAATGTGCTTGAAAGTATCAAATCTGGGGTTAATTTAGCAAAAACTGCTACATTCCAGCCGTTTATCTTGGCTTCTCGCACATTTTGACTTGCGACAACGTTACTTTTCGTTCCCAAAAAATCAATCGTGCTTTGTCCGTTTAGGGTAAAAGGAGCAGTTACGATGGCATTCTTGAATTGGGTATAAAAGTAGGTTGCTTCAAAGGTCAGCACCTCGCCAATTTGTTGATTAACTGATGCCTCGTAATTATAAGTATATTCGGGTTGAATATTGGGATTTGGCACTACCAAGACTCCTGCTCTTGAATCAAAAACCTTGGCTATATCATCAATATTTGGACTCCGAAAGCCAGTCGAAAACAAGGCACTAAGTTTAGTTTTGCTTGCAGGAAGTGCCACCAAACCAAGATTTCCAGAAAGTGCATTTGGATTTTGGGTGGCTTCATTATACGGAAACGGAAAAAATGTTTTGTTGATAAATTCAGTTTTCAAGCGAACTGCATTATACCGCAAACCTGCATTGATAAAAAATTTTTGCGAAATATTCAATTGGTCGGTTAAGTAAATTCCCAGTGATTGCATCAAGTTTTTGCCATCGGGATAGCGAGTGCTGGCAGGTACAGTTACGCCCGTATTGATATTGACACTCGTCGCAACTGATTTTACGTCACTGTGTGTGATTTCGATACCGTATTGCAGGGTATTTGCCTTGATAATCTTCTGAAAATCAGCGTTGAGCGTATAAACCTTTACGTTTTCTACTTGACTACGTTTGTTCGGATTATTGAAATTTCGAGAAATTCGAGTTTCGTCAATATCTTGAAAAGCGGCTGTAATCATACCCTTGTCATAAATTTTTCCGCCCGAAAGTTCCAAGTGATAAGCCGCCAGAAAACGTTTTTCGGGGCCATAATGCCATTCCGAAAACCGTGGATTTGTTCCTGAAAGCTCCGTTAGGCGGTCGTAGCGGGGTACGTCCGATGTATTTGAATATTGCATATTGACAACGTGCTTAACTTTATCCGATTGCTGAAATATGAATTTTTGCAAAAAATCGTACTGCGAATACGCACTGCCTATTTGTTTGTCATAGTCAGTATTCGTCACTTTTGTATCCTTGCCGTCGATTCGCTCGGCGTAGAAAAGACGTTTACCAAAGTCAGGGAATTTTTCGGTGCGTTTGTTGCCTTGAATCAAATCTCCGAAATCTGAATACGTGAAGCTGCTTAGTGAGCCAAATTTCTTCCCACCCAAATTTACGTCAGCGTGAATAGTTTTTTCATTCAAAGCCGACGAATATCGGGTATAGGCCGAAGCCGAAATCTTGTCAAGCACGGGATTCTTGCTTCTAAAAGCCATTACACCACCCAAAGCATCGCTGCCATAAATAACCGAACTCGGCCCAAACAATATCTCGGCACGATCGAGCATGCTTTGGTCAATTCGCAATACATTTTGTAGGTGTCCCGCTCTGTAAATGGCGTTATTCATTCGGATTCCATCAACGACTATCAATACCCGACTCGACTCAAAACCCCTCAAAACAGGACTTCCACCACCTCCCTGGCTTTTTTGTACAAAAACATTGCCTGTATTAATGAGCAAATCGGCTGTATTTGGGGTATTCTGGAAAGCGATTTGATTTCTTGTAATCAAACTAATCTGATTTGGAATAGTGCCTCGCTGGGCTTCAAATTTGCTACCCGCTATGATTATCTCGTTAAGAGAAATACTTTTTTCGGTCGAGTCATTTTGGGCTAAAACCCCGAAAGGTAATAGCAGAAACAAATAAATATATTTCATTTTGTGAGATTTTAAGTAAAACAGAAATGTCATTATTCAATATTTGAATAATGGTTTTGAGTGGCATTAAATTGTTACAATACCTTGATTAGTAGTATTTTATCTAAAATCGGGTGGGTGAGAAGGAATAGCAGCGATGCTGGTTATTGAAGAAAAGATATAATTGAAAAAGGCTTTTTGAGAGATTTTTTTTTGAAAAATGAAATCTATTTTTGAAGTTTTATAGAGTGGAACTTTCAAAAATTGAATAAGTAATTGCTGCGTTTTTTTGAGTGGATTATTTTTTGAATCATTGCTAACCAAAGTTTCAATCGTTCGATTCAGTTGGCTTTCTTCAATGTCTTCAAAGCACCAAAGAACAGTTTGCCCTGCAATCTCTGTTTTTCTCACAACATCGTACATGATTCCATTGATTTCAAACTCATTTTCGTCAAAATGAAAAGGTGAATTTATTCTAACAAGTTGATTATCAGGAAGTTGATGTAAGATAGCATGCTTGATTTCGTGTTTAATTATTATTCGACTGATTTCAAAATATGCAGAAATTCCAATAATATTGATAATAAAAACAGCCGAAAGTCCCCCGATTAATAATTTCGATAAAGGGGTTTTTGAAAATGGTTTATATGAATTGCTGGTTTTCAGGTTTGGAGAGTTTTGTTTTGGACAACTATGGTCAATCGACTGAACACTATCAACTACTTACTTTTTGCAATTTTTTCAACTATCACTTTCTTGCGGGGAATAACATAATCGAAACCATTTTGAACTTTAAGGTTATAGTCAAAGAACTCCAAAGCTCGCTGCATATTGGCACGATTGACTGCTACAAAATACGGATTTCGACCATCGCCCCGACGAATCAAACGGGCATCTAACTTAAAAATCGTACCTTCGGGATAATGCCCTACGAGTTTTGCGGGACAGCTAACCTTCAAGGCAAAGGGTACATTCTGCCCGTTAATGGTACTCAATCGCATACGTTTTTTGCCCGCATCGAAGTACGATTCGGCAAAAACATCTAAAAAGAAAATCTTGTTTAATTCTGGAACTTCGTCCACTAACGACAACTGCATCAATTTTAATCTTTTATTGGTCATAGTGCTGGCTTATAATTACAAATCTATGTAAAAATTCAGAAAATAATCAAACTCGTCTGTGTTTTTTTAAGCAAAAAGCGTACCTTTGCACTTTCTTTTCGTAACAAAACCAATAATATGGCAGAAGTTAAGATATTTTCGGGAACGTCATCAAAGTATTTGGCTAATCGAGTAGCAGATTATTACGGTAAGGATTTGGGAGGTGTGAGTATCAACCGCTTCGCTGATAGTGAGATTTCGGTGAGTTTTGATGAGTCGGTGCGGGGTTGCGATGTTTTCATCGTTCAATCTACTTTTCCACCGAGCGATAATATCATGGAGCTTTTGATGCTCATTGATGCCGCTCGTAGGGCTTCGGCTCATTACGTTTGTGCCGTGATTCCGTATTTCGGTTACGCACGGCAAGACCGAAAAGATAAACCAAGAGTAGGCATTGCGGCAAAATTAATCGCCAATATGCTCACCGCCGCAGGAGCCGACCGTGTAATGACAATGGACTTGCACGCTGGGCAGATTCAAGGTTTTTTTGATATTCCAGTTGATCACCTCGAAGGAATTTCGGTTTTTGTGCCTTACTTAAAGGCTCAAAATCTGACTAATATAAAGTTTGCCTCGCCCGATGTTGGTGGTGTATCCCGTTGCCGCAAATTTGCTTCGTATTTTGATGCTGATATTGTGATTTGTGACAAACACCGCAAAAAAGCCAACGAAATTGCTTCAATGCAGTTAATCGGTGATGTGGAGGGTTCGGACGTGATTTTAGTTGATGATTTAATTGATACTGGCGGAACGATTTGTAAAGCCGCCGAGCTGATTTTGGCCAAAGGGGCTAAATCGGTGCGGGCATTTTGTACGCACCCCGTGCTGTCGGGTAAAGCAAATGAAAATATTTCAAATTCAGTTTTGACCGAATTAGTCGTAACCGATTCGATTCCGTTGAAGCAAATAAATGATAAAATTAAGGTTCTGTCGATTGCCGAATTATTCGGTAAAGCCATCGGCAGGATTCGTGATAACGGTTCTATTAGCACTTTATTTATAAATAACCAACAAATTTTAGGTTTGTAAAAACCTATCAATCATGACCAATTAAACTCTCGGGGCATGATTTACACTCAAAATAACTTCTTTTGGAGGGTTAAGAAGAAAAAAAATATGAAAAAAACTGAGATTGTAGGGTATAACAGAGCGAATCTCGGCCGCACTGCTTCGCAGGATTTACGTGGTCAAGGAATGGTACCGTGTGTGTTGTACGGAGGTGCTTCGCAAGTATCGTTTTATGTACCCGTTTATTTATTCCGTGCGTTGCTATTTACGCCCGATGTTTATGAAGTAAACATCAATATTGAAGGAACAGAATACACTGGTATTTTGCAGGACTCACAGTTCCACCCAACGACTGATATGATTATTCACGCTGATTTCTTGGAAATCACGCCTGATAAAGTAATTAAAGTTGAGGTGCCGATTAAATTACACGGGCCATCGGAAGGTCAGAAAAAAGGTGGTAAGTTGGTTCAGAAAATGCAGAAATTGCGTGTACAAGGGCCAGCCAAGAATATTCCTGATTATATCAATGTTGATATTAAAGATTTGGATTTGGGTAAATCAGTGAAAGTTTCCTCGATTGTTGAAATTGAAGGCGTAAAAGTCTTAGACTCACCGAGTAACCCGATTGCGATGATTGCCGTGCCACGTGCATTACGTAGTTAATCACAAATATTACGATTTGCTAATAGATATAGCGAGCTGATTTTTCGGCTCGCTATTTTTTGTTGTTGAACTGGAAGTTCGCCCCACAATCCCTGCACTTCAACCCTTCGTTCGTTCCTTTCATACCATTTGTTTGTAGAAAATGAACTTTACGTTTAATTTTGAAAAATTAATTTATTCAAACTTATTCAAACTTATTCAAACCTACTCAATCATAACTCTATGCAGTTAGTTATTTCTGACCTCAACAAAACTTACGATAACGGAGTTCAAGCTCTGAAAGACGTAAACCTTACCATCAATCAAGGAATGTTCGGTTTGCTCGGCCCCAACGGTGCGGGAAAATCTTCGCTCATGCGAACCATCGCTACGCTACAAGAACCCGACAGCGGTTCAATTATGTTGGGCGATTTAGACGTACTGACCCAAAAAGATGAAATCCGTAAAACTTTGGGCTATCTGCCCCAAGAATTTGGCGTTTATCCAAAGATTGATGCCACCACGCTACTCAATCATTTGGCGGTGCTGAAAGGAATAACCAATGCCAGCGAGCGAAAAAATATTGTGGAAGCATTACTTCAAAAAACCAATTTGTGGGAAGCCCGCAAGAAAAATCTGGGCGGCTATTCGGGTGGAATGAAGCAACGTTTTGGCATTGCACAGGCACTTTTGGCGAGTCCAAAATTGATTATTGTTGATGAGCCAACGGCAGGACTCGACCCTGCTGAACGTAATCGTTTCCTGAATTTATTGTCAGAATTGGGTGAAAATACCATCGTTATTCTATCAACGCATATCGTCGAAGATGTCAAGGAACTCTGCTCTGATATGGCGATTTTCAATAAAGGCGAAATACTTTACAAGGGAAGTCCCGACGAGGCTTTGAGTCAAATTACTGGTAAAATCTGGCGTAAACGCATCAAAAAAGCCGAATTGAGTGATTTTAAGCAAAATTTTAAAGTAATTTCCGAAAAGCTAATTGGTGGTAATCCAGTTATTCATGTCCTTGCTGATACTAATCCCGACGGGACTTTTGATGCCGTTACGGGAGATTTAGAAGATGTTTATTTCTCGAAAATTTTTGCCAACGCCTAAACCTACAAAATCATGTTAAAAGAAATATTACGCTTTGAATTTAGTTACCGAAAAAACCGCCCTGCAACATATATCTACTTCGGGATTTTGTTCCTTTTGTGTTTTGCGGCTGCCACTTCCAAATACGTTACGATTGGGGGAATTGCGGGTGGACAAATCAAAGAAAACTCGCCTTTCAGTTTGGCATTTATGACCATCATCATGACGTTTTTCTTTACCTTCATTTGTTCGGCAATCATGGGTGTAGCCGTCCTGCGGGACTTTGAACACAAAACCGAATCGCTGATGTTTAGTACCACAATGTCGAAGTTCGACTATCTTTTTGGTCGATTTTTTGGGTCTTTTATCGTCATGATTTTGATTTATTGTTCTATTTGGTTAGCTTTTATGACGGGCTACGGCATTGGCAAACACCTACCGTGGGATCCGTCTTGGAAAGAAAAAGTGATGTTGCCTTTTGATGCTTGGTCGTATTTTCAACCTTTTATTTTGTGGGGAATCACCAATTTATTTATCCAAGGAGCGATATTTTTTGCGGCTGGGGCATTGAGCCGATCTTCGATTGTGATTTACACGCAAGGAATAATCCTGTTTGTTTTGTACCAAGTATCGGACACACTTTTGAGTGATATTGATAACAAAACCCTTTCGGCAATGCTTGATCCGTTTGGTGTTCGGGCGTTTAGTATTTTTACCGAATACTGGACTCCCGCCCAGAAAAACACCCAATTAGTGCCAATGGAGGGCGTTTTGCTCTGGAATCGTTTGGTTTGGTGTGGCGTGGGGGCATTGATTTTGGCAGGAACTTATTTTTCGTTCAGCTTCAATGTGGTTAGAAGTAGTTGGTTCAAACGCAAGCAAAAATCGGTGGCAGATTTGGTAAAAATTCGCCCCGAGTTAGTAAAAATTCCCGTTGTGCGACAATTTAGCGGCTTTTCAACTAACCTTACGCAACTTTGGAAAGAAGCAATTTTTTATTTCCGAATGGTGGTACGAGAAGTTCCCTTCATTGCGATTGTTTTTGTTGGCGTGGTGCAAATAATCGTAAACTCGTTTTATTTTCAAAAAATGTACGGCACGAGTTCACAGCCAATTACTGCCAGCGTCATTGGCTTGCTCGATCAGTTTGATATGTTTTTCTTGATTCTGATTATTTTCTATTCGGGCGAACTCATCTGGAAAGAACGCATGACGAATATGCACCTCATCGTTGATGCCACACCCGTACCCGATTGGGTTAATTTGTTGGCAAAATTTCTGGGAATGATGCTCGTAAACCTGAGCTTGATGTTGATGCTTATCTTTATGGGCGTGTGCGTGCAGGCAGCCAATGGCTACTTCAATTTTGAACTCCCGCTTTATTTCAAGGCGATGTTTAGTAGTACGCTGTCTTTTGTGGTGCTTTATACGCTGCTTTCGTTTTTTGTGCAGGTCATGGCCAATAATAAATTCATTGGATTTGCGATGATGTTTGTGTTTTTCATGGTTACGTTTTTTATTGGTGCGGCAGGTATTCAGCACCCCTTGTTTATGTTTGGTAGTGGCCGCTTGGGTGATTATTCAGACATGAATAACTTTGGGCATTTTACAACGTCTTTTTCTTGGATAAAGCTCTACTGGCTGACGTTTGTAGTGGTTTTGTTTGTTATTTCAGTAGTTTTGTCGGTGCGTGGCTCCGAAACAATCATGAAAACTCGCTTGAAAGTTGGTCGTCTTCGCCTCACGAAACCAGTGCTTACCTTTGGCGTTTTTGCTGCTTTAGCTTGCGTGCTGACGGGTTGTTACGTTTTTTATAATACCAATAAACTAAATAAATACCAAACCCGTGAGCAAGGCGAAGACAAACAAGTGGCGTACGAAACGGCTTTGAAGAAATTCGAGAATTTGCCCCAACCAAAAATTGTTGATGTAAATCTGAGAGTAGAAATCTATCCAAAGGAGCGTGATTTTACGGCAGAAGGGTATTTTTGGCTAAAAAACAAAACCCAAAAATCCATCGCCGAAGTTCATATTCAGAACGACGAGGAGCATAATATGAAAAATGAGTATCTGAAATTTGAGGGCGGAGCGAAGGAAAATACGACCTACGAAAAATACGGCTACATGATTTATACCTTGGCAAAACCTTTGGCGGTGAACGATTCGGTGAAAATGTCGTTCAAGACCAAGTTTGAAACCAAGGGTTTCGTGGCGGGCGGCTCAAATACGAACATTGTTTATAACGGCACGTTTTTCAATAACTCGTATTTTCCGACGATTGGCTATAATAGCGGCTACGAAATCGGTAATGATGACACCCGCCGTAAGAAAAAACTGAAAGAAAAAGAACGCATGATGGAACAAAACGACCCGATTGGGCTTTCGCAAAGTTTGTTTGGTGACGATGGTGATTATATTCGTTTCGAAATGGTGATTGGCACCGAACCCGACCAAACGGCGATTGCCCCAGGGTATTTGCAAAAATCATTTACCGAAAATAACCGTAAGTATTTTCATTACAAAATGGACGTACCGATGATGAATTTTTATTCAATCGTTTCGGCAAAATATGAAGTAAAAAAAGATCAATGGAAAGCCGCTGATGGCACGCCCGTAGCCTTGGAGATTTATTATAACAAAGGGCACGAGTATAATTTGGATAAAATGATGCAGTCAATGAAGGCATCGTTTGATTATTTCTCGAAAAATTTTAGTCCGTATCAGTATCGACAAATGCGAATTATGGAGTTTCCGAAGTATGCTGATTTTGCACAATCGTTTGCCAATACGGTTCCGTTTTCGGAGGGCATTGGTTTCATTCAGAAAATATCTGACCCCGAGGAGGACTTGGATATGCCATTTTATGTAACAGCACACGAACTGGGGCATCAATGG
>JANNEN010000274.1:0-1780 GCA_031378715.1 Emticicia sp.
GGCGTATCCATGACCTGAAACTCAATCTTGATTTCTTGCTTGGTATCTTTGGCGTATTTGCCCACCACCTGCCGAATCCGCTCCACGGGGCGATCGGATAAATTAGTATCATCAATCACTACGTTTTTGCCTTCTCGCAAAGCCTCAATGAGCATCATATCCCGCACCCGTTCCACAAATTTTTCGTTAGTTGTGGAGTGGTGTGAGTTATCAAGCATGGCCCGCAGTTCGTCTTTATTAAGGCGTTTCCAGATGTCTTTGTTTTCGTCAATTAGCTTGCGAGCAAAGGTCGATTTGCCACTGGCGGGCAGCCCTCGGAGGATTAGGACCCCCAGCCCCCTAACCCCCAGAGGGGGAATATTAGTATTCTCTTTCATTCTATTATTTTTGAATTTTATTTCTTACCTCCAAAAGCAATTCATTCACAAAATCTGTTTCGATATCATCGGGCAAATTACTTGCTTCAAAAAGTTGGGTTAATTGTTCAATTTCTATTTCGACTCGTTCCATAAATGCAGCCAAATCTATTTCTCCTCGCCTAATTTTTAGCAATTCTTGGGCATTTGGTCGTCTGACAATGACTGTATTTTGGGTGGCTATTTCCGTTGCCATATCCAACAATCTTCGGCAATGTAATAGGTTCTTGCCGTCAATTTGCTGTTGATGGTTTGCAATATCTACGTACCGTTGCACATTTCTATTTTTCAACCAAGTATCGTATTCAATAAAATCTCGGCAATGTGACGAATAGCCCTCTTTATTAAAGTTCATTACACAAAATGGTTTTTCACCCGCTGGAATGGAACTTAACTTTACATCGTTTCCTTGATCAGATACAATTCCTTGATAGCAAAACACATTCATAGTATCATAATACAAGGCGTAGCAATTTTTGAAATGATTCAAAGCAACCAGTCCACACCGCTTTTCTGATAGTTTATTTTCTTTCAAAAATTGCAACAACGGCAACGTTTTTCCTTCCTGATGAACATAACAGAAGTCAAAAGGCGTTTTGCGAACTACTTTATCTTGCTCCCAGTTCATTTTCTTTTCTAAACCTTTTGCTTTTTTTATTTGAGCAATAGCATATCCTCCAAATGAATGAAGGCATTTTTTGGTTAAAAACCTTGCACGATTATCTACAATCAAATCAAAAGCAGGGTGCTTTTCGATGATACAATCATTAGGCATATACAGCAACTCCATCATCGTTGGGTTAGCCGATTGAAGTAATTGCAAAAAACGCCGAACCTCATAATAACATTCGTCCTTCGAGATTTCAATTTGTTCTTTGTAGTTAAATCCAATCAATTCCTCGACCGATTGAGCATAAACTCCCTTATAATCTATGTCAGAGTTTTGGGTATTTGTTCCGTAGGCTTGGCTGCCAACGATAGCTTTAAATAGTATTTTCATTATTGACTATGTTTAGAAACATTCGTTCCATATAACTACCAAACGATTGCTTTAAAAAGGATTTTCGGTGTCAACCCCCACTGGGGGTATGGGGGCTATACGGCCGCTCATACTTAGGTTTTATCATCTTCCAAATAACGTGGTCGTAAGGTTTATTTTCCATCATTTTGAATAGAATTGCGGGATATTGGCAGGTTTGGTAGTACAAAGCCGTTTCTTTTCGAGAATCCAAAACCTTAAAATCTGACTGTGACTGGGCTTCAATTTGAGCGAAATCTCGGAGTAATTGGGCGTGCGTAGCCTTCACCCAATCAAAAAACTCGTCGGGCACTCGGTCGAGAATAGGTAGTAAATCTTGCCCTTC
>JANNEN010000395.1:0-5095 GCA_031378715.1 Emticicia sp.
TGGAAAGACTTCATCAGTTGTGCAGATTACTTGATTGCACAGGGTTACACCACCTCGGCTAAATTAGGAGGAACGGGTACAAGTGCTGGCGGTATCTTAATCACAAGAGCCATTACCGAACGCCCCGATTTGTTTGCTGCCGCTATCTGCAACGTAGGTTGTGCCAATGCCTTACGATTGGAATTTTCATCAAACGGACCCATTAACATTCCTGAACATGGAACCGTAAAGGACGAGGCAGAATGTAAAGCATTGTATGAAATGGACGGTATGCAACACGTACAAAACGGGGTAAAATACCCAGCTGTGATGAGTGTTGGCGGATGGACAGACTCAAGAGTTGTGGTTTGGCAACCAGGGAAATTTGCCGCCGCCGTACAAAATGCTTCGGCATCTAACAAACCCGTACTGATGAAAGTAAACTACGATAACGGACACTTTACCGAAGATAGAGAAGTAACATGGGCAAATTTTGCCGACCAATATGCCTTTGTGATGTGGCAATGCGGACATCCTTATTTTCAATTAAAAAAGGATAGGTTGCCTAAAAAGAAATAAGTCGTAAGGTATGAAAAAGGTGAATAATATGGGTTTGAATCTGTATTGTTTGTTTTTTTTAGATTAGAAGTCCCCTCGGTGTTTTCTCTGTTTTTAGAAGTAGTATCTGAGAGTCTTACAAAGTCGGCGGATGAAGTCCTGCCATTTTTAACAGTCTTCGTAAATTGATATTACCTTCTCGATTGACTTTTAATAATTGGACAGTTGCACGACCCATGGGCGTTGAGCCAATGATTTGTAAATCATCATCATTCCATTCAAAATGGTCTGACCAAATATCGATTCGGGGATTAAATAAAGGCGATAATTGACGGGTCAAAGGGTCTAAGGCTTCTATCTTATCTTTTTTGTGAGCATTGCAACCTCCACAACTATACGCAAGGTTTTCGAAGGTGGTTAATCCTTGTTTGATAAGCGGTATGATATGCTCAAAATTGAAAGAAGAAGGTGAGAAAGAGGCAGGAAGTTGGCAGTATTCACAATAGCCATTAGCACGCTCAATGACAGTTCTACGCATCGGGAGCGGTACGTGAATCTTAGGCATTAGGGAGTGGATTTAAGCCTAATTGGTTTATCAATTGTGTCAATGAAATATCTCTTAATTGTGCCAATTCTAAAAGATATTGAAACCGTTTATTACGAATTTTCTCTTCTTGGGCAACCAAATTTAGGAGTTCTTGATATTCTGTTTCGGGTAGCGTTTTCATTTCCATTTTGTCTTGGAGAAAGACATAACGTTCCATTACTGGCTCGGGCAGAACGGTTTGATTGATTTTTTGAAGCAGAAATTTATTGCGTTTACTGCTATCTGTAACCCGTTTTCTGATTACAAGAGCATTTAAACCACTGATAAAATATTCTAAATCGGGCAATGGCATTTCGGCAAAACCACCAATGAGGCTTTGCAAATTATTATTCGATTGTATTTGAATGTTTTCCATAATTATTATGACATCTTAAACGAACAAAGTTAAATGTTTTTTCAAAAACCCCTCAGTATTTTCTCTAATTTTTTAACCAATAAAACAAATTTTAAAATGAAAAATAAAAAAACAATCCTTGTATTTATCGCATTGCTCAATGTATTTTCTTTTCAGCTTTTAGCCCAATCACCAGTTGTTTACGATGTGGTGTTATCAGGTGGTCGAGTTATTGACCCTGAAACAAAATTAGATGCCATAAAAAATGTGGGTATCCTCAATAACCGCATTGCACAAATCAGTTCTGAACCTTTGAAGGGAAAAGAAATGGTTAATGTAACTGGTTTGGTGGTAGCCCCTGGCTTTATTGACCCGCACATTCATGGCGTTAGCAATCAGGAACAGGAATACCAACTGCACGATGGCGTTACGACAGCCTTAGAATTGGAATGGGGCGTGCCGTTTTTGAGCGAGTGGTATGCTTCTCGCCAAGCCAAGGCACTTATCAATTACGGAGCAAGTGCCAATTGGGTTTTTGCCCGAATGCAAGCTATGAGAAACTATCCAAATGAAATGCTCGAATTGAAACAATCCGTAACTAATGGAAGCATATCTGCAGTTATAACCATGAGTATCATGGGGGTTTCGTATGACAAAACCCTTGGCGGAGAGCAAACCCGAACGATGCTGACAAACATCAAAAATGACTTGGCATCAGGTGGCGTTGGCATTGGCGTACCTATTGGCTATGTGCCAGGGGCAACGCCCGAAGAGATTTTTCGGGTATATCAATTGGCAGGCGATACGCAGGCTACCATATTTACCCACGTGCGAGAATCAAACCTCACAGCCGTTCAGCAAGCCATTTCTGATGCTGTGCTGACCAACGCACCTTTACATATTGTCCACTTGAATAGTACGACTTTGGGACAAATCCAATTGGGCATTGAGATGGTACAGACCGCCCAAGAAAGAGGGTTTAACATCACCACCGAAGTATATCCCTATACTGCCAGTTCGACAATGCTAAACAGTCATGTATTTTCCGATGGCTGGCAGCAACGGCGAGGCATAGACTACCAAGACCTCCAATGGGTAGCCACGGGCGAGCGACTGACCAAAGAGACTTTTGAGAAATATCGAAAAACAAACGGAATAGTAATTGCCCATATGATGAAGCCCGAGTGGATAAAGGCTGGAGTGGGGGCGAAAGGCGTAATCATAGGCTCAGACGGCATGCCTTATGCACAACTGGCCCACCCACGCACGGCAGGTACGTTTTCGAGGGTATTGGGTAAATATGTGCGGGAAGACAAAGTGCTGGACCTACCTACCGCCATTGAAAAAATGACCTTTCTGACGGCAAAAATGCTGGAAAAAGTAGCTCCCATGATGCGTTTCAAAGGAAGAATACAAGTAGGTGCCGATGCCGATATTACTATTTTTAATCCCAATACTGTAATAGACAAAGCTACCTTTGAAGAAGGTTTAAAATTCTCGGAAGGCATTGAATATGTAATGGTCAATGGCAGTTTTGTGTTGAAAAATGGCAAAACCGTAAACAATGTATTCCCTGGGCAGGCGGTGTATGGGAAGTTTAAGAAGTGAGAAGACCCTCAGTATTTTCTCTATTTTTTAATCAAAAAACAAATTTTAAAAATGAAAAAAACATTCTTATTCCTCGCACTTAGCCTTTTGGTAAATATTGCTTTTGCTCAACAAAAAGACGACAAACAACTCTTTGCGGAGTTCGACAAAATGCTGTCAGAGCAATACAAAACCAATGAAACGGGAGCAACGGCTTTGGTTGCCCGAAAAGGTCAAATTATCTATAAAAAAGCCTTTGGCATGGCTAATTTGGAGTACAATATTCCGATGCAAGTGGATAATGTTTTCAGAATTGGCTCTATTACCAAGCAATTTACGGCAGTGGCAATTTTGCAATTGATGGAGCAAGGAAAATTAAATTTGCAAGACGACATCACTAAGTTTATCCCAGATTACCCTACTCATGGGCATAAAATCACGATTGAGAATTTGCTTACTCACACATCAGGTATTCAGAGTTATACGGGCATGAAAGATTTTAAAAATAAAAGTTCGCTGGATTTACAACCAACTGAATTGATTGATTATTTTAAAAAAGAGCCAATGGAATTTGCCCCTGGAACTCAATTCAAATACAACAATTCGGGGTATTTTTTACTGGGTTATATCATCGAAAAAGTTTCGGGTAAAACGTATCCGCAGTATATCGAAGAAAACTTTTTTAAGCCGCTTGGCATGACGAACTCGCTTTATGGTAGTGATTCAAAAATCATAAAAAATAGGGCGGGTGCTTATGCAAAAGACAGCACGGGTTTTATAAATGCCCATTATTTGAGCATGAATCTACCCTATTCGGGAGGTTCGATTCAATCTACTGTCGAAGATTTATTTAAGTGGCATCAAGCCGTTCATGCTGGTAAATTGTTGAAAAAGGAAAGCCTTGATAAAGCCTTTACGAATTATAAATTGAACAATGGTAAAGAAACAGGTTACGGCTATGGCTGGTTTTTAAGTAATGTTCAAGAACAACCTTCTATTGAACATGGTGGAGGCATCAACGGTTTTCGGACCCAATCCATTTATCTGCCAAAAGACAATGTATTTGTCGCTGTTTTTTCAAATTGTTATTGTAATCCACCAGTTATAATTGCGGCAAAAATCGCAGCACTGACCATTGGGAAACCTTATGAATACCAAGAAATACCCTTAGAAAATACGCTACTACAAGGCTATATTGGTGTTTATGAAAATGAGAAAGGCGAACAACGCTTTATCACCATGACAGAAAATCAATTGTATTTACAGCGTAGTGGTAGTACAAAATATAAAGTAAAAGCCTACCAAAAGGATAAGTTATTCTTTGAAAACATGATGACAACCATAGAATTTTCAAGAAATAATAAAGGCGAAATTGAAAAATTACTAACCATGGGTCGCCAAGAAAATGAAGTTTGGAATAAAACCAATAAGCTAATTCCGACTGAAATAGAAAAAAAGTAAACGGACCAATTTTGTTTCCTTCTTAAAAAAACACTTCTGGCTATCGTGCAGATTTGCAGCGGGCATAATACGACGATGAACGAGACCCTAAAATGGCAAAGCATTTCCAAAAAATCAGCCCCATGACGAATATCAAAAATATTACGAAGCCAATGTTCATCTATCAAGGCGAAAACGACCCTCGTGTTCCTTTGTCCGAATCTGAACAAATGCTGGAAGCTTTGAAGCAAAATGGGGTACCTGTGAGCTATGTTAGGGCAAAAGATGAAGGTCATGGAATCGCCAAAAAAGCAAACCGTGATTATACCTACACTGCAATTTCTTGGTTTTTGAAGAAGTATTTGGTTGGGGAGTAAAAGCATTGAGGGGGTATTTGAAAGAATATACCCCTCAGTATTTTCTCTATTTTTATGTTTTGGGCATACCTAATTGGAAACGAAGGGCATCAAAAACCGCCAAATGTAAGTCGGTATCACTGATTTCACCGTAATGCATGGACAGTCTGCGTTTATCAATTGTCCGAATTTGGTGGCATAAAACAACGGATTCATTCGGCAAGTCGCTTGTGC
>JANNEN010000055.1:0-18743 GCA_031378715.1 Emticicia sp.
TAAGTATTTTAAATAAGTTTCTTGCTTCCATCGGGTTGATAAATATACCGAATCGTGTAATATCTGGCGGGCGTTGTTTGCTCAATCACGGCGGGAGCATCTTTGTAATAGCTCACCACCTCAAACTTTGCAAATTTTCCGTCGGCAGTTTTTACCAAAAATACTTTTCCAGGAATCGGCGAAATAATATTCGTAGCAGCATTATAATTATACCAACCCTTGCCCGAACTCGCCGTTATGGCAAAGGCAGGTTTTGCATCTTGGAAGAAAGTAGTTTCGGTGATTTCCTTGAAGTCATCAAAAAGCCCATCTTTCATAATCACACCCGCTTGCCCAGGCCCCGAGGTGCCACCATTAAGCATGATGATTGTACCACGGAAACCAATGTCCCACTTGGTGCTTGCCGAGTCGGCATTAGCTACTTCGCCATTGGCAAAGCTAAACAGCGTAAATTTACCCGTTGGGGCAACTGGCTGCCCAGTAAGCGAAACGTTGGGGCTTGCCGCAATATTTTTGGCAGTTTTTGCCGCCAATGGTTCTACAACTACGGCTGCTTTTTCGCACGATGCAAGGGCAATAGTAAGGAATGTTGAGAGAATTAAAATTGATTTTTTCATGAGTTTTAGCCCCCTAACTCCCAATGGGGGAACTTTGTTTTGAGTGATTTTTCAGTACTTGGGAGTATGAGTATGCGTTTTTGTTAAGTTGCGATTATCTGTTATTATTTTTCGAGATTTATCCTTGCCGATACGTACCAAAGTCGGCCCGCAAGGTTCGGAATCTGTAACTCGTTTCGGTAATTCAGCAAATTATCAACCCCCGCTTGGAGAGTGAAATATTTTCCGAAAGTTTTCATGGCGGCAAAATTGAGCGTTACAAAACCTCGCACGTATTCATTATCATCATCTAAAATCAAGTTTCCGTTGCTGTCGCCAAAGCCGTAGCGACTGCGATAAATGGCTCGTAATGAGGTAGTTACCTTACTATTTGGAACTTCATAGAACAGTTTTACATTAGCTGAATGTTTCGATCGGCTGAATAATCCACCGTAATCTGACTTTGTTAAACGTGTCGTTGCGAGGGTTTCGGGGTTTCGGCCAAAAAGTTTTCCGTTTTTTATTTTATCCAAAACCGCCTGGTCTTTCGCCTCCAAATATTGGTAGCCAACATTCAGCGATAATTGCCCACTGCCGACTTTAAACTGCCGACTTGCATCCGTTTCGATTCCTTGCGTGAAAACTTGGTTGAGATTCAAATAACTAAACACATTTTGTCCGTTAGTTTTGGCCGCAACGGCTTGGGTTTCTATCAAATCTTTGACATTATTTCGGAAAATATTGACCGACCAACGCATATTTTTTGCTTTATTCTGAAACTTTGTGCCGACATTAAAAGCCACCGAACTTTCGGGGCGAATAGTGCCGAATTGTGCCAAATCAGTCAAAATTCCTGCGATTTGCCCCGTTTTCTGCAATCTTTCAACCTCATTTTGCACTTCATTTGAGCCAAAAACACTGTATCCAGCCACGGCATTGGTGAAGTTTAAGTACAGTTGCCTAAAATCGGGTGCTTTATAACCAACACCGCCCGAAGCCCGAACCGCCCATTGGTCGTTGAGTTCGTACTGAGCCGAGATTTTGGGTGAAAACTGACTACGATAAACATTGTGAGCATCGAAACGCCCGCCGCCGATAAATTGCAGTTTTGGGGTCGGAAAATATTCGTATTGAGCAAAAACGTAGCGATTTGCCATGCTTTTCGTGCCAACGTAGCGAGTTGCTTCCACGGTTTCGGACACTTGACCGATGCCCAACGTAAGGAGATTCTTTTGGTTTAACGTAAAATCACTTTGCCACTCGGGGCGTTGAAAAGTTTGTCTGAAAAAACTTTGGTCATAAACCGCCCCACTATTTTCATAGTTCAGCGATGCGTTGGTTTTGTAAGATGAAGCATAATAGCGAAACGTATTTTTCCAGCGGTCAGAAGTTTTCCAAGTCAAGGAAGGAATAAAGTTAAAATCCGTTACCGTTCCTCGTCCCGAAACATTGCTTTTATTGACCAAAAAACCACTACTTTGTGCTTCCTCGAAGTACCTTCCCGAGAGATTTAATTTTAGTTTTTTAGAAAATTCATAGCCAGCTTTCGCCTGCAAAGTATAATTATTGAAGGGCGAAATTGTCTGTCCAAAAGTTTCGGGCGTAAAATCATACCCTGCCGAACTGTTGCGATTTCCGAACAAATACAGGCTCATTTTTTGGCTTTTCACCGACACATCTCCCGTCAAATCGGTCGTAGCATTTGTTCCGTAACGGGCTGATAATGAACCTCTTATGCCTTTTGGCGTATCGGTGATAATATTGATAACACCCGCCAAAGCCTCCGAGCCATAGAGCGACGACGACGGGCCTTTCACGATTTCGATTTGCTTGATATTCCCTACCGCCACCCTGCTGAGTTCGAGCGTGCCAGCCGTGCGACCGATGAGCGGCTCACCGTCAATCAATATCAGCGTATAGTCAGGATTAAACCCTTGTAGCTGCACGCCGTTTCCGTGGTCGTTTACTACGAAAAGCCCCGTTTGTTCGCCCAAAATATCATTCAACCGCAACGAACCCGAAGCCTGAATTTGCTTTTTCGAGATAAGCGTAACGGGCATTGGCAAAGCCCCCATAAGCCGCTCCGAGCGAGTAGCGGTTACGACGACTTCGTCCAAGTTTTTATTTTGAACCGAATCTTTTTGAGCATTGACATTCGTGCATATATATATAAAATAGATGAGAAATAATACTTTCGGCATTGTTGGCTTGTTTGATAATACAAAGTACGTTAGTGTTTAGAACGATTCCAAACAAATATTGTTTTTTATTTGGAATTAGTCTAAATAAATATAAACTTTGCAACACAATTTTAAACCATCGACAAATGAAAAAAATATTCTTAGGATTACTAACATTTTTCAGCCTTGCCACTTACGCCCAAAAAAGTGCTGATATTCAAGCAATTAAAGGGCAGTGCGGCTGCCACGAAGTAAGTTTTGCCTACGCCGAAACCTTCGCTCCCGACAAAAATTATAAGTTTCACGACCACTACAAAGCGGGGGCTTTGGAGTACGTTTTTGTGGACGAAGAATCGAAAGATAAATTGGTACTGATGCACTTATTGGTCATTGATTCGGCAACGGTTATCAAGCATTGGCGGGAAGATTGGGAATATCAGGCGACTAATTTACTGGCGTTTCAGCAAGGAAAATCTTGGAAACATAAAACTTTACCAAAAAACGAAGTAAAGGGACAATGGACACAAAAAGTGTTTGAAGTTGATGATGCCCCCCGCTACGAAGGCTCGGCAAGTTGGGTACATAAAGACGGCAAACACGCATGGGCAAACACAACTGATGCTCCGCTACCCCGCCGTGAATACACCAAACGTGCTGATTATCAAGTACTTAGACGAGGAAACAGAATCCTCGTAACGGATTATGGCTACTTGCACGAGCAAGATAATGATAAGATTATTCGTGAAAACGATTCAGATAAACTACTCGCCCAAGAAAAAGGAATCAATGATTATCGTAGAACTGATGAAGCAAAATGCAAAGCCGCCGTAGATTTTTGGCAAAAACAACGTCCGTTTTGGGTGGAAGTGCGTGCCGTTTGGGGGGAAATGATTGACCAGAAAAAAGGCATTTCGCTCAGAGAAAAAACCGACGGTATGAGCCTAATTGTGGACATTGATAATTTGGCAAAAAACTGCCTTAAAAGAAATTATACACCTGAAGAAACCCGCACGAAAATCAAAGCGGTAATCGGAAAATATATCATTCAGCCCGACGCAGTGAGTATGAAATAGTATTTATCATAGTGGTTAGGTTTGCACAAAAATCCGTTCGTTTCGAGCGGATTTTTTGTTTTTAGAACTATCAATGTTCATTTTTGAGTTATATCCAAAATTATTTTTCTTCACTCATACAACCATTCTGCCCATCTTGCGGCACTTTATGATAACACCGCATCGAAAACCGCAATTATGACCGAAGCCGAACTCATTTCTGCTTGCATCGAAAACAACCGATTGGCCCAACGGACACTCTATGACCGCTACAAGCGGGCAATGTTTACGCTGGCGTATCGGCTGACGAGCGATTTTGATGATGCCAATGATGTGCTGCAAGATGCGTTTTTAGATGTTTTTCGGAAATTAGAAACTTACCGAGGCGATGCTACGCTCGGGGCTTGGATTCGGGCGATTGTAGTTCGGAAGGCTTACCGAAAATTAGAAAAAGTAAAATTTTTGGAATTAGTTGAGAAAATTCCCGATGATAGTTTGGTCGATTGGGGCAATGCGATTGATGCCGAATATCTCGAAAAAGCCATTCAGTCGCTGCCCGAAGGTTTCCGAACGGTGTTTATTTTGGTCGAAATCGAAGGTTATACCCACCGAGAAACCGCCGAAATGTTGGGTATTGCCGAAGGTACATCAAAATCACAGCTTTTTTATGCCAAGAAGCGACTGAGAGAAATTTTAACTAACTAAAACGGGGCTTATGAATATTTTACCCGAATACGAACCAAGTGATGATGTCTGGAACGGCATCGAATCAAAGCTGAATGATGATGTTTTACAAAAATCAATCAGCAAGCTGAATATCTACGAACCAAAAGTCGATTTATGGAACGAAATTGAGCGGAACTTAACCCCGAAAGTTATCAAGTTTCGGGCTTGGCGGTGGGTTTCGGTGGCAGCTTCGGTGGCAGTTATTACTGGAATTATTTTTTGGTATAATACTGATAATCAGTCGATTACGTTTGCCGAACAAAAACTCGACGAAAATCTATTGCTCAATCCAGCCGACGATAGCCAGCCGCAATACGAGATGATTGTGGCGTATTGTAAGCAGCAAACGTATGTGTGCGAAAACACGGAATTTAAGGCTTTAAAAACCGAATTGGAGGAACTAAATACAGCGAGTAACCAGCTTAAAAAAGTAGTTGGGCAGTACAATACCGACCCCGAATTGATTACTCAACTGACCAATATCGAAGTACAGAAGTCGGATATTTTGAGAAAAATGGCAGCTAAAATTTAAAAAAAACATGAAAAAAAAGCATAACATCAGGCATCTGAAATACTTGACGTTGTTCATTATTTTGGCCCACAACATCACTGCCCAAACTACGGTACAAGTAGTGACGAAGCACATTGAAAAAACTTTTTCGGGAAGCCAAACCCTAACTATTGAGGCCGAAAAGGCTGATATTGAGGTAGTTACGTGGGGCGGGCAGGAAATAAAAGTCGAGATTGACCTCATCGCCAAGCACCCCGACCGCCGAGTGGCAAGCAATGATTTGGAAACAATGCGGTACGTGGCTGATAAAATGAACAAGGACGTTTTTCTAAGAAATTACCTCCTGATTAAAGACGAAAAAGCAAAGCCAATGTCGAACCTCAAAGCAAAATATACCGTCAAAGTTCCCGAAGGAATGAAGGTTACGATTCAGAATAGTTTTGGTAAAATTTCGGTAAAAGGTAAGCTAAAACTGTTGAAAATCAAAACTGATTTTTGCATCGTTGAGCTAATCGACGGAGAGGGAAAAACCGAACTGACTACCCATTATGGAGAAATAAATACCCAAAACATCAACGGCATTATGACGATAACTTCGGAGCGTACTGATTTGATAATCAATGAGTTGGCTGGCCGATGCTCGATAAATAGCCAATACGGCAAAATAAACATTGGGGGATTGGCCAACCTAAAAAAACTAACGATTGAGGCCAAGAAATCGGAGATTAACCTCAACAAAATTTCGCTGAATAGCCATGCGTTTAGGCTCACTACTACGTACGGAAAACTGGTACTTCCTGCGGGGTTTAAGGAGTTTAGTTGGTTAGAAAACTCCGATGTCAATAAAACTGCTATCCTAAATACCACACACCCATCGAAGATTGACATTGTAAATATTTTCGGCAATATCAACCTAAATAACTAACAAAACTATGAAAAAAATAATTTTAATATTCGTTCTTTTATTCCCTTTTCGGGGGTTAGGGGGCTTGACATTCGCCCAAAAAGACAGCGTAAAAGTACTTTTTTCGGAGGAAACGGTGGAAAGTTTTGAGCAGACAGAAGTTATCGGCATTGCCGAGCGAATGGGCGTAAAACGACCAGTGAAAGCAGCCGTAAGAGGGGGAATCAATGTCGTACCGAATGTTACTCCAAATTCGTCCTCGGATTTATTCATTGGTTATGAGCAAAAACTTAACAAAGAGCTTTCACTAAATCTCACATTACTGTTTCACAGCCAATCTTTAAAGTTCGGCATTGAACCTCGCTGGTATTTTGATATGAAAAAACGAGTTAATCAGGGTCTTCAAGCGTATAATACAAGCGGCAGATATGTTAGTTTTAGATTCACAAAAGGCACTTTAAAAACAGATAATAGCTTAATGTTTTTCTATACACCCTATTATGAATCAACGGCTTGTGCTATCAATTATGGACATCAGTTTGGTAATGTTTTGGATTTATCTATTTCGGCGGGGTATAAAAATGTTAGAGAATCATACGTTGATAACGGGGGACTTATCAAAAATAACCTCATACTTCCCCAAAGTACTCTTTGGTTTATTTCAACGAACTTTCGACTTGGAGTGGGATTGAATTTCCCTCGCTTTAAATCGCAAAAAGACAAAAAGTTTGAGAAACTTACTTTCTCGAATAATAACTTTGACGTAAATCATTTACTAAAAATAGACCTTCAAAACCTTTTACATATTGACAAATACAACCAACATTTGAAGGTTGAAATGGATTATGAACACCGCATCGGGAATTCTTTTTTTTCAAGCAATACAAGTTTTTCAGTAGAAATAAGTGCCTTTAAATTTTATAGTCAAAATGGCATTATTGATTCTACTTTGAAATTCAAATATGGAGATTTTAAAATTAAAATCCCAATTTGGGAAAATGAGCAAAAAAGTAATTTTTATTCAAATGTTCGACTTTCTCAGCAAGTTCGCTACTATATGTTTAAAAACAGAGAAATAAGAAGAGGCAAATCAGGCAAAAATTTCAATGGCATTTATACTGGACTGGAAGCAAGTTATCTCTATTCGGCATTTAACAACAATACGTTTAACAATAAATATTTTTCAAATAAGTCGGATAATGGTAGTTTTTTTGGTGCTGGTGCGGTTTTTGGTTTTCAAAATCAATTCAATAATAAAGTTTATTTTGATTGGAGCTACTCAGCACTTTTGACAAAAAATAACCCTACGAGTAGCATTGTTTTTTCAAAATTTGGGAATCTTTTTATAAACTCCAGCCTAAAAATCGGTTTTGTGCGGTGAAATCAGGGATATTAAGTAATGTTTAATGATAAATGTTGAATATTGATTGGTATAAAATGCTTATAATTAACAAGTTAACTAATGTTAGATAAATGTTAATTTGTCGGCACACCTCACCTAAATCCTCTCCACAGGAGAGGACTTTGAACCCTTTTTTGTGAAAGATTAAACAGACAAAATAAAGTTTACTGAACACTAAATTTAAAATGTTGATTATTTCCATTCAACTAATTATAAACAATAAAACACCAGTATTTTCCTACACTATGGAGAAAATACTGGTGTTTTTTTCCTAAATAGTTGCTCAATTACACCCCCCAAACTCAGTCCGAAACACCACCCCATTATCAGCCTTGAAGCCTGCATTGAGCATGATGCTTTTGCCGGCTCGGTAGGTTACGTTGGCGGTGTTTGTTACTTGTTTGAAATTTCTATAAATTTGCAAAAAAAAACCAATGACACAACCAGTTGATTTACAGCAAGTTATTATTCAAGGAATAAAAGACTTACCACAGCAATATCTGGGCGAAGTGGCTGACTTTGTTTTTTTCCTACGAGAAAAACAAATCAAACAACATGTACCAAAAAACGAAAACCAAGAGCGTAAAGAAGCCATGCTTAATTGGATTACTGATAATAGTTTAAATGCTCCTAAAATAGACCCTTCGATCGACATTAGGGCATTAATTGACCAAACTCACGACCGTGAAATATGATATGCTTCGATACTGATGTTTTAGTTAATGCTGCCATTGAACAAGACCCAACTAAATACATACAAGCAAATCAGATAATTGAACAAGCAATACTTAGTAGTACTTTTCAAATATCTTGGTTAAGTATTCAAGAAATTGGCTTTGTTTTGGCAAAATTAAAAGAACCAAAAACGGTCATTAATACTTCATTGAATCAATTAATCGCCTCATTGCCAGTCAATTATGATAAATCAATTTTTGTGAGAGCTATCGAACTTGCTAATAAAGTTGGTTTTAGCGATTTCAATGATTGTCGAAACGTCGAACCGCTCGCATCTTGCCATTGCCGAAGAATTTTGTACGGAACTTTATACCTACAATTCTCGTGATTTTGGTAGAATTCAGCCTATTACTTCATTGACGATTCATATTTTATGATTTGCTTTTTACGAAACCTACGCAACGCAATGGAACAAGAAAACAAGTTAAAAAAGCCTTACAGTTTGGAGGAAATTAGTGAAATCATGAAGGGAATAGATGTGTATAGCCCTAATTTTCCGAAGAAAATCCTTACTAAAGATGAATGTATTAATGAATCTGCTGCTCGCAAAAAGGGCTTTACTGCCCAACAAGTTGCCGATGTTATTTGCCGTGCCAATCCAAATCTTCTCGAAATAAAAGAAATCCAAGAAATGATAACCTATTGGCATACTGACCGTAAAGAATTAAAATTCTATCGAAAAAGAGAAAGAATGGTGGGGAAGGAATCTTCAAAAACGTAAAGCCCCCTTCCACGTTAATTCTCGTTTCTTATAAAACACAAAAAGCACCAAGAAAGCCTCTTCTTGATGCTTTTTTCTTAAAAACCTCAATTACACCCCCCAAACTCAGTCTTAAACACAACCCCATTATCAGCCTTGAAACCTGTATTAAGCGTGATGCTTTTGCCTGCTCGGTAGGTTACTTTGGCTGTACCTGTGACTTTGTTTGTTGCTTCTATTGTCCCTGTGGTGGCGTGGGCTTCTTTGGTAATGATTCCAGATGAATAATTATCGGTTGGATTCACCAAAGTTAGCAACCCTGCACATGGTGGCGGACAAACCGACAACAACTGAAAAGGTTTGGTCGGACTATTGGTAACGGCTGGTACAGTCGAAATAACTCGAATTTGGTAATTATTGCTCAAAGATGCCGTATTTGGTACTTGTGCCACAATCGTTCCTGCACTTATACTGGTGAGCGTACCAATGTTTGTTGGACTCGTAAAACTACCATTGATGTCAGATAATTGTGCCGTAAAAATATTTGCCCCTATAAATGTTCCCGAAATCGTAAACGGAATATTGAAGTTGGTGAGCTTACACCATTGCGTAGGCACATTGCTAATGATGACAATATTATCTTGCACCACAAAATCTCTAATTCCGACAATTCCCCAGCGATTGTTGGCATCTTTTACTCTGATTGATAACTTATGAGTGCCGTTTGTCAATGCTCCCAAACTTACCGTAAGTGCCTGACTGATAGGCGTTCCCGCAGTTAGTGGTACAT
Source organism: Emticicia sp. (assembly GCA_031378715.1). Lineage (GTDB taxonomy): Bacteria > Bacteroidota > Bacteroidia > Cytophagales > Spirosomataceae > Emticicia. Next base: position 9,597 of record JANNEN010000055.1, read on the forward strand.
TTGTAGCGAGTCCAAAGCCTGGGTCGGCATCAATGAAATATTCCATCAAAACAATATTCGGAATAATGGCGGAAGAAACCGTTTCTTTGAAAAAAGGTCTGACAGCCACAACACTCCATTTATTATTCACGTCTTTTGCTCGAACTGACAAAAAATGAAAACCATCAGTAACAGTATTTGGCAAAGCAACCGTGAAGTTTTGGGTCAATGGCGAACCTGCCGTAACAGTTACCGCCGTTGCCAATCCATAACCTGGGTCAGCGTCAATGAAATATTCCATTGCTGTGATATTGGGGACAGTTGCTGTCGAAACCGCTTCTTTATAAAATGGTCTGACTGCCACCACCGACCATCTGTTATTAGCATCTTTTGCCCGAAGGCTTAAAAAATGAAAGCCATCTGCCACCGAAGCTAATGAAGCCGTAAAGTTTTGTATAAGTGGACTTCCAGCCGTAACAGTTACTGCCGTTGCCAAACCATAACCCGGGTCTGCATCAATGAAGTATTCCATTGCCGTAATATTGGGAACAGTTGCCGTAGAAATCGCTTCTTTATAAAACGGTCTTGTGCCTACTACACTCCAATTATTGCTTACATCTTTTGCCCTAATGCTCAGAAAATGAAAGCCGTCTGAAACGCTACTGACTGGCACATTGAAATTTGCCGTTATGGGTGTTGCGGCTGTGACAGGTACGTCCGTACCTGCTCCGTAGCCAGGGTCTGCATCAATGAAATATTCGATTTTATTGATGTTTTGGGCGAAACCCCCTAAGCCCCAAGTGGAAAGTAGGAGGGTTAAAAGATATTTTTTCATATATTTGTATTCCGCTTCCCAAACCTATAAGGTTTTAAACGGTGCGACGATTCGCAACCTTATAGGTTTAAACGGTCGATTAATGTTTAAAATTTAAAATCCAAAAGAACAATGAAAGGTCTTGATGACTTTGAAGCTGATTGTTTCTATCATGTCGTCAATCATGCGGTTGGTAATGAAAACCTGTTCCGAAATGATGATAATTTTCGCTACTTTCTCAGTCGCTACGAACATCACACTGCAAGCGTTTTTGATACTTATGCCTACTGTTTGATGCCCAATCACTTTCATTTATTAGTGAGGGTCAAATCCGCTAACGAACTCAAATCTCACGCACAATACAAAGGCGATATTCATAAATTGGTTATGCAACGAATAAGCAACTTGCTCAATGGCTATGCAAAAGCCTATAATATTCGTTTTGAGCGAAAAGGTGCTTTATTTATTGATTTTACCAAACGATTTTGGGTTGATACCAATTCGTATTTTACATCGGCTATCGCTTATATTCATCAAAATCCTGTGCATCATGGCTTTGTGCAGGATAAAGCTGATTGGCGATATTCATCGTATTTGGCTCATCTTTCTGAGAAAAACACAAAACTCAAACGTGAGGAGGTTCTTTCGTGGTTTGGAAATAGGCAATCCTATCTGCAATTTCATGAGAACCTGTTGCCATTTAATACTGAGTTAGAGTTTTGACTCTCTACTACCTCCAAAACAAAACAAACCTTATAGGTTTTTAAAACCTATAAGGTTTAAAGACGCTTCAATTATTTCCCCGAACCGTTACGCTGACATTTAAAGGGGTGGCAGTATTGCCAGCAGTTGCCGAATTAAGTATCGTAATTATTGGACTCGAAGGCTGACCTGAGAGTACATAAGGACTTGAACCACCAAAAATCCCACAATCTGTCCCGCCTGTACCTGCACCAATTGCAGGCGAACTCACCGCAAGTTGATAGTGCTTATCTAAACCTACTGGTGTTGCTGAATGAGGATTAACAGCAAAAATGGCGGCGATTGTTGAGTTAAGATTTCCATTTGATGTAGGTAGTGTGTAGTAAGTTGAAATATTATTTGTAACTGAATTTGTTGTCCCAGTAATAGGGTCAAATGAATTAGTTCCAGCGGTTGAAGATGAAAAAATATTATTTGTAATAATAGAGGCATTTGCCCATAATCTTCCATATATGTTATTATTTGAAATAGTTGAATTTAGGATTGGTGTTGCTCCCGAATTTGATAAGCCCATATCAAATACAATATTATTTGTAATTAAATGTGAGTTTACCGTTGGAAAAGTAGTCTGAGAAATTTGTGTTATATTGTTTTTAGTGATTGTTGCATTTGCAGCGTTAATAAATAATTTTTGCATTTTGCATCAAGTTATTGTTACACCTGTTGCCGATATGTCATTGGCACCTGTAGCTGTTGAAACGATACTCATTAAAACAGAATTTTGAGACCCAATCCCGAATGAAAAAGAGGTTATTTTAGATTCCTTTTTATCAAAACTGGTGTTTGTATTTTCGTTTAAATTATATCCATTTCCAATTATTGTTAATCTTTTGGTAGCGGTCAATGAGCCATAATCTGATAGGCTCGGCTCCACATAAACAATATCCCCAGCCACAGCGGCATCGTGGGCAGCTTGTATGGTAGTGTAAACATTTACGCCCGTAACACCAGCGTTATTATTCACCCGTCTAATAGTCTGGGCAGAAGCTGAAAAACTAAATGCCAAAAGGCAAAGGAGGATTGATTTTTTCATTTTTGTTTTTGTTTAAATTGGGTTTTGAAATTATTGAATTACTGATGTTATTAAAAGTTCCGAATTTTCCCCTCCTTTTTTCAAGGAGGGGTGTCCTGACGAAGTCGGTGGTGCGGCACTCCGACGGGGTGGTTTTTTTGCATAGAATATGTTTTGAAAGGACCCGAACGTTCTTTGACCCCTCCGCCGCCGACTACGTCAGGCAGGCACCTCCCCTCGAAAATGAGGGGCGACCGTCGCACGGAGGAAACTATTACACGCTCATTTTCGATGGCTGTAAATTATTCTCCGAGAAAATCTTCAAAAAAATCTCCAAAAACGGATACTACTTTTTATTTGAGATCTTAAACAAAGCCTTGTAGCCAACTTGAACTCTCAAGAAACTTTCTTCTGTTTGGCTATTATTGAATGTGTAATAAGTTCTTAGAAAGATTTTGTCATTACTTTTTTCAAGCGGATAATAAAATATTTCGGCTTCAGTGCGATAAAATGGTTTAAAGCCACCATCAGCGATATTGTATAATTTGGCATTGATTATTTTCTGCCAACTTGCCAGCAAGCCCGTATTGATGCCAAAGTTTTTGTATTGCAAAATCGCTGCCCTTGTTTCGAGTCCAAATTCGAGCGTATTAGTTAATATCCCTTGGTATTGCTTCACACCATTCAGTTTCTGGGTTAGTTCATTATCAACGGGGCCTTGTCGCCTAAACCACCCAAAACCTGCAAAAGTGTTGAGTTCATAAGTATTATCAAACTTGCCGATTTTGTTTAGTATATTGAGTTTCAAGCCCACATCAAAAACTTTTCGTTGGTTGAGTAGCATACGACTGATGTTATCAGACTTGCTTTTTCTAATTCCAAATGATGTAGTGTCGTTGTCCGTAGTTGGCACATTCTGAAAGCCGTTTTCAAATCGGGCAAGCCGAGCGTAGGGCATGAGATAATTGAAATGAAATCTAAGTTTATCTTTGGCAGGAAGAGTAGATAAGAATATTTTTGCAGAGGCATCAGACTGAATGATGCCATTCCCCTGGTCGATTCTTAGTAGCCCCAGTAAATCGGTGTAAATATTAAAATTAATATACGAATTAAGAAAGGCTCTAACTAAAATATTGGCTTCTTCTTTACCTTTTTCGTTCAATAGAGTAATCATAGTATCACTTGGAGCAAAATTCAAACCCGTACGGTTTTCGTAATCAATCAAATCTACTAATTTGATAAACTTAGAAGGGTTTTTTTCGCCAATTAAATAGTATTTTTTATTCCGACTTGAAATAGCATTATGCCTGTACGAAACGCCATAACGTGGTCGGTTTGGCTCTCTACCGTTGTACCAATGATTGCTAAAAACCTCGGAATTATCCTTGGCAAAAGCCCTTATGTCGGTAGCTACACCGTATTTGAATCTAATATCTACTTTTGAAATATCTATTTCTTTTAGTTTATCATCATCTTTGTTTAGGTCAGATTTATAACCGCTATTTTTCTTACTATCTCTCCAATAGTGAAGTCGCTGGGGAGTACTTATCAGTCTAATAATTCCGATTGTATCCGACACATTTTTATCATTATTGATGACGTCGCTTAATGTTTTAAGAATTTCTTTTTCTTGTTCAATATACTTCTCTTTAAATGCCTGTAACTCTGTTTTGGTGTCGGTTAAAATAACTACATATTTCTTGTTTATGAGTTTGGCAAACGATTTTCCTTTGAGGACGAAACTTAATTCGATTGTGAATTTTTCATTTTCAATATTTTCATCTTCATAGGTTAAAATTTTGAAGTATTTTTCTTGAATAGCCGATTTATTACTCAAAAATGTAAAATTTTCATCACCAAGTATTTTGTAATCTATGCCCGAAGTAGCATCTGAATCTATGATTTTCCATTTTACTTCAACAACGGAATCTTTCGGGATTTCGCCATTCAGTTCAATCACAATTATCTTTGATTCTCCTTCTAAAATACGAATAATATCTTTCTGAAAACCAACTTTTACGGTATCAGCAGCAAAACCCTTTGCTTGGGCAAAATGGATAGATATACTAACCATCAAGAAAATAAATAATGTTAGGCGTTTCATAGTCTTAATTTTTGTTTAATTTAAAATAGTCTTTAAATTTTTTGATTATATTTCTCCTGCAAAGTTCCGAACCAAAAAAACACCGTCATATACTGACTTACCATGATATTTTCTACTGTCTGGACAGTAGAAAATTGTACTTTTCTAAGAATTTTGGCAAAATTGAGGCAAAATCGTCAATTTGTCAATCCCCCAATTGGGTAAATTTTTGATTTCTGAAAAAGGCTTTGAAACTTGTTTTGGTGATATTTTTGTTAGATTTGTAAAAAAATAGAAAATATGAACTTGTTAATTAAAAAATATAAGTCATGGCAGGACGTTCCCAAAAATGATTTAGAATTTTGGCTGCAAAGAACACCTGAACAACGCCTTCAAGCAGCCAAAAAACTAATCGAAAGGGCAGAGAAATTCTATTACTCAAATCCCAAAAACAAACCGCTTTACCATGAAGGACGAATATCTAAGTTTCATCAACTTGCTCAATGAGTATGAAGTGGAGTATATTCTTTTGGGTGGCTATGCCGTCATTGTGCATGGGTTTGTCCGAACCACTGGAGATGTCGATTTTCTTATTAATCCTACTCCCCAAAATGCCGACAAATTACTAATGGTGATGCTAAAATTTGGCTATGAACCGTATGATTTTGAACAAGCTGATTTTACTGCACCTAATGTGTGTGTTTCTCTTGACCGTTATGATGGCAAAATCGAAATTTTGACAGAAACTCTCGGCGTAACTTTCGACGAATGTTTCAAAAATAAATTTATTTTTGAAACAGAGGGCGTTTTAGTCAATGTAATCAGCTTGCCCGATTTAATCAAAAATAAGCAAGCGGTTGGTCGCCCCAAAGATTTAGAAGACATTCGCAATCTTCCAACTCCAGATTAATATTTCCTCTACAAAGTTCCGAACTAAAAAAACACCGTCATATACTATCTAGATAGTAGAAAATTGTACTTTTCTAAGATTTTTTTACAAAATTGAGGCAAAATTGGCAATTTGTCAATCCCCCAATTGAATGGGTTTTCATTTTCTGAAAAAATGTTTTGGTGATATTTGCCAAAAGTTTAGTAATACGAAAGCCTTTTCCATTTCTGAAAAAGACTTTAAAAAACATTATTTCACCTCAATTACACCCCCCAAACTCAGTCCGAAACACCGTACCATTATCAGCCTTGAAGCCAGGATTGAGCATGATGCTTTTACCTGCTCGGTAGGTTACGTTGGCAGTACCTGTGATTTTGTTGGTGGCTGTGATGGTGCCACTAATATTCTTTGCTTCCTTGACGATTATCCCCGTAGTATAATCATCCGTTAGGCTTGTTAGAGCTACATTTTCTGCACAATTTCCAGTCGAAATCGTAACTATTACTGGCTTAATATCTGTGCATAGCGTTCCTGCAACAGTCGCTTTGATATAATAAGTACCCGCTGCTGTAATAATCATTGGATTTGGTACGGAAATACTTGCCGCATTGTCTTCAAAATATGATAAAGTAGTTCCAACAGGTAAAGTACTCCCAGCCGTTACAGTTGGTAAAGTAAGATTGACAATAGCTGATGTCGCTGGATTTGTAATCACTAAAATAGGCGTAACCCTGTTTTCAGTAATCACCACACTCGCCGAAGCCGTACAGCCATTTGTCCCTGTACCTGTTACGATATAAGTACCTGCCGCTGTGATAGTTACCGAGGTTGTAGTTGCAGTAAATCCTCCTGTACCTGTCCATGCGTAGGTGCTTGCTCCGCTTGCGGTGAGGGTCGTACTTGGGTTTGCACAGGTCAAAATAACCGAGGTAGGTGCTACTGAAACAGTTGGAGGTACTACATTTTCAGTGACCACCACATTCTTGAAATTAGTACATCCATTAGCCCCAGTTGTCGTAACCAAATAAGTGGCTGGACTCGAAACATTGATAGAAGCACCAGACGAAATAAGTATTCCTGAAAAATACCATTTATAAGTAGCTCCACCACTTGCGGTTAATGTTAAATTGGGGTTTGCACAATTCAAAACCGTACTTGTTGGCGTAACCACGAGCGTTGGAGGAGTTGTATTATCTGTAATTATTCTACTTAGGGTAGCTGTACAACCATTTGCACCAGTACCTGTTACGGTGTAAGTACCTGCTGCTGTGATAGTTGCAGAGGCTGTATTTGCCGAAAATCCACCCGTTCCCGTCCATGCGTAGGTGCTTGCTCCGCTTGCGGTGAGAGTGATTGATGAATTATTACAATCTAATACCGAGGTTGCAGGTGTTATTGAAACCGTAGGAACGGCATTACTTCCTGAAATAAGCACACTCGCTGTTGCCGTACAACCATTTGTACCAGTGACAGTAACCGTATAAGTTCCTGCTACCGACACAGTAGCTGCTGCCGTATTAGCCATAAATCCCCCCGTACCTGTCCAAGAATATGAGCTTCCTCCACTTGCTGTGAGGCTTGTACTTAGATTTGTACACGTCAAAACGGCCGAGGTGGGTGTTACTGCAACGGTTGGTGGTGCTGTGTTGTCAGTCAGTGTAATACTCGTGGTGGCACTACAACCATTTGTGCCTGTGGCAGTTACGGTATATGTACCTGCCGTAGAAACCGTGATGGCGGCAGTATTTGCCGTAAATCCTCCTGTACCTGTCCATGCGTAGGTGCTTCCGCCCGAAGCCGTTAGTGTCCTACTTGGGCTTAAACAATTCAACACATTACTGGCAATATTTGAACTGATTGTAACGGGTGGTGGTGTTTTGTTTTCTGTAATTGTAAAAAGAATTGGAGCAGATTTACAACCATTGTCTGCCGTGGCTTGTAAACTGAAACTACCCGCAGTAGTTATCGTTAAGGTCGGATTCACTATTGCACCCCCGAAAGGGTCTCCTCGCCAAGAGTAGGTACTATTTCCACTACCACTTGCAGTGAGAGTCAAGGTTGGATTTGTACATGATAATACCGTATTGGTAGGTGTAATGGCAACAGTAGGTACCGCTTTATCTTCGGTCAGCGTTATACTTGCCGTTGCCGTACAACCGTTAGTTGTTGTTCCTGTTAGCGTATAAGTCCCTGCCACAGAAGGGCTTATCGAACCATTTGAGGAGAGAAACCCGCCTGTACCTACCCAAGCGTATGTGTTCATTACGCTTGAATTCAAAGTAATAAACTGGTTCGTACACGTAATTACAGCATTAGCTGGGTTGGCTGTAATGGTCATCGGTGGTGGAATAGTACTTGAACCTGTTACGATTACACTTGCCGAAGCCGTACAACCACTATTGCCACCTCCCGAAGTTACGGTGTATGTTCCTGCTGTGGTTACGGTTATTGACGATGAAGTAGATGTAAATCCTCCGTTTGAACTTGTCCAAAGAAAAGTACTTCCTGTACTGCTCGCACTAATAGTTGGACTCGGATTTGTACACGTCAAGGCAACCGAAGTAGGGTTTATCGTAATAGTCGGCAAGGCTTTGTTTTCTGTAACTACTATACTCGCCGAAGCAGTACAACCATTTGAGCCTGTGGCAGTGACGACGTATGTTCCAATTACAGAAATTGTTGCTACGGCTGTTGAGGCAGTAAATCCTCCTGTTCCTGTCCATGAATACGTATTAGCACCACTGGCAGTTAAATTTGTGCTTAGATTAGTACAAGTCAATACTGGATTTGCGGGATTAATTGATATGGTCGGTGATGTTTTATTTTCCCCAACAACTACACTTATTGATGCCGTACAACCATTCGTCCCTGTGGCAGTTACGACATACGTTCCAGCCGTTGAAATATTGGCAGTAGCGGTTGAGGCAGTAAATCCTCCCGTACCAGTCCACGCGTAAGTATTTCCTCCGCTGACAGTGAGTGTTAGACTTGGACTTGCACAAGTCAATGTTGGGTTCGTTGGAGTAATTGACGCATTAGGAGGAGTAAAATTTTGAGTAATTAACACACTTTCCGTGGTAGTACAGCCATTAGCCCCTGTTGCAAGAACTGTATAAAGCCCTCCCGATGTAATCGTAATACTGGCGGTAGTTCCTACGTTACCCACAAATTGTTTAGACCAAATATAGGTATTACCGCCACTTGCAGCAAGTGTAGCAGAAGGATTAGCACAGTTTACTAATGTCGAACTTGGATTTATAACTATTACTGGTGGGGTTTTATTGTCTATTACCTCAGTAGTTGCTGTTGCTGTACAACCATTCAAAGCACTCACAGTTAGGACATAGGTACCAGTGGTAGTAACATTTATATTCGAAACGCCTGATGCAGTGAAAGGGTCGCCTACTTTGGACCAATTATAAGTTACACCGTTGCCAGAGTTAGCAAGATTTATCGTAGAAACTGTACAAGTAAAACTGGGATTAGATGGGACTATTGCCACCGTCGGCAAAGTTTTATTTTCGGTAATGACCACACTTCTGGTAGCTGTACAACCATTTGAGCCTGTGATATTAACTACATAAGTACCTATGGTTGAGATATTTACG
>JANNEN010000059.1:0-7675 GCA_031378715.1 Emticicia sp.
ATTTCTTCTTTGGGTAGCCGAGCAAAATACCACAGCACCAACCCAATGAAGCCCGTTAGCCCCAAAAGCCACGAAAATAGCGTTTTGTCAAAAAAATTAATTCGTTGCTTTATTCCTACAAAAATCATACCCGTAAGCGTAGCCACATAAACTGAAATCAGGGCAGGAATAAAAATATCGGCGGGGTCGGCGGCGTTATAAATCGCCCGTTGAGCCATAATACTGAGCGGAATCAGTACGGGACCAGCACTGTGCAGCACCATAAACATTATTTGGGCGTTGGAAGCTGTATCTTTGCTGGGATTTAGTTCTTGCAGACTTTGCATGGCTTTGAGGCCAAAGGGCGTGGCGGCATTATCAAGGCCAAGCATATTAGCCGAAAAATTCATAATCATCTGTCCATTGGCGGGGTGGTCTTTGGGTACTTCGGGGAAAAGTTTACCAAAAAACGGCCCAATGATGCGAGCCATGCGACGAATGACACCCGCTTCTTCACCGATTTTCAAAATCCCCAAGAAAAAAGTCATTACGCCCGCCAAAGGCAGAGCGATATCCATGACGGCAATCTTGGACGAATCAAACATTCCTTCGATGATTATTTTGAAAATTTCGGTATCGCCCATAAAGATGAGCTTAAACAACGCCACCACAAATGCGATTAGAAAAAATGCTACCCAAATATAGTTTAATGCCATGAATTAGACGGTTTAAGTTTAGATTTGTGGACAATTTAAGGATAAACCACGATTTTTTGATTTATTTGCCCAAAATTTGATTCAAGAATCCCAAAAGTTTGATAAAAAGATGTTTAAAAACAAAATATTTTTGATAATTACAGCCTCGACAATAGCATTTTTACTGTTGAATTGTCAGCCCAAAAAAGCCCAAGAACAGAAAAAAACGGATAGTATTGTCACAAAAAAAGATACCAAAGCGATACCCCAAAAACCAATTATTCCTGAAGTAGAGCAACGAATGATCGAGCAAGGTTTAGTAAATATTCAGACTCTCGACTCAACCATTCTGGTTGAGTTGAAATATTCTACGACCGATAATTTCGTTAAAACTGATGTCTATGGCGAGCTTTCCAGAGCATATTTACAACCAAAACCCGCCGAAATGTTGGTACGAGCTAATCAGATTCTCCAAGAAAAACACCCCAATTACCGCCTTTTGGTCTATGACGCTGCTCGCCCGCTGACGGTTCAGTACACACTCTGGAATTTATTGGATAGTATTCCGCCCAAAAAACGAGAAGATTTTGTAGCAAATCCTGTTGATGGTTCTATTCATAATTTTGGTTCGGCCGTTGATTTAACAGTTTATGACCTCAGCACCAAAACTCCATTGGATATGGGTACAAGCTATGATTTTTTTGGCGATTTGGCTTACCCACGGCTCGAATCTAAGATGCTAAAAGAAGGTAAACTTTCAAAAGCACAAATCGAAAACCGCATTGTGCTTCGGGCGGCAATGGAAAAAGCGGGCTACGGTCGTATCGAAAGCGAATGGTGGCACTTCAACGCCATCACTCGTAAGCAAGCAAAGCGTCTGTATAAGATTATACAGTAAGCAAAAAAAGCAAAAAGCAACCCTCTAAGAGAAAGTTGCTTTATTGATCACCTAACCACTAAAAAGTATTATGAAAAACACAATACTAACAATCTTTATGTATTTAAGCTCGAAGAGCCAAACGTTATGCTTTGTTATACTGCTCAAACCGCTCAATAACTAATTTTACTTTTCGGCGAGAAATCTCAATATTTTTTCCTTCATCGAATGCCACCGAACCGTAACTATCTTCTAAATCAAGCCCTACCGCATGAATAATATTAACCAAATGTGATTTGTGTATCCTGACAAAATATTCCTCGTCCAAGATGCCCTCGTAATGTTTCAAGGTTCTTGATGAAATGTACTTATTGGTCGCCGTATGAACTACGGTATAATTACAGTCTCCTTCGAGTCGAACGATTTTATCAACGGGGATTTTAATAAGTTTGTTGGAGCAATGCAACTTAATCTGTTTCGATCTAAGTTTCTCTCCATTTATAGGGTTGCAGTTTGAAGTTTGTTGTGTAATTTTTAGTTTCATTTTTTCAGGGCATTAGTTTCTACAAACATAATACTAAATATAACAAGAAACAAACACATACAAAAGTATCTAATCGGTAACTATTTGATTATCAATAGCCTATGAAAAATAAAATATATTTCTGAGTAAAAACCCCTATCAAAATGCGTAAAAATACGTATCGACAATTCAGATACTTTTACCACAGTTGAGTAGTTGCAAATATCTAATTAGCAAATCTGCAACGCATAAAATGCTGATAAGCAGCGATTCGATTTACTATCGACTATTGTCTATTCACCATCGACTATTTATAGTTTTTACGATGTAAAATTATGTGAGAATCTGACATTATTTATATCTTTGTGCATAAATTTATTAAACGGTAATCGGGTGTTAGATAAGATTCAAGAATTATTAGGCGAGGTCAATGCCGTTGTAGTCAATAGCAAAGATGACTTAGAGAAATTTCGGATAAAATACATTAGCCGAAAAGGGATTTTAAATGAGCTTTTTGAGGAGTTCAAAACCGTGAGCAACGACCAAAAGCGTGCGGTTGGGCAAGAACTCAATAAACTAAAAAGCCTCACAGAGCAAAAACTCAGAGATTTTACGGAAAATATTGAGCAAAATACGGACAACTCAAAAGCAAATAGTATTGATTTGACGCTGCCAGTTTCGCCCAATTTTGCGGGAAGTATTCACCCGCTTACGCTTACTCGGCAGCGGGTTTTGGAGATTTTTGCACGCATGGGTTTTAATCACGAAGACGGCCCCGAAGTCGAAACCGACTGGTACAATTTCACGGCCTTGAATTTTCCCGAAGATCACCCCGCCCGTGAAATGCAAGATACATTTTTCGTAGAAAAAAAGGCGATTCAGAAAGATGATGTCTTGCTCCGTACGCACACCTCAAACGTACAAGTGCGATTGATGGAACACAAAAAGCCCCCGATTCGCTCCCTAATGATTGGTCGTGTCTATCGCAATGAAGCTATTTCGGCGAGGGCTCACTGTCAGTTTCACCAAATTGAGGGGCTTTATGTCGATAAAAATGTCAGTTTCAAAGACTTGAAAGATACACTTTATCATTTTGCCAAAGAAATGTTTGATAAAGATACCAAAATTCGTCTGCGTCCGAGTTATTTTCCGTTTACGGAGCCGAGTGCCGAAATTGATATTTCTTGCTTCATCTGTAAAGGTTCGGGCTGTAATATCTGCAAACATTCGGGTTGGGTCGAAATCGCAGGTTCGGGTATGGTCGATCCCAACGTACTCGAAAATAGTGGCATAGATTCAGAAGCATACACGGGCTTTGCCTTCGGAATGGGCATCGAACGTATCACGATGCTACGCTACGGAGTAAAAGATTTACGCCTTTTCTTCGAGAATGACGTGCGGTTTTTGAGGCAGTTTTGAAGCCCCATAGCTACGGCCACCCTAAACCCTGATGGGGAATTTTTGTTCGATATAAAATATCCCCCCATCGGGGGTTAGGGGGCTTTTTTACTCACAAAATCCCAGCAAATAATACCGACCGTTACTGATATATTGAGTGAATGTTTTGTGCCAAATTGCGGAATTTCTAAACAATTATTGGCTATTTCTGCCACTGTTTGGTTTACCCCAAAAACCTCATTCCCGAACACAAAAGCGTACTTTTGATTAGATTTTGGCTCAAAGTCATTGAGTTTTAAACTGTTTTCTACTTGCTCGACCGCCAAAACTACGTAGCCGTTGGCTTGCAATTCTATCACTAATTCAATCACATTTTCACGGTGTTCCCAAGCTACTGATTCGGTTGAGCCGAGAGCCGTTTTTTCGATTTCTCGGTGGGGGGGCGTGGCGGTTATGCCACATAAATAAATTTTTTCTACTAAAAACGCATCGGCCGTGCGGAATGCCGATCCAACGTTATTCATGCTCCGTACATCATCAAGCACGATACAAAAATTGTTTTTGTTGGTTTCCTTAAAATCCTCAACCGAAAGTCGGTTGAGTTCGTCCATTTGTAATTTTCTCATACTTTACATCAATATTTTTGTAAAGTTATTATTATTTCTGTCGGCAAACAGACATTTTATCTGGAAAAGAAATAGTTACTTTGCAACTTAAACTAAAAATTTTGACAGATTTTATTGTTTTTTTGTTTGTGGCGGCCATCAGCTTTGCGGGTTCGGTGCAAGTCGGGAGTGTCAATTTGGCCGTTGTAGAGGCAACACTTACCCGTAGTTTTTCGGCAGGAATTATGGTTGCCATCGGTGGCAGTATTCCTGAATTTATTTACTCGTTTTTGGCACTAAAAGGTTTCTTTTTTTTGCAACAAAACCCGTCAGTTATTGCTGCCCTTAATGTATCAATAATTCCTATATTTCTGACTTTGGGATTGTTTTATGTGTTTCAAAAACAAGCAAAAACAATAGATTTTGAAGCTAATTTTAATACCAATAACTTCGATTTTGTGCGGGGTTTTGCCTTAGGAATATTGAATCCGCAGTTGCTCCCATTTTGGTTTTTTATGCTCATTTATATCAATAAACTATTCATTATCAAGGCTTTATCTTCCGAAATTGCCTTTGTGCTGGGTACTGGTGTGGGAGCTTTTGGAATGTTACTTGTCTTTGCTTGTTTGGCTCTTAGATTTCAAGGGTCACTTCAAAAACTCCTCCAACGCTACCCAATCAATCGCATCATTGGTTGGGTATTTATTGCAATGGCTTTGTTTCAACTTATTAAAATATTCGTTTGAATAATCTGTGAAAATATAACTGTTTCGATATTATGAGAATACCATTATTTTTAGTGAAAATATTCAATTACGAATACTGGCCTTGGTGGCTGTTTTATTTGCCCATGACTCCTTATTGGCTCTATCAGGCGGTGCGAGCTAAGTCATTGACGTACTTTACGGCGGTCAATCCTGGTATTGAAGCAGGTGGTTTTTATGGTGAACGCAAGACTGAAATCATGAAGTATATTTCGCCCGATTATTTGGCTAAAACTGTTTTTATTCACGTTGATACTAAATTTGAAACTTTATCTAAACTGTTGATAGCTAATAGTTTAGCGTACCCAATTATAGGGAAACCGAACGTGGGCGAACGAGGAACTGCCGTGGCAAAGATTCACTCCGAAACCGAACTTCGGGCGTATCACGAAGCCGCCAATGCCGATTATCTAATTCAAGAATTTGTCACATATTCGATCGAATTGGGGGTTTTGTTTAGCCGATTACCCAACGAAAAAGTCGGTAAAGTTTCATCGGTGACTTTGAAAGAGTTTTTAAGCGTAACGGGCGATGGAAAATCTACGATTGAAGAGTTAATTTTGTACAGCACCCGTGCCAGATTTCAGTTGGAGGTTTTACAGAAAAAACTCGGAAACGGTATGCAGGAAATACTGCCTTTGGGCGAAAATCGTCTGCTCGAACCAATCGGAAATCACTGCCGAGGTACTAAGTTTATCAATGCTAACCATTTGATTAATAAGCAGTTACATAAAGTTTTTACCGAAGTTGCAGAGGGTTTTAAAGGTTTTTTCTACGGACGTTTCGACATGAAAGTGTCAAATATCGAAGATTTGTATTTGGGCAAAAACATCAGAATAATGGAACTCAACGGGGTGAGTTCTGACCCTGGGCATATCTACGACCCGACGTATTATCTATGGAATGCTTACCGAGATTTGATGTGGCACTGGAAACGGGCGGCTGATATTAGCATCATTAACCAAAAAAATGGCGTAAAACCATTGCCTTTCGCCGAGATTTGGGCGATTGTAAAAGGACATTTTGTGGGATAATTCCCATGGCACGCTGTGCGTGTCATGGGTAAAGTATGCCAATATTTTATTGATAAATTCGCAAGAAAACACCTTTATCAATTTCCCCCGAAGTTAAATCAGGATTAATCGTATATTTAAAAGTTTCGTCTTCAAAATCATCTAAAATTTGCCCAAAAATTTCTTTGGTTTTAAGCGTTTCTCGCAGCACAAAATCATGGCCAAGTACTAATCGAATTTTCTCCCAATCGTTATTGAAATATTCCTGCAAGAGCGGGATAATTTTGCTCGAAAAAACTCGAATTAAATCGCTAAACGTCTGACAATCAATAAAATAGGCGTGACCGATGCAATGATTACGGTCAATCAGAAACTCAATGCGTTGATTGATTTTGCGGATAAGTTTTTCGATATTTATCTCCTCAATATCTTGTAATAAATGCAGTTGTGGACGCATCTCTCGGAACTCAAATCGGCGGCGTAGAGCCAAATCGAGCAGAGAAATCGAGCGGTCGGTAGTATTCATCGTACCCACAATATGCAGATTGGTTGGTACACCAAATTTCTCTTGCGAGTAGGGGAGGGTCAGCCAAAGTTCGTCTTTCGCTCCCAGCCGCTTGTTGTCTTCGATGAGCGTGATTAGTTCACCAAAAACTTTTGAAATATTGGCTCGGTTGATTTCATCAATTATCAGTAATTGACTCCCCGCCCGCTTAAAGTTGTGTTGTCGGTTTTCAAAACTATCATCGGCACATTCACTAAATGATTGATAGCCAGCCTTTTGCAATGCCGCCAAGCAGGCTTTATAAAAAATCCCTTTCGAGATTTCGTAAAAAACCTGCCCGTTTCTACTCACGGGTCTGATGCCCTCCATAAAATCTTCGTAGCCGTACGATTGGTGAAACGTAATAAAATGGTGTTCAACTTGACGGGTAAACTGCTGTACTTCGTAGGTTTTGCCCGTGCCAGGTGGGCCAACCAAAATAAGATTCAAAGGCTGATTTAGTTTGGTGGCATACTTTGTTACGTCTTCATTAAGGGTCTGTACCGTAGGTCTGACCCAACCATCGTTACCATTGGTCAGACCTGCGGTACAGACCGCTGCGTCAATCTCCCAAAACAATTCATTTCTGAGGCTTTCGCTTTCGGCAATCTGATACATATAATGGTTATGCGATTCTTTCTGTTTGCTTGATGCGGCCGTTGCCCGTAGTTCCTCTAAGCAATGCTGCCACGCACCCATGATTTTGGTATCGTCCAAAATCCGTTTGTGTTCAAAAGGAATCTTGACCGATACAAAGTCAGAGCTTTCGGCAAGGCTCAAAAGTTTGGTTTCTTTGTATTTGCTGAATAGTTGTTCGTCACGTTTACAAAACATCAATTCGAGCCAAACCCCACTTTGCCGATAGAGTTTAAGGGCTGCATAAAAGTTAATATTTGCCGTGATACCTTTGTCTTTCCTTACCGAGAAAGCAATGCGGGGGTCGTCAATGTCCACATTGGTTACTTCGATGAGTTCTTGTAATAATACAAAAAACTTCAAACACGCTTCCCGATGATTGATTTCTTGAAGTTTTTTGATAAGTAGTCCTTTTTGTTCGGCAAAATTATTCATGGGTTTATCTCTATTTTATAAAACCTTATATACGTATATCACTGATTTGTCGAAATATTATACTAAAATAGTAGGCTTGCATACTAAATCCAAAAAAAAATAATTGTATTTTTTCAAGAATCTTTATTTTTCATTGACTATATTTGAATGTCCTTAATTAGTAAATTATTGGCTCTGTAATTATCAAGTATTTTTCCTTACAGCAG
>JANNEN010000089.1:0-7886 GCA_031378715.1 Emticicia sp.
GTATCTGACTTACGTTGATCCCTACAACTCGGAGGTATCGGTTTTTAGTGTTTTTGTGGCCGATGCCAAAGTAACGCTTCGGGATAATTTGGGCAACGAATTTGCATTTTTTGATGATACCTACAAAAACAACTTTATAAACGCCACTTTTGGCTATAATTATCGGTCGGTCAATAAAATCCAGTTGGTCGTGGGGCGAACTTACCAACTTTTTGTGGAAACGGCGGATAAGAAAAAATACGAATCAACGCCCGAAAAAGTAGTTGGCGTGCCGAAAATTGAGAAAGTAAATGCTGTTTTCAGAGAGATAATACCTCCTGCCTTCCTAAAAACCGAAAGAGGAGAATATGACGTAAGTGTTGAGGTGAAAGACACGCCCAATGAGAAAAATTATTATAAGTGGGATTGGTATAATGTAAAAAAAATAGAATGGTGTAGCGAATCTACGATTAGGGGTGGTTTAGTTTCTTTTGTGTCGCCTTGTTGTGAAATTTGCTACGAAAAAACAACCTGTACCAACTGTTTAGAATTAGGCAATGATAGGCTCATTGACGGTAATCGTTTTGATAGGGTTCTCTTAAAAGTGCCTTTTGATAGTACCAATAATTATTATTTAGTAATCAACCAATATTCGATCAGCGAAAATGCCTATAAATTCTGGAATACCGTAAAAGAACAAAGCAAAAGCTCAGGCGGACTTTTTGACCCAACGCCCAAATCAATTAGAGGGAATTTTAGAAATACTACCAATGATAATGAAGAAGTTTTGGGCTATTTTACCGTTTCTGATGTTCACGAAGAAATTGTAATCATTGACCGTAATCGTGCCAGTCCAAAACCGTTTAAATCTCAAATTTACCAACCACCTTTCTGGGAAAGACTTCCGCCTTCTCGGTGTGCCACCTGCGTTGAATCTTTTAATCGCTCAAAATTTGCTCCCAAGGATTGGCGATAAATGAGTATTAACAATCTTAAAATTTACTATGAAACCAGATTTTTCTTCAAGATTTTTTACAATAATGGTAGTATCATTGTTGAGCGTTATTGCCTGCGTAGAGCCATTCGACCCAAAGCTCAAAAGCGATGCCCGAAGGCTCGTCATTGAGTCGCAGCTAACGACCAAGCTCGATTTTCAGTACGTGTATCTTACCTATGATGCACCGTATAATTCTGATGTATCGGTTTTTAGAGATTACGTAGCCGATGCCAAAGTAACCCTTCGAGATAATCTGGGCAACGAATTTGCGTTTTTCGATGACCCCAATCAAACCAATTTTATAAAAGTCCCTGCGGGTTATAATTATCGCTCGGTCAATAAGATTCAGTTGGTGGTGGGGCGTAGCTATCAGCTTTTTGTAGAAACTTTCGACAAGAAAAAATACGAATCCACGCCCGAAAAGGTAGTCGGTGTGCCGAAAATCGAAAAAGTAAACGTTGAGTTCAGAGAAATAACCCCGCCCGCTTACCTCACAACCGAACGAGGAGAATACAAAGTAACCGTCAACGTGAAAGATACACCTGGCGAAAAAAACTTCTATAAATGGGATTGGTACAACGTAAAAAAAATAGACTGGTGCCGAGAATACACCGTCGGGAATGCCGCAGGAACAATATCTTATGTGCAACCCTGCTGTCAAGAATGCTACGAAAAAACAGTTTGTACCAATTGTTTAGAATTAGAAAACGACCGACTCGTCGATGGTAATAGTTTCAATAGATACATCACCAAAGTTCCGTTTGATTTTACGAGTAATTATTATTTGGTCATCAACCAATACTCAATCAGCGAAAAAGCCTATAAATTCTGGAATACCGTGAAGGAGCAAAGCAAAAGTTCGGGCGGGCTTTTCGATCCCACACCCAAATCAATCAAAGGAAATTTTAGGAATATTAATAACGCCGATGAGGAAGTCCTCGGCTATTTTACGGTTTCGGATTTGCACGAAGAAACCGTTATCATTGATCGTAGTCGTACGAGTCCGAAACCGTTTATAACCGAACTCTACCAGCCGCCATTTTGGGTACAGCTTCCGCCCGCTCAGTGTTTTGCGTGCGTTGAATCTTTCAATCGTTCAAGATTCGCTCCGAAAGGTTGGAAGTAAATACAGGTAAAAGTGTTTTTTTTGAGGATTTTTAGGTTGAATTAGCCAATAATCCAAGCAAATACGCCCAAAATTCGGGGTAATTCGGTGATTGTAAATACGTCGGGGTGCATGGTAGCGGTTTTATTTTCAATTTTGATAAAAAGCCACTCGAAACCCGTACTTACGCAACCATAGACTATTTCGTTGTTTTTGTTCAGAATTTGGGCGGCATACATCTCAGCTACGCACTGCGAAATCCCCGAAAGTAAATCGTTTTTCTTGGCTTCAACCAAAATAAAATAACCGCCTTTGGGTTCGTAGGCTTGTGGGTCTTTGGTTATCAAAAAATCACACGTACCCGAAAGCTCGTCAGTTGCCATTGGTTCACCCGAAAAAACTGTGATTTTATCGGCAAAAAGTTGCTGAACGGCCATCAAAACGGGAGCAATAATAACCTCCGAAATGGCTTTTTCGTTGCGAAGCATCGCCAAATTACCCTTTTGGTGTTCGATGATGTGTTCAAGCCAAGAAGGAACTTGAATAAAATCAACCGTTGGAATAAACTTTTTCTGAATGATATTTATCCCAAACATCTGCTCCAAATCTGCCGAACTTATCTGACTAAAAGTTTTCATCTCCTTGTATTTTTAACAAAAATAGGCAAATCCTCCACAAAATCCTACAAATTCACCCCCCGCTTCCACGGAATAAAATCATCTTGTCCGAGGGTTTCGGCCTTGGTCAAATAATCGCCATTGGCCAAACCGATGAGCCAATTTAGGAGAGATTCGCCACTTTGCTCGATGGTTTCTTCGCCCGTAATGATTTTTCCACAACTAAAATCAATAATATCGGGCATTTTTTGAGCTAATTTATTATTGGTCGAAATCTTGACGGTGGGCGTAATTGGGTTGCCCGTGGGCGTGCCGAGTCCTGTCGTAAACAAGATAATCGTTGCACCCGAAGCGGCCATTCCCGTAGTGGCCAGTACATCGTTGCCAGGCGTGCAAAGTAACTGCAAACCTGCCTGCGTTGGTTGTTCGGTATAGTTCAAAACATCGGCGATTGGAGCATTGCCCCCTTTTTTTGCTGCTCCTGCTGACTTTATGGCATCGGTGATGAGGCCGTCTTTGATATTTCCTGCCGAAGGATTCATGTCAAAAGTTGCTCCAACGGCTGCCGCTTGGTCGGAATATTCTGTCATTAAATGAGCAAATTTTTGTGCTTTTGCTTCATCTACACAACGGTTGATGAGTTCCTGCTCAACGCCACAAAGTTCGGGAAATTCGGCCAAAAGCGTGGTTCCGCCCAAACTCACCATAATATCCGACAAATGCCCGATGGCAGGATTGGCCGAAATGCCCGAAAAACCATCAGAACCGCCGCATTTCAAACCAATACTTAATTTATTGAGCGGGGCGGGCTTGCGGGTTTGCTTATTTATGGCAATAATGCCCTTGAAAGTTTCCCGAATAGCGTCCGACATCATGGCATTTTCGGTGCCGTAGGTTTGTTGGTCGAAGTATAAAATCGGTCGGTCGAATCTTGGGTTTCGCTTTAAAACTTCACTTTTCAGATAATCAATCTGTGATTTTTGGCAACCCAAACTCAGCACCGTCACGCCCGCCACATTCGGATTGATAATCATTCCTGCGAAAAGCTCGCACAAAGCATCAGTATCTTGGTTGGTGCCGCCGCAGCCCGTTTCGTGGGTCAAAAACTTTATACCATCAACATTTGGAAAGATATGGGTGGGTGAACTTTTGATGATTTTATCTTCACTTTCGGCTAATTGACTTTGCTCAATCGCTGCGTAATTACCTGACTGATAGGCATTTAGTAAGTCACGCACTTGATTTCGGTAGATTTCGGGTTGGGCATAACCCAGTTCCCGCTCGAAGGCATCTTTTATGATTAGAATGTTACGGTTTTCACAAAAAACCAACGGCACAACTAACCAATAATTGCGAATGCCCACGCTTCCGTCGTTGCGATGGTAGCCGTTGAAAGTTTTTTCTTGCCAAGAATCAACACTCAGAGGAGTCCAACTTGTGTCGGGCTGACGTTTTTCAACGGAATAAAGTTCGGAATCGTGTTTGAGATTAAAAGTCGTAACTTGGCTTCCACGTTTGATTGGTTGCGTTGCTTTTCCGACCAAAACACCGTACATTGTTACGTGGTTGCCGATGGCTAAATTTTCGGTGACGAATTTATGTTTGGCATCAATATTATGCTGAATTTTGTAACTTTCGCCCTCGAAATCAACGATTTCGCCTGCTTCAAGATTTCGCAAAGCAACAATGACATTATCTTTTGGGTGAAGTTTCAGAACGCTGTGCATAGAAAAAAAATAGGTCAGGTAATTATTTTAACAAATGTAAGTCGTATTTATTTTTTGTTTCAGATTTGCCAACTAATTTTGATGAGCAAAAAGAGTGTTTTTGACCCGAATATCAAAAAAACATTAGAAATAAGTCAATTTTTACAAAAACTATTTAACGAAGATGTTTCGTCTTGACAACAAAGTAGCCATCGTAACGGGTGGAGCGAGTGGTATTGGGCTTTCGATTTCTCGGCTTTTTGCCCAGCAGGGAGCCGTTGTACATATTTTCGAGCTGGACATCGACCAAGCCGAGCGAGAAGCCGACCTCATTAATGCCAATGGGGGAGAGGCTTATTTTTATAAAGTTGATGTATCGAAGCAAAAGGATGTCAAGAAAGTGGTTGATAAAATCGCCAAAGAAAATGCGATTGATATTCTGGTGAATAATGCGGGAATTTCCCACATCGGCACCGTCGAAAGCACAACCGAGGAGGATTTCGACCGAGTTTTCGATGTCAATGTCAAAGGAACTTATAACTGCGTTCAGGCGGTTATTCCTTACATAAAAGACCGTGGGGGTGTAATTTTGAATATCGCCTCGATTGTTGCAACCGTTGGCGTTGCCGAGCGATTTGCCTACTCAATGTCGAAAGGTGCAGTTTTGACCATGACTTTGCAGATTGCCAAAGATTATCTGAAACACAACATTCGGTGCAATAGCATTTCGCCCGCCCGTGTGCATACGCCTTTCGTTGATGGTTTTATCAAGAAAACGTATCCTGGAAAAGAAAAAGAAATGTTTGAAAAACTCTCCAAAACTCAACCCATCGGACGCATGGCCAAGCCCAACGAAATCGGTTCGTTGGCGGTGTATCTTTGCTCCGATGAGGCCGCTTTTATTACGGGTTGTGATTACTTGATTGATGGCGGTTTTGTGAAATTAAATAACTGATATGTGCTTGAAACTAACACGCATTTAAGGCTTATTTTTCATCAATCCTTAAACTTCTGTGCTTTATCCTTCCGAGGGAACAACAAAAGCCTTGATAATCATCTGACTATCAAGGCTTTTGTTGTTGTATTTTCAACGAATTATCAACCCGCAAAAGCGTTTTTGCTTTCGGCACGTTTACGCTCGTTTTCGTCAAGGTAAATCTTACGCATACGGATTGATTTACAAATTTTTAACTTTTCAAACGCTCAATCTCCGCTTGTAGCAAGCCAATAGTTATTTTTTGTGAGTTGATGGTTTCATCTTTGGCTTTTTCTATTGCTTGCCATCGGGCAACGTCTTGCTGGTGGCGTTCTTTTTCAAAATCTTCATAGAAAACACCATTTTTTGATTGATTATTTGAGTTTGTTTCGTTTTTGTGTTCAATCTTTACACCATATTTTAGTTCTTCGGGGGTAGTACCCAAAACTTTAGCAATCTTTTCCAAACCCTCATCTGGTGGCTTTACTTTACCTGTTTCGATATGTGAAATATTGGCTTGTGTCATGTTACATTCGAGGGCTAAGACCTCTTGTTTGTAGCCCTGTTCGAGGCGTTTGGTTCGTATATTGTCGGCAATTTGTTGGTTCATAAAGTTATAGGAGTAGTTTTTGCAAGTATCCAAATGTTTTTCTTATTTACAACTAAAATCACAAAAACTTATCAAGCGGTAGCATATAAGTATTTTATAATTTTAACTTATAAAATATATCAGAATACTTATAATTTAGCCCTCATATAATCGTGTTATATTTGCGAACGTAGCCCAAATTGCACCACCGAAAAACATACAACGGCAATGATGCTGTGCTATAAATCCTTTCGGTATTAAAACAATGAAAAAATTTATGTATAACAAAAAAACACTGAAACCTTTTTTTATTATTTCATTAATGGCATTGATTCCCTTATCGTGCAAGGTAGAAGATATAAAAACTGAAACAGTCAAAAAAACTGAAACATCAAAAATAGATAATTCTCAAAATGTAGAAACTTTACCAATTATCAAAAACTCTTATTTTTTATCTAACACTAACGTTCATAAAGCTTTATTTGATAAATTTAATTATGTTTTGAATTCTGAGAATAAGTTTTATTATCCTAATGCTTCAAATATACCTATTAATGTTAGTGATTTAAATATACTTGGCACTAAGGTAATAGAATATAGTAACTCCAATAATAAAGTGCTTATAACCGAAATTAATAGTACAAAAGGAAAAGATGGTGGGCTGGCATTTTTCAGTTATCAGTCTGAAAAAGGAATAAGTGAATTCACTATTTTATGTCAAATTACATCAACTGGCGAGGCTAATTTTGATGTGAACTATTTTGTAAGTAATCATCAAAATTTTATTTCAGCAAAGGTTGAAAATGCTAATCTAATTATCACCCAAAATAAATTTAATTTTTCAAAAAAATTAAAACCTGCTCCATGTGATTTACTTTATAATTTTAATGATTGTGTAGCAACAGTTGGTAGATATATTACACCACAAGGCACATTTTCAAGTACTTTTGGATTTTTGGTTGCATTAGCTTTTGGTTTTGAAACTGCCGCTGGTATAACAGCGGGGTGTTCTTTTTATTCACTCGGCGTTTATCAAAGTGGTAACTGTGGTGATGTTCGAAACTGGGGTCCAGGTTCACATTAAACAATAAATATTGAAATTAACACAGTTGTCAATTACTTATTTGTTTTTACAAAAAGGGCTCCAAAAACGCATATCCAAGCAACAAACTTGATGCCTTATCAGACAAAACGAACATTGATAACGGTTGAAAAGAGGAAGATTTTTTAATTTTTAAAAATCACTCAAAAAATAATAAAAAATTATATCCTTTTTTCTCTTTTTAATAACAATAAAGACATTAAAAGAACAATATAATCAAATAATTGCAAGCCTTTTAAAAACCTTAACCTGTGATTTATATGAATTATATCTTACAGGTTGAGGTTTTAATATTCACAAGAAATTGAACAATTTTTATGGCAATTATAGAAAAATGTTTAGCTTTGAATCAAATTTATTATTCTTAAATTATTATGAAGATGAAAAGAAATATTTATTTACTATTACTTTTTTTACCACCAATCGTAGGTGGTTACTTGGTTGGATATTTCAAATATCAAATCAATCAATCAATGGTATTTGGATTATTAGGATACATAGCAGTTATCACAACATTAAGAAATATTTATGTGGGTAATTCTATTCTACAGTTACATGTTTTTAATTTTAGAGCGAAATGGGTTCGGCTGAAAAAAAGATACCTCAATCCATAACTAATATATTTTATCAAATCAGAAAGATTTTTGTCAAAAAATAAGCATATCTACTTTCACAAAAAAAGCCTTGATAATCATCTGACTATCAAGGCTTTTTACATATTTTAGGCTATCAACCCGCAAAAGCGTTTTTGCTTTCGGCACGTTTACGCTCGTTTTCGTCAAGGTAAATCTTACGCATACGGATTGATTTTGGCG
>JANNEN010000098.1:0-16386 GCA_031378715.1 Emticicia sp.
CAACGCCAATCACGTGGTCGGACACCTTGATTACGTCAAGATTATGCTCAATAATGAGTACGGTATTGCCTTTATCGGCCAATTTTTGGAGTACTTCGAGTAGTTTCTGAATGTCCTTGAAATGCAGCCCCGTGGTTGGCTCATCAAGGATATAAATGGTTTTGCCCGTATCTTTTTTTGATAATTCTTCGGCCAATTTTACCCGTTGAGCTTCACCGCCCGAAAGCGTGGTGGCGTGTTGCCCGAGCGTTATGTAGCCTAAGCCAACTTCATTGAGAATTTGTACTTTTCGGTTGATTTTCGGGATACTGATAAAAAACTCCACTGCTTGCTCAACGGTCATATCAAGAATATCGGCCACCGATTTTCCTTTGTAACGCACTTCCAAGGTTTCACGGTTAAAACGTTTGCCTTTGCAAGTTTCGCAAGCCACATGAACATCGGGCAAGAACTCCATTTCGATTTTTTTCATGCCCGCACCTTCGCAATCCTCGCAGCGTCCACCCTTGACATTGAACGAAAAACGCCCAGGTTTATAGCCCCGTATTTTGGCTTCGGGAAGCTCCGCAAAAAGTGTACGAATTTCAGAAAACATTCCCGTATAAGTAGCAGGATTACTCCGTGGCGTGCGTCCGATGGGGCTTTGATCAACCTCAATTACTTTGTCTAAATGCTCCAAACCTTCGATAGATTTGTGGGCCAATGGCTCTCGTTTGCCGTTATAAAAATACTTGTTTAGCACGGGATAAAGTGTTTCGTGAATCAACGACGACTTGCCGCTACCACTCACGCCCGTGATGCAAACCATTTTGCCCAAAGGTAATTTTAAGGTAACATTTTTGAGATTATGCCCCGTTGCCCCCTTGATTATCAGGTGTTTACCGTTTCCTTTGCGTCTTTCGGCGGGTACTTCGATGTTGATTCGTCCGCTCAAATAGTCGGACGTAATGCCGTCATTTTCAAGAAATTCTTTGGGTGTGCCTTGCCCCACGATGCTACCACCGTGCCGACCCGCCCCTGGCCCAATGTCAAGAATATAGTCTGATTCGAGCATCATGTCTTTGTCATGTTCGACCACCAAAACGGTGTTTCCCAAATCTCGCAAATCTTTGAGGGCTTGAATCAACTTCACGTTGTCCCGTTGGTGCAAACCGATGCTTGGCTCGTCCATGATATACAAAACGCCAACCAGCTGCGTACCGATTTGGGTAGCCAAACGAATACGCTGAGATTCGCCCCCCGAGAGCGTCCGAAGTGGACGGTTGAGCGTTAGATAATCCAAGCCAATGCCCATCAAAAAGCCGATTCGCTTACGAATTTCTTTCAAGATTTCTTTGGCAATCAAATTCTGGCGGTCGGATAATCGGGTTTCCAAATCGTTGAACCATTCGGCTATTTCGCTGATGTCCATTTCGGCCAGTTCGGCGATATTCCGTTGGGCAATTTTGAAATGAAGCGACTCTTTTTTTAGTCGAAAACCACCGCAATCGGGACAAGTTTTGATGACTAAAAAATCCCGCACCCAGTCCTGAATCTTGTCATTATCGGAATCTTGTTGGCGTTTCAAGAATGTAATCACGCCCTCAAAAGTGCTGTTCCACTCCGTGCCTGGGTATTTTTTTGATGGAACGGGCAGTGGCGTTTCGCTTCCGTAAAGAATGGTTTTTAGGGCTTCTTCGGGAATTTTATCAATCGGCGTGGCAATATTCGATTTGTAGGCTTTCAAAATAACCTCAATTTGCTTGAAAATCCACAAATCTCGGTATTCGCCCAGCGGGGCAATGCCGCCACGAGTAATGCTCAATGTTTTGTCGGGAATGATAGATTCCTCCGTAATTTCCTCAACCGTTCCCAAACCGTTGCATGTTTGGCAAGCTCCGTAGGGCGAGTTGAACGAAAAACTATTGGGAGATGGGTCTTCGTAGGAAATCCCCGATTCGGGGTCGGTCAAGTTTTGCGAAAAATACTGGGTGTTATTTTTTGCATCTAAAAGCATCATTGAGCCTTTGCCTTGCTTCAAAGCCGTACCGACCGACTGACTGAGGCGATAGCGGTCTTCTGTTTTCGGAATCACCCGATCAATGACAATCTCAATATCGTGAATTTTGTAGCGGTCAAGTTGCATTTTTGGGTTAATTTCCAACACCTCGCCATCGACTCGGACTTTGTTATAACCCAGCTTGGCAATCTGCACAAACAACTCTCGGTAATGTCCTTTTCGACCTTTCACGACGGGAGCAAGAAGCGTAACCTTCTGGTTATCAAACTGTTGCAAGATTTGATCAATGATTTGGTCTTGGGTTTGCTTCACCATTCGGTTGCCCGTGATGTAGCTAAATGCTTCGCCCGCACGAGCAAAAAATAGCCGCAAGAAGTCATAAATTTCGGTCGTTGTGCCAACCGTTGAGCGAGGATTTTTGGACGTAGTTTTTTGTTCAATCGAAATTACGGGCGAAAGTCCATTGATTTTATCAACGTCAGGACGCTCCATGTTGCCGATAAAACTACGGGCGTAGGCCGAAAAACTCTCCATGTAGCGGCGTTGTCCTTCGGCATAAATGGTATCGAAAGCCAAAGAAGATTTTCCACTTCCCGAGATTCCCGTAATGACCACCAGTTTGTTTCGTGGAATCGTTACATCAATATTTTTGAGGTTATGCTCCCTCGCACCTAAGACTTCGATTTGCTCGAAGCCCGTTAATTGTATGTCTGTTAATTTTTTATCGCTCACCGTTTTTTGCTCAATTTTTCCTACAAAGATAACGAAAAAACTGGGGTGGTGGTTCAGAAACTTTGTTTGTCGGTCTTAGCAGTTCGATTTTTTCTTGCTATTTGTTTTTGTGTCAGCTTACTTTAAGACCACACCACTTGATGTTTCAAAATGACTACGTTTCTAATCAAAAAAGCAATAATCATCATAATACATTTAGGCAAAGGTTCAACGCACAGCAAAAAATCTACCCAAATTTGGATAGATTTTTGCTGAAACATCAAGAATGTTTTATTTTAAAGGTTGTTTCAATTTAACGAAATAAATTCTGTTTCTATCAACGGTATTTGTTGCGGGTAAAACCTTGGCGGTGTAAGTTCCTAATCCAAATACGCCAAAGTCATCATCGTTTGAAATAGCAATCATTGTTGAATTAATAACAACTATCCCCTCTGCTTTATCATGTGGATAGGAGGCCGCAATGTCGTTTACTAAGTCAGCAATAACCGTTTTGCTTACTGGAACAATACCATTAGTCTGCAATACATCGGGTGTTTTTAATTCTTCAACGGTTTTGCCACCGAATAATTTTCCACCAACACCATCATTTACATCAGAAATATCGGTTGCTCCCGCCAAATCAATTTTGTATATTTTCTTTATCACAGTTGATTTATTGGCGGCTGTCGCAAATTCTCCATCACGTTCAATCACTAAAAAGGTAGTATTAGTAATTGCCGTAATCTCGCTTACAGCCTGTAAGGTTGATTTTTCAATCAAATAAACGTATTGTTTACTCATTCCAGAGGCAATATCATAAGTTATGATACGAGTAACCAACGACCCAGCAATGGCGGCGGCACTCGGATTGTACAACGGGAATTGCATGATACCAACGAGGGTTTTGCCGTCGGGTGTAATCGTTAGGCCTTCCATGCCACGATTTGCTCGGCGGCGGGCAAATACCAGCGGAATTTTTCTACCGCCTTTGCCCGTACCAAAAGGGTTGATGCGTTCAATGGTTTTGCCATTGGCGTCGAAATGAACAATGTGGGGGCCATATTCGTCAGAAACCCAAAATGAGCCATCGGGAGCGAGAGCTAATCCTTCGGAGTCAATGCCATCAACACTACTTGGCAATGTTTTTCCTGATAAATCAAGGGCGGTTTCACCCGTTGAGCCTTGACCGACTGGATTGGGAAGTCCCGTAAGTTTAACACCATTTTCATTTTGTAGCTCGATGGTTCTCTCTAAAATTAGTTGATCTTTAACTAACCTAAACTTACCGATTTGTGGAGCGAAAGTAGGCTGTGCGAACACCTTTGAGTTGGCAACCGTGCCATCAATGTTTGGACCACGGTCGGTGAGCATATAAAAAACCTCGGGGTCTTTTGAATCCTGCACTACCGATGAGCCGAATCCTCCTCCGTAAATTTTTACTCCATTCGCTTCGGCAAGAATAGTAGGATTTGCCGCCTCGGCCATTTCTGGATAAACGACTTCAAGTACGGTTGTGGTTTTATCGCAGGCAAATAATAATGCCGAGATAGCAGCAATAGCACAGATTGATTTTTGGTATAATTTCATTTTGTTTTTTTTACAAAATTAGACTTTACCAAATTAAGCAAATGTTATAAAATTCTCTCGAATATCAAGAAATTGTTAACCTATTTCAGGACGAGACAATTGTAATAATTCATAATGATTGTTATAGCCGAGATTTATTTCAACACCAAAACTTTCATCTTTACTCAGTTTTTGTTGAATAAATTCATTGGCTTTCAAGTTAGATAAGTCTTCGTAATTATCTTCGTCTTTGTAGTAAATAAAAAGAGCATCGTGGTTAAGGACTTCAATATTTGGAGGTTGAAAGAGTTTTCCAGAACTGCTTTTACCTATACCGGGAGGCCCCGCAATGATAAAAAGTAGTGACATTCAGCGTATAATTTCGATTCTGCCGTCAGCATATTCGGCAACTACTCGCCCATTTTTTCTGTGAACCAATGGCATATTTTTAGCAAAAAGTGTACGTCTAACCTCTATTTTTGCTTCAATTTGCCATGCTTTGTATTCTTCGGGGGTCATTTCAGCAATAATTTTTGTCATTGTGCCTCTATAACCAGTTAGCCTAACTACTTCTAATGTATCTTCCATCGCAATCTTATTTTGGTGAAAAACAAATTTTTAATAGACATTCACACCAACAGGAACCAATTCACGTGCAATCTCCACGATTCCATCAACATCAAAGCCACACTCTCGGTGCAGTTCCAACTGCTCGCCGTGTTCGACTATTCGGTCAGGAATACCGAGGCGTTTGAGTTTTGCAGAATAACCATTATCGGCCATAAATTCCAGAACGGCACTGCCCATACCTCCTTGCACACAACCATCTTCAACGGTGATGATGTTATCAAATTTTTGAAAAACCTCGTGCAGCAAGTCTTCGTCCAACGGTTTTACGAAACGTAAATCGTAGTGAGCGGCACTAATTCCTTCTTTTTCGAGCATATCGCAGGCTTTTACTGCGTAATTACCGATATGCCCGATGGTCAAGATTGCTACATCTTCACCGTCTTTTATCTTGCGACCCTTCCCGATTTTGAGCTTCTCAAATGGGCGTTTCCAGTCGGCCATTACGCCCTCTCCTCTTGGATAACGAATCGTGAAGGCAGTTTTCAATTTTTGTGTTTCTTCCAACTGAAAGGTGTACATCAGGTTGCGTAACTCTTCTTCGTTCATCGGCGAAGCTACCACCATGTGAGGAATACACCGCATATAAGCAATGTCATACGCTCCGTGGTGCGTGGGGCCGTCGGCACCCGCAAAGCCCGCACGGTCAAGGCAAAAAATAACTGGTAGTTGCTGCAAACATACATCATGAATGACCTGATCGTAAGCACGCTGCATGAATGTTGAGTAAATATTGCAGAAAACCACCATA
Organism: Emticicia sp.; assembly: GCA_031378715.1. Classification (GTDB taxonomy): domain Bacteria; phylum Bacteroidota; class Bacteroidia; order Cytophagales; family Spirosomataceae; genus Emticicia. The sequence goes on from JANNEN010000098.1 coordinate 5,655, forward strand.
TCTTGCGTGGCCATTCCCGCCGAAAACGTCACGGCGTGTTGCTCGGCAATGCCCACATCAAAGGCACGGTCGGGCATGGCTTTCATCATAATATTGAGCGATGACCCCGAAGGCATGGCGGGAGTTACACCAACGATTTTGGTGTTTTTCTCGGCCAATTCTACCAGCGTATTGCCGAATACATCTTGGTATTTGGGCGGCATTGGGCGGTCATAAACTTTTTTCTGAATCACGCCCGTAACTTTATCAAAAAGCCCTGGGGCGTGCCATTTGGTTTGATCTTTTTCGGCGGGAGCGTAGCCTTTTCCCTTCACGGTCAAACAATGCAGGATTTTTGGCCCAGGAATATGCTTCATATCTTCCAGCACACTCACCAAATGGTCGATGTCGTGGCCGTCAATCGGACCAAAATAACGCAAATTGAGTGCCTCAAAAAAGTTACTTTGACTCAACAAAGCACCTTTCATGGCGTTTTCTACTTTGGCAACGATTTTTCTGGCACTTTTGCCAAACGTACTCATTTTACCGAGTAACTGCCAAACATCATCTTTTACATTATTATACGTTTTTGAGGTCGTGATGTCGGTTAGATATTCTTTCAAAGCACCCACGTTTGGGTCAATGGCCATGCAGTTATCATTCAAGATAATGATCAGATTTGGGTCTTTCAATGCTCCTGCGTGGTTCATTGCTTCGAAAGCCATGCCTGCCGTCATTGAGCCGTCCCCGATGATGGCAATGTGCTGGCGGTTTGGTACGCCATTGAGATTTGACGCAACCGCCATGCCAACGGCCGCCGAAATGGAAGTCGATGAGTGACCAACGCCAAAGGTATCATATTCGCTTTCCTTACGCTTTGGAAAGCCCGAAAGCCCGCCATAGACCCGATTGGTATGAAAATCGTCCCGTCTGCCCGTCAAGATTTTGTGACCATAGGCTTGATGCCCTACGTCCCATACTAATTGGTCGTCGGGCGTGTTGAACACATAATGTAGTGCGACCGTCAGCTCAACTACGCCCAAACTCGAACTAAAATGCCCGCCATAAACCGACACCATATCAATAATGTACTGCCGAAGTTCGTCGGCTACTTGGGGAAGTTTGGTGCGGTCAATGTTTCTTAAATCTGCGGGAAGATTAATGTCTTTCAGTATTTCACCAGGCGTAATGAGCATATTTTTTTACCTTTTATGGTTGGTAGGTTTTTTTAAAACCGAACAAAGTTTAAATTGTTCGATTTTGGGGTGTTTTATCTTGCAAATTAAATAAACTTTCTGGATTTTAAATTTCTTAGGAATAGAAATTAAATAAGTTGTTCAATTTGACGAAGCAATTTTTGGTTAAATTAAGGCTTAAAAACCGAAGTTTTGCATAGCAAAATAAGGTTTTTAAAGACGAAAAGTTAATCAAAAAGGGCGAGTAAAATTGGGTAAGTTATTTAATTTCTATTCCTTAAAAGCCTTTTTAATTAATTTGGGCTACAAAGTTAATCATTATTAAAGTCATTCTTAACTTTATATTAAAAACTATGCAAATGTGGCAAGAACGTATTAGTATCAATGCTGAAATTAGGTTTGGAAAACCTTGTATCAAAGGTACACGTACTATCATTGATGATATTTCGGGCTGGCTGGCGAGTAATATAAGTTACGACGAAATCATTGAAGACTTTCCTTCCATAACTCGTGATGATATTTTGGCATCATTGGCTTTTGTAGGGAATTGATGCAAAACATTTTTTAGGTAAAGTTACTTTAAAATCCGTGGACTATAGACTAAAGACTATGGACTTCTTTCAATCCTTCTTCTGGCTTGCTCGGTAAAGTTTTTGTTTTTCTTCCTTCGTCAAACTTTCGTAGCCCGACTTGCCAATTTTATCCAAAATAGCATCAACCTCATCTTGATCAGGAAAATAATTAGCATCGGCACCACTTGTGCTATTGCCGCTCTTGCTCGACACCGTTGATTCGCTGTATTTTCGTTGGGTGATTTTTGCTTTTGGTTTCGGAGTCCAGAGGTTAGCCCACCAGTCGCCGATGGCCTCGATTGGGCTACCCAAATCAGTGCCTTTTCGCAACAAATAAATATAAGAATAGCCTGCCGCCGCTCCTCCTAAGTGCGAAATTCCGCTACTTGGTGAGATAAAAGAAAATATCAAGAAAAACCAAGCCAAGTATTTTATTTTGATGAGTATAACTCCAAATAAATAAAATTCGTACTCGGGCAAAAGTGCAACGGCCGCAAACATAACGGCATAAACCGCCGCCGAAGCTCCCAAAATGGTTGGGCTTATGGTATTGAGGTTAGGAGAAAGCAATAAAAGATTATAAATAGCCACGTACAGCAAACCGCTCATCAAGCCACCAATTATGTAGATATTGAGCAATTTTCGGCTACCGATAAACTCTTGCACGAGCGTACCGAACCAAAACAAGGTAAGCATATTGAACAACAAATGAAAAAAACCATTGTGCGTAAAGCAGTACGTCAGCAGTGTCCACGGCTTGCGGATAAACTCCTTGAAGGGGGCAATCAACTCAAAGTTATCGTTAATCATTTTGCTGATAGCCCCGCCCGAAGGCGAAAACGACAACACAAAACCAACCAAAATTAGGCACAAAAACACCCCTGCATTGATAAGCATGAGCTGTACCAATGTGTTGCCCTTACGGAATGGACTCTTTATGTCGTCTATGAAACTTGCCATTTTTAATAAAATCTATCCTTTTTTTTGTTCCAATAGTTAATCAGTAATATTCCGAAAATTAAGCCTCCGATGTGGGCAAAGTGTGCAACGCCTGGCATGATATTAGATACGCCCGAAAAAATTTCAAAAAGTGCATATAAAGATACTAAATATTTTGCCTTTATGGGTATTGGTAAAGGAAAAATCATCATTTCGGTATTCGGAAATAATCGAGCAAAAGCCCCCAACATTCCGAAAATCGCCCCCGAAGCTCCAACCATCGGAATACTCATCATCATTGTATATTCGGCAGAATCAACAGGAAACTGTGATATTTCATAGATATTAATAGCTCCATGAAGCAAACAAGCCCCAACGCCCGATACAATATACAAAATCAGAAAACGCTTGCTGCCCATGAATCTTTCGAGCATCGGGCCAAACATAAACAAACCAAACATATTACTAAAAATGTGTCCCGAACCTGCGTGCAGAAACATATACGAAAAAATCTGAATCGGGTTGAAAAGCCCCATTTCGTGCAACGAAAAACTGTGGTAGCCAAAAATCGTGGCTAAATCTATTCTCAAAAAGCTTTGCACAAAATAAACAGCGATGTTTGCTATCAATAAATTACGAACAATGGGGGTAATCTGTTGGAACATATTTTTTTGTTTGTGCTATCGGCTATTAGCTTTCAGCAAAAAAAATTTAATTTAAAATGATTGAAAGCTGAAAGCCAATTTCTTCACGCATTATTTCAACAACTCAGCCAATCTATCTAACGACAAAATACTCATAATTGGTTCGCCATTGGGCGTGTAAGCTGGTACAGCGGTTTCAAAAAGTTGGTGAATCAAAAGATTTATTTCTATTTTTGAAAGCTCACCCATGTATTTCGATGATGAACGCTTCGCAAACGACCGAGCTACGTTTTCTAATTTATCAAGCTGCAAATCGCTTTGGTTACTTTTAAACTGCTGCACTAACCCCTCAAATATCTCTTTTTCGTTTTCTTCTTGTACTTCGGGCGGCACACCGTTTATCTTGATGGTGTGTTGTCCAAACTCTTCAAACGAAAATCCCAGTGCTTTTATTTCGTCCTGAATTTCGATAACTAACTGAAAATCAGCGGGTTGTAAATCCAATATTTTCGGAAAAAGTAATTGCTGGGTAAATGACTTTTTGTTTTTTAAATTATTAAAATATTTTTCATACAAAATTCGCTCGTAAGCCGCTCGTTGGTCAATGAGCATCATGCCCGTTTTGGCCTGTGCCACAATAAACCGATTTTGTATCTGAATCGCACTGATTTCCTGAATCTCGGCAATGCGTTTGCTTTCGTCCGAAATATCATTGGCTTTGCTACCCATCGTCATGGGTTCGGCATCGAAACCAATATTTGCTTGGTTGTTAGGTTTAAAACCTTCTAAACCATCAAAAAGTTTTCGCCAATTTTCAGTAGTTGCTGGGGTGGTATTCCGATGGTCGGCACTCCGATGGTCGGCACCCCGATGGTCGGCACTCCGATTATCTCGAAAGCTATCTTCTTTGGACGGTTGGTAGGTATTTGTCTGCGGACGGGCATTTTCAAAATCAGCCAAACCAGAAAATGACGAACTTATCGGCGTGGGCGAATCGCTGAAACGCCCCGTATTGGTCAGGTTAGCAAAGTTTATGTCCGACTCAAAATCAATCGTGGGCGTGAGGTTATACACGCCGATTGCCCTCCGAACGGCCGAGCGAATGATGGCATAAACGGCTCGTTCGTCATCAAATTTTATCTCGGTTTTGGTTGGGTGAATATTTATGTCAATGTGCGAGGGGTCAATTTCGATAAACAACACGTAAAACGGACTGCTACCTTCGGGAATCGTTGCCTCGAAAGCACTCAACACGGCGTGGTGCAGATAATTATGCTTGATGAATCGTTTATTGACAAAGAAAAACTGCTCTCCACGCCCCTTTTTGGCCGATTCGGGCTTGCCGACGTAGCCCGAAATATTCACAAACGGCGTTTCCTCTTCGCAAGAGGCTAATTGTTCACGGTAGGTTTTTCCGAAAATATCAACAATTCGTTTGCTCAATTTGCCCGCAGGAAGGTTATAAACCTCCACGTCGTTGTGGTAAAGCGTGAATGTAATATCGGGGTGAGCCAACGAAACCCGCTGAAATTCGTCGAGAATGTGCTTCATCTCAACGGGATTTGATTTCAAGAAATTTCGGCGGGCGGGAACGTTGAAAAACAGATTTTTTACTTGAAAATTAGTGCCTTTCGTGCAAGAAACCGCTTCGTGGGTTTTCAGCTCCGAGCCTTCGATGCGAATCATCGTACCGATTTCGTCGGTCATTCGTCGGCTACGCAATTCTACTTGGGCAATGGCCGCAATCGAAGCCAAAGCCTCGCCCCGAAAACCCATCGTCAGAATCGAAAAGAGGTCATCGGCCGTGCGGATTTTGGAGGTGGCGTGCCGCTCAAAACTCATGCGGGCATCGGTTGCCGACATTCCCATTCCATCATCAATGACTTGAATGAGTGTGCGGCCCGCATCTTTCACAATCAACTGAATGTTGTTGGCTCGGGCATCAATGGAGTTTTCTAAAAGCTCTTTTACCACCGACGCTGGTCGCTGCACAACTTCGCCCGCCGCTATTTGGTTGGCTATTGAGTCGGGTAGTAAATGAATGATGTCGAGCATAGATTCCGTGGACAATTACAAATAGATGGTGAAAGTGTGCTGATTTAAAACACCAGAAAATCAAAAACTGTTCGTTTTATGCAAAATTGCCGCTTTTTACGGGGATTTCATCGAATATTCTTTACTTTTTTTGATAAAATTTCAAACACTACCGCTTTGAACTTTTTTATCGCTCCAAAATGTTTCTTCAAAAACATTAAACCTTAACCAAAATGAACAAAATCTTAAAAATTACGCTCATCGCAGTTGCTGTTTTGGCAGTTGCTTATGTTGCACTCCGTACTTTCACCAAGAGTAAAAGTCCCGCCGAAACTGCCAAATTTGACCAAAACGGACTCGCCGTGCAGGTTGATTATTGCCGACCTTACAAAAAAGACCGTGAGATATTCGGGAAGTTGCTGCCTTACGGGCAAATATGGCGAACTGGGGCAAACGAAGCCACCATATTTGAAACAAAGCAAGACATCAAAGTAGGCGATAAAGCCCTGAAAGCAGGAAAATACACACTTTGGACAATACCAAATGCCGATAATTGGACGATTGTGCTAAATAGCGAAACGGGTCAGTGGGGAACAAGCCACGACGAAAAAGCCGATGTGTTGCGAGTTGATGTACCCGTTGGCAAAACAACTGCAACGATTGAGCAATTAACAATAGAATTTGCTGCCGCTGAGGGCGGAACTGACATGGTTTTGCGTTGGGATAACACCGAAGTAAAAGTCCCGATTAGATTATAAAGAGCTGATAGTAAGTATTTTGTGAATAAATTTATTGCAAGATTCGCTTAATCCGCAAGAAGTGTATTGTTTCCCGAAACATTTGTACTATTTTTATAGTTCAAGAACAAAACCCTATAAATTTATGGAACAAATAGTAGAATATTTCCGAACGATTCCTTCATCGCACCGAAGTTTGATTCTGATTAGTGGCATCGCTTTCTTCTGGATGGCAGAATATGCCGTGCCGTTATTTAATTTCAAATATAGTAAAATCAAGCACGCAGGAATCAATATTTTTTTCACGATTACATCAATTATCGTGAACTTTGTGCTGGCGTTTATTTTGTTAAAATCAGCCGATTGGGCAACAACCAATCACTTCGGAATCTTGCAATGGTTGCCCCAAATGCCACTCTGGGCTACGGCAATCGTTGGCTTATTACTCTTGGATTTGGTCGGGGCGTGGTTTATTCACTGGACCGAACACCGAGTAAAATGGATGTGGCGTTTTCACCTCGTGCATCATTCAGACACGAATGTTGATACAACTTCAGCCAATCGCCACCACCCAGGCGAGAGTGTTTTTCGTTTTGTCTTTACGACGATGGGCATTGTGTTGGCGGGCGTGCCGATGTGGTTGGTGTTTATGTATCAGGCAATATCGGTGTTGCTTTCGCAGTTTAATCACGCCAATATCGTGATTCCGAAGTGGCTTGATAATGCTATGTCTTGGGTGTTGGTTTCGCCCGATATGCACAAAGTACACCACCATTATGTGCTGCCTTATACCGATTCAAACTACGGGAATATTTTTTCGATTTGGGACAGGCTCTTCGGTACGTATATGACCCTCGACCGTGATAAAATCATTTACGGTATTGATACCCACATGAAACCCGAAGAAAATGCCCGTTTGGGGAGTTTATTAAAAATCCCGTTCGGAGCATACCGCAAACCAATCAGGTAGAAACGTGGCACTGCCACGTCTGACGAGGAGTAACAGAATGAAATCAAAAAGACGTTGCCTCCCAACGTCTAAGGCGACCCCGTCTTTTTAATAAAAATTTGGGAATAAATATTTATTGCGTACCTTAGTAGAGTAAAATCCAATGCCAATGTTTCACGAAAATATTTTAGAGCAAATACTCGACCTGCCCGATGCTCCTTTGTTGATGCAAGAGGTAAATAACAGACTCAACGACGAACGCCAACGTAGGTTACAATTCTACAATGATATTGATGAATCAATGAAAGTTGAGTTTATCAACGGTGAAATCATTGTACATTCACCCGTGATGAAACGGCATAATACAGCAACAGGTTTGCTCTTCCAATTATTAAATATTTATTGTTACATGCATGACCTTGGTTTTGTAGGTTTTGAAAAAATCATGACGGTTTTTACTCGAAACGATTACGAACCCGATATTGTATTTTTTGGAAACGAAAAAGCGAAAGACTTCAAAGAAGTACAAACGCTTTTTTCCGTGCCTGATTTTGTGGTAGAAATTCTTTCAAAAAGTACCGCCAAGAAAGATAGAGGAGTAAAATTCGATGATTATGAAACCCATAAAGTAGCCGAATATTGGATAATAGACCCTGATAATGAGGTAGTTGAACAGTATCTTTTGCAAGAAAATCGCTACGAATTGAATCTGAAATCGGACAACGGTACCATCAAAAGTCAAGTAATCGAAGGCTTTGAGATACCAATACGGGCAATTTTTGATGAAAAACTAAATTTTGAAATTTTACAAGGATTAGTGAAATAAACTGAAACGGGTCTTCGATCTCGCTCAGACACCGTTTTGAGGTTTCGTTCAGACACCGTTTTGAAACTTCGTTCAGACAACGGTTTAAGATTACTCAAACCCACTCCCAAGCACTTCGATAAGCCCCGATTTCCTGCGAAAAAGTAATAAAATCTGCATAAAAAGCCGAACTGGCGAGCGTAGCACTATCGCCAATGACAACGAGTTTTTTTCTGGCACGGGTCATGGCTACGTTCATGCGGCGAATATCCGACAAGAAGCCAATCATGCCTTCGGCGTTGCTCCTTGTGAGGCTTATATAAACAATATCTCGCTCCTGCCCCTGAAAACTATCAATCGTATTAACCGAAATTTTGGATAAATACTCCTGCAAATCGGGCGAGTGTTCGAGTTGATTTTTCAGTATATTTATCTGCTGTTTATAAGGCGAAATAATGGCAATACTGGGGAAATTTTCTACCGAAAAATGGGTTTTTAATTCCGCCATAAAAAAGCTCAAATGCTTGAATAAAAATGCCGCCTCTTCGGGATTTGTCGAACTCGTGCCGTCTAATTTTTCATCAAAACTACACCCCGCCGTGTCAATAAAGGTCAAGGGAGCATCACCCGCAAAAAGCAAATGCTTTGCCACCGAATGGTGGGCTTTTAGCTTGTTTTCGTAGAAAATCTTAGAAGAATGTGCCATGATTTGCTCGTTCATGCGGTACTGTTCTTCCAACAGAACCACGGCTTCGGGGTGAAGGGCAATACACTTTTCGAGGAGGGTTAGAGAAAGTCCTGCCCCCCGTATGGAAGCCCCCCCCGTTCCCAGAAGGGGAGCTTTAATCGTCGGTGACAACTGACAATGATCGCCCGCCAAGATTACCTTTTGGGCTTTCAAAATCGGAATCCAGCAAGCAGGTTCTAAGGCTTGCCCCGCTTCGTCGATTACCACGGTATGAAACTTTACATTTCGCACCGTATAGTGATTTGACCCTACCAGCGTTGCCGTAATTACCTGAGCTTTTGCCACCAAATCATCAATGATATACTGCTCGGTGTTGCCCACTTCTTTCATTATTTTGTGGGCTTCATCAAACAAGGCTTTGCGTTGGTCACGCTCCGATTTTCCAAAGCTTTTCTTGTATTTATGGGCCATATTTTTGTACTCATTGGCTTGTTTTTTGAGTGTTTTGGCGTTTTTTATCATCGGGTGATCAGCCATTTTTGCATCTAATGTAAGCGACATTAACCGCTCCGTAACCCGTGCGGGATTGCCTACTCGTAGCACGTTTAGCCCCTCTTCTGATAGTTTTTCTGACAACAAATCTACGGCAGTATTACTCGGTGCAACGACTAATATCTTCTGATTATCTTGCTTTATCAAAGCCTTGATTGCCTGCACCAATGTAGTAGTTTTTCCTGTTCCTGGTGGGCCATGAACAACCGCTAACTCATTGGCTGTCAGTATTTTATTGACTGCTTGGTTTTGAGAATCGTTGAGTTTTGGAAATGAGATTTTATGTAAATTTTCACTGAAAGTAGGCTGTTTTTCACCCGTCAAAACCCGCACCAAATTTCCCTCTGGTTTGTCCGAAATATCATTGGCAAATTTGAGAGCTGCCTGCATTTCGTCGTAAGAATTATCATCAAAAAGTACATCAATACCGAGCTTACCATCACGGGCAAAATCGGGTAACTCATCGGTGCGGAGCGTGATTTTTAGTCGGTTGCCGTTTTGGTGAGAAATCGTGCCTTCCACACGGTCGTTTTTGGGGTCGTGGTTGCCAAAAAAAACGGCGGGCATTCCTGTCCGTAACTGGTGCGAAATATCTTGGTGCGTTGTTCGTTCGACTTCCACCGAGAGGTAATCGCCCCGACTCATTTCAGAGCCACGAATCGCAATCGGATACCACGTGAGTCCGTTGGCACGGCGTTCGGAAACGGAAGATTGTTCGGTAAGTTTTCGGTACTGAGCGTGGTCGGCATCTCGCTCAATTTTGAGCAAATCAAGTAGTTTTTTAAAATAATCCATGCACAAAGGTACGGAAATGTATTTATGATATTTTTATAGACTATCCAAGTTTTGCTTTAAACAAATTTTTCTCCAAAATGTAGCATACTCCTCTTTATCGCAAATCAGCTTTCTTGATTTTTATCGAAAATAATTCTGTAATTTTGGGCTTCAATTTTTATACTTTTGTAATTTTGGAAAAAACACTTAAAATTATGACAGCAACAGTAGGAAAGTCGAGCCTTGAAAAAGCCATCCATCGCTTTGGTTATACGAGTGTTTTAGATTTTGCACGTATTCAAGTTCAGATTTTAATAAGAGAGAAAATCGCCTTTTATCAAGGACAAATTGCTATTTATGAAAGAAAGTACGGTATGAATTTCGACGAATTTCGTAAGCGAGTAGTTGAGCAAACCGACCCTGTTTTGTCAAGATTTGGCATAATCGAAAAAGAAGATGACGACATGGAATGGGAGTTGGCAATAGAATTTATGAAAGGTTATCAAGGCGATTTGAAAGAAATTTTATGATAATTCCAGAAAAACTTCTTGAACAGTATTCGCCGATTATCAAATCTTGGAAGATTGAAAGAAATGAAGGAAATAGCAGAGGTGATGTTTTGAAACTCAGTATTTCACTTGTTGATGGCTCTAATTTGAAAACTTTTGAAGCAATTTTCTTCGATTCTTCAAATGAACGCTATGGCTACCACTGGATGAACGACCGAAACAAAACACTTTATCGCTGGGATAATACGCCTCATTTTCCTGTTTTTTCTACTTTTCCTTACCATCGGCACGTTGGCGAACTTGAAATCGCCGAATCTTTCGACAAAGTTTCTTTGGAAGATGTACTCCTCTTTA